>JAJRQE010000252.1 GCA_024280415.1 Spirochaetota bacterium | reverse complement strand
AAACGCGGTCTTGCCATTAAGCACTATTCCAGGCGCTTTTATTCCTCGGACGGAGAGGAGTATAATTTGATTCTTGCAATGGATCATACTACAATGTCGAGAATAAAGAACACTGTAAAAGGTGCAGATAATCCTGGAATAGTCCGTTATTTTCGTTACTATGATCCAGTACAGGATGGAAGTGATGAAGTCCCCGATCCCTGGTATGGAGGTAGGGATGAATCTGAAATGGTATATAATATGATTGAAAGGACAATTAAACCTCTTGTGGATTCTATTGTTATTCCTGTAAGTCTTTAATATGGGAAAATCCTGTAAAAAATGAATCGAATGAAAAGGAGCTGTAAATGAATGATCGTGTAGTTGTTGTAATAAGTACTTCAGATGCCGAAAAGGCAAAGGCCGGGCTTATGTATGCAGTAAATTCTGTTACACAGGGCTGGATGAAAAAGGTGGAACTTATATTTTTTGGTCCCGCTCAGAGCCTTTTGCTATCGGATATTGAAATAAAAGATTATGTAATACAGTTTAAAGAGGCAAAAGGAAAGGTAACTGCATGTAAATTTATTGCCGAGCAGGATGAGAATGTCAAAGAGATAGCATCCCTTGGTGTGGATGTGGAATATGTTGGCAGTATGATATCAGATCTCATAAAAGAAGGTTATACTCCACTGATATGGTAGAAAGAGTTCCTGTTTCCTGTAATAAAGACTGTGGTGCCGGCTGCCCCCTGGAGGCTCATGTTGTGAATGGGGAAATTCGGAAAATTGTGAATAGTCCATATAAAAATGAATTGATGAAGGGATGTCTGAAGGGGTATAGAATGACTGATATCATCTATTCTACAGACAGGATATCAACACCTTTAATACGGATAGGAAGAAGGGGCGATGGAGAGTTTAGGAAAGCAAGTTGGGAGGAAGCCCTTGGGCTTGTTTCTAATAAACTTTACAAGACCAGGGAACTTTACGGTGCAGAGTCGGTTATGCGAATTGGAGGATCCGGATCCTGCCGGGGAGCCCTTCATAATACAGCAACTCTTACCCAGCGGTTCTTGAGCCTGTATGGAGGATACACCGAAACATATGGTAATTTTTCCAGTGAAGCCTCTACCTTTGTTAAACAGCCCATGTACGGGACAAAGTATGTAGGAATTGATGTAAAGACCCTTGTTAATTCAAAATTAATAATTCTCTGGGGGCTGAACCCGGAAGATACCAGGTTCGGATGTGAAACAGAGAGTCTTCTCAAAAAGGCTGCAGGCCAGGGAATTCCTATTGTTATAATAGATCCCAGAAAAACTTCTTCTGTAACAAAATATGGAGCAGAGTGGCTCTCCATAACAGCCGGGACAGATTCTGCCCTGATGCTGGGTATGCTGTATTTCCTTATCACGAAAGGACTGGCGGACAGAACTTATATTAGAAGGTATGGGAGTGGGTTTGAGAAATTTGAGACCTACCTTATGGGTGAAAGTGACGGTGTTCCCAAAACACCCCAGTGGGCTTCTGAAATCTGCGGTTTATCTGTTTCGTCGATAGAAAAATTTGTCAGAAGATATGCCGAAGCAAAGCCGGCAGCACTACTGCCCGGACTTTCGATTCAACGTGTAATCGGGGGTGAAAATAATGACAGACTGGCTGGAATCCTTCAGCTGGTAACCGGAAATGTTGGAATTCCGGGTGGCTCCTCCGGTACCGGTCAGTGGAACAGGCTGGAAAAACCACGTTGTGGTTCTGTTTCAGTACCCGAGAATAGAAATATTAAACGAGTTCCTGTTTATGAATGGGCTGATGCTGTCCTTACGGGCAAATCTGGCGGATACCCCTCGGATATCAGGGTTCTCTATAATACCGGGGGTAACTATATTGGTCAAAGCAGTGATACATCAAAAGGAATTAAAGCCTTTAAAAAGGTGGATTTTATTGTTAGTCATGACTATTTTATGACTCCTACCTGCCAGTGGTCAGATGTAGTTCTTCCTGTTACAACATTTCTTGAAAGAGAGGATATCCTTTTTTCAAACACAAATTATCTGTTTTATTCAGCCAGGGCTTCTGCTCCCATAGGAGAGGCAAGAAATGATTACCAAATTTTTAGTGAACTTGCTGAAGTACTGGGATATAAGAATGAATTTACTGAAGGCAGAACCGGGGAGGAATGGATCGATCATTTTATAAAAGATTCAGAAATAACTGACATCGAAAGATTTAAAAAAACAGGGATCTATGAAGCCCCCTCTCAGATGCGTATTGGTCTTTCCAGTTTTATTTCCGATCCGGTCAAATATCCTCTCGATACTCCTTCAGGTAAAATTGAACTGGAGTTACCGAATTTCCCTTCCCTGGGTGGAACTGCTGTTCCTGAATCGGTAATAATGAGTGTCTCTCAAAAGTATCCTCTTAGACTGATTACTCCCCATGACAAATTTCGTATTCACTCACAAAATGATAACCTGCCTGCTTTTAAAAAGCTCATAGACAATAAGTTATGGATAAATCCGCTGGATGCCGAACCCAGGGGAATAGAGGACAGAATGACTGTTGTAATTGAAAATGAATGGGGCAGTATAAAAAACATAGTCAAAGTAACTGAAGATATTGCTCCCGGGACAGTATCTCTTAACCAGGGAGCCTGGTTTGGAATTAACAGGAAAGGAAAACCTGCAGGCTCGGTAAATACCTTAACATCCACCAGGCCTGCACTTCCCAGTAGAGGATCCAGAACTCATTCCATTGCAGTGGAGGTAGGAATTTCTATCGCAGAGGCAGACTGATTTTGATTTTGGTTCCTTTCCCGGGTGAGCTGATTATTTCCAGGTCACCTTCGTGAGCTTCAACAATATTTTTAACTATTACCATACCCAGACCTGTACCTCCTCCCCGGGATGAGGAGTAGAAGGGCTCAAAGATATGCTTTTGGATATCTTTGCTCATTCCTTCTCCGTCATCTTCAATAGTAAACATTAATGAATGATCGATCTTGTCTGTCCAAACTGTAAATGTTCCTTTTCCTCCAAGAGCTTTTCGTGCATTTTCTGCCAGATTCATCATTACCCGCATCATTCGTTCAGAATCAAATACAACATGATCATTAAAATTTGTGTTGAAAATTATACTGATATTCCCAGCAGAAAAGCGTCGTCTGACAGATGCTTCCAGGTCAGAAAGAAAACTGTTTAAATCGATTATTTTCATTTCCAGCCTAATATCTCCCCGTGAATAGTCCAGTAGTTCTCCGGCAAGACTGTTGATTCTTTCTGTTTCAAATTTAATATTAGAGATATATTTTTTAGTTTTATCGGTAATACTGGAATCCATTAAAAGCATATCTGTATAAGCTTTTACCGTAGAAATGGGGTTCCGCAGATCATGTAGGATCATAGATGAGAATTTTCCCAGATTTGACAGACGTTCTTTTTTTATCAGTTCTTCGTGAGCTGTTTTTAATTCATTATTTGCTTTTTCCAATTCAACATTTCGCTCTTTAAGATCTTCAAGGAATGTTTCATTACTCTTTCTAACCATCGAGGAGAGACTTCTTACAATAGAAAACGCCACTGAAGAGTTTTCTCTGATCATATTCTGAAAATCACGCTCTCCAATTTGGAGTAACTGTGTCTCTGTTTTTGTCTTTACTGTTGCACTTCGTGGTAAGTTATCAATAAGTGCCATTTCTCCGAAAAGTTTACCATTCCCATGAACTGCCAGCATGTCAGCATCTTCGGTATTATAGGCTTTCCAGACTTCAACTTCACCTTTCATTATAATATAGAACATATCAGCAGGATCTTCTTCATAGAAAAGGATATATCCGGGAGGAAATATGCTGTCCGTACAATACTTTGAGATGCTGTGAATATCATCATCAGATAATTCTTCAAAAAATGGAATTTCCCGTAAAAAATCAAAAAAATTGTCTTTCATCCTCTCCCCTTTATTCCTATTTAAATTATAATACAGATATTGTTCGCAATCTTCAAGAACCAGGAGTTTTTATGGAAATAGTATTACAGCTGGAGTCGAGTAATCTGTTTCGAAAGATTGTAAAGTCAATTGTAGAACCCAGAGGATATAATCTCATTGCCACCAATAGCAGTACTGAAGCCCTGGAAATTCTTGAATCAACAAAAATAAGTCTTATTATAACCGGAAATGAATTGATTGATATGTCCGGAGAGGATTTTATCAGGTATTTGAGTAAGAGTAAATTTTCCAATATTCCTGTAATTGTCCTTACTTCTACCGATTCTCTGGAGTTAAGAACCAAACTGTTTTCCTTGGGAATAATTGATTATATTCTTAAAAAAGATATCAGCACTGCCAAGCTGGAAAACTATTTTGATTCTCTTATAAAACAGGATACACTGCTTGAACAGATTCAGGGAGAGAGCATTGCTGTTCTGGATGACAGTAAATTCGGACTTAATGTCATAAAAAATATATTCGAACTACATAAAATTAAAAATGTAAGTTACTATACTGACCCACAGAATTTCCTTGATAATTCAGAAAAATATTCTTTTTTTCTTGTGGATCTTGTTCTTCCGGAAATCTCTGGAGAAGAGATTATTATTCAACTAAGAAAGAAACAGAAGGACTGTATAATAATAATAGTATCCGGTATAGCCAATCTTAAAACTGTATCTCATGCTCTTATGTATGGTGCTGACGATTATATCAGTAAACCCTACGATAACAGCATGTTCATGGCAAGATTCAAGGCCAATGCCCGTACTTTTTTTCTCTACAAGGAACTTGAAAAACGGGCTATAACAGATGGTCTTACAGGTCTTTATAACCACAGATATATCTATGATTTTGTAGGCAGCAGCATAATGCGCAAAAAAAGGAAACATCTAAAATTTTGTGTACTTCTTATCGATATTGATCATTTT
>JAJRQE010000251.1 GCA_024280415.1 Spirochaetota bacterium | reverse complement strand
GGTTCCCGGACTTTCCTCTTATGGGTTTACTGAAAAAGACCTGCTTTTTGGGGCTAAATCTACAGGTATTAAAAATACACCAACTACACTCAGTACTGAAGATATTTTGAAACTCTTTACGGATCGTATATAAAATTGACCCCTGGAGGCTTTTTCCGTTGATTATCTATACATTTTTAGAGAAGAGCCTGGTTTGACCTCAAAATTTGATACCTCGCAAAAAGCTGTATAAGATGTAGATTGATTATTTTTGTTATTTGGGTTAACATATTCCTCTATGTCGGATGTAGTGAGGAGGAACTTATTGCTGAATAAAAGATATTTGCTAAAATTTGTACTGACTATGGTAATTCCTGTATTTTTATTTCTTCAGTCCTGCAGTTTGAAACAGACACTCTATATTGACAAAAATTCTTCAGGAAGGGTTAGTTTTGAGCTTACTCTGGCTGATTATTTTACTGATGTTGCAGAACAGTTATCGGAACTAATGCCCGATGATTCTAAAAATACCACTCTCAAAGAGGGGTTTTTCGATTTGGCTAAGATCCGGGAAGATTTTTCGAAAGACAAAAATGTTGTTCTTGAGGATTTATCTTCTCCTTCTCCTGAATTACTTAAAGGAGAATTGACTTTTGATGATGTTTCAACTGTTTTCTCAGGTAATAATGGTGGTGCCGGTATCTTTAGTTTTTCTCAAACTGGTGGTATCTATAAGCTTTCTATGGAGATAAGTTACACTACAGTGGAGTCACTCCTTTCAGCTAATCCCTCGATGAATTCACCATTGATGGAGAATTTTGGCCCTCTGGCAAACGGAGGACTCTCCGATGAAGACTATCTGGATATGATGCAGTTTGTTCTTGGAGATGAAAGCCGGGCAGGAATACTGGACTCAATGCTGGTTCTCGATGTGACTGTAGATGGTGTTGTCGTATCGAATGAAGGAGGTGAGAAAATTAGCAGTTCTACTGTAAAATTTCAAATACCGCTTCTAAAGGTATTAATCCTGGATCAACCACAGGTTTTTTCAGTCAGTTTTAAGGAATAGCTTACAAAATATATATAGTACAACCGGAGGGATAATGGGTATTGAAATTAAGGAAGTAGTTACTAAAAGCGACTTAAAGAAATTTGTTAAGTTTCCATTTATACTTTACAAAGATAATAAATACTGGGCACCTCCATTTTTAAGGGATGAAATTAAAATTTTAGATAGAAATATTAATCCTGCATTTGAGCATTGCAGATCAAAATACTGGCTTGCCTATAAAGATGGTGTTATTGCTGGTCGTATTGCGGTAATTATAAATAATACTTTAATTGAGAAATGGAAGGTAAAGAAAGCAAGGTTTGGATGGATTGACTTTATTGATGACGAGAATGTTTCCAGAGAATTACTTGGTAAGGCTGAATCATGGGTTAAGGAAAATGCCCTGGAGGCTCTGGAGGGGCCTATGGGTTTTACAGATCTTGATGAAGAAGGAATGCTGGTTGAAGGATTTGAAGAACAGGGGACTTATGCTACTACCTATAACTATCCCTATTATCCTGAACATCTAAAGAAACTTGGATATGAAAAACAGGTTGACTGGCTTGAGTTTGAGATAAAAGTACCGGAAAAAATACCGGAAAAAATTGTTCGTGTAAATAATCTAATACTTAAAAGATCGAAGCTTCATCTTCTGGAAGCAAAGAATGCAAAAGAATATAAACCCTATATCCCCGGGTTCTGGGCCATTATTGAAGAAGCTTTTGAAGAGTTGTTTGGAACAGTTCCTCTTAGTGAAAAACAGATGAAATTTTATACCGATCAGTATTTTGGATTCATCGTACCTGAATATACAAAGTTTATACTAAATGAGAATGATGAAGTTGTAGCTGCAGGTCTGACATTTCCTTCATTTACTCAGGCTCTTAGGAAAGCAAAGGGTCATATGCTTCCATTTGGTTTTATCCATATGCTGAAGGCCATAAAAAAACCCTCTACTTTAGATTTTTATTTGATTGGAGTCAAAAAACAGTATAAGGGACATGGTGTAATTTCCATAATGATGAACGAGATTAATAAAAATGCAATTAAAAATAAGATAATGGTATGTGAAACAAATCCGGAACTTGAAGATAACAAGCCCGTTCAGGATATGTGGAAGCAATATGAACACAGACAGCATAAGCGCAGAAGATGTTTCATAAAGACGTTGTAGGTTTTAATGACTAACTTTGTAATTAAATAAACCAGTGAGTAAAAAAAGAACGAGAAAGCCAGGGGGCAGATCCAGTTATGGTAAGTAGAGATTTTAGAATATTTGATAAATGCTATGCATTTACAGAAGCAGAAGAAGCAAGAGAAGCCGGAATATATCCTTTTTTTAAACCTATTGGGAAAAATAGCGGCACCAAGGTAATAATTGAGGGGCGTGAGCTTCTTATGGCTGGTTCCAATAATTACCTTGGCCTTGCAGGTGATCCCCGAATGGTTGAAGCCAGTATAAAAACATTAAAAGAGTATGGTACAAGTTGCTCCGGATCACGGTTTATGAATGGTACTTTAGCTTTACATGAGGAACTCGAAGCGAAGCTCGCAGATTTTGTTGGTAAAGAGGAAGCTCTCTGTTTTACTACTGGTCACCAAACTAATATGGGAGCAATTTCTACTCTTGTTGGCCGTGGAGATCATGTTATTACCGATAAATACAATCATGCATCGATTATGGATGGAATATTTCTTACAGTTGGTTTGAATAAAGCAGTTCATGTTCATAGATACAGGCATAATAATTATGAAGAGCTGGAAAGAATTCTCAAATCTATTCCTGATGATGCTTCCAAACTAATAGTAACAGATGGAGTTTTTAGTATGGAGGGCGATATAGTTGACCTTCCCCACTTAAGGTTACTTGCTGACAAGTATAAAGCTGCTATTTATCTTGATGAAGCTCATGCGATTGGTGTTCTGGGAAAAACCGGTCGGGGAACTTCTGAGCACTTTAATAATTCAGCGTATGCAGATGTTATGATGTGTACATTTTCGAAATCCTTCGGTTCAATCGGCGGTTTTGTTGCCGGAGATGCAAAAGTAATTGATTATATTAAACATTTTGCCCGACCGTTGATGTTTAGTGCAAGTATGCCTCCTTCCACTATTGTAGCGGCTTCCACTGCTCTGGATATAATAAAGCAGGAACCGGAACGAGTTCAGCGTTTACAGGAAATTGGAAGGAAAATGGCTAAAGGGTTTTCAGATATGGGTTTTAATACTGGCAATACTATGACACCAATTGTTCCTCTTGTAATAGGAGATAATGAAAAAGCGTTTATTTTCTGGAAAACTCTGTTCGAAAAAGGTGTTTATGTTAATCCTGTAATAACACCTGCTGTTCCGCCCAACAGAGCAATGATCCGGACAAGTTTCATGTCAACTCATACAGACAGTGAACTCAACCAGATCCTTGAAATGATTGGAGATACAGGAAAAGAACTGGGACTTATTTAAGTTTGCTGTATATGTAAGTATTACTTTAGCAAATGATTATCTCTATACCATCTAATAGTATATTGGATACCCTCTTCAGTACTAAATTGAGGTGTGTATCCAATTAGTTTTTTGATCTTTTTATTGGAAACCAACCAGAAAGGTGTCTTAATCTCTTTTAGTTTATCTTTTGTGAGTAGTATCTGTTTTTTAGTAAGAATAGAGACAACCTTACTTATAAAACCAACAATCTCTACTATAAATTTGGGTATATTAAGTGTTACAGCTTTTTTCCCAAGATATTTTTCGCTTAATTCTCCGAATTCTTTCCATGTCAGAGCTCCTCCGTCTGTAATGAAAAATGTTTCATTCAATGACTGCTTGTTCGACATCATTGCAAAAATTCCCTCAATTAGGTTTTGAACATAAACAAAACTGATTCGGTGAGTTTTACCTATCACAGGCTTTATTCCCATATTGTATATACGGAATAATTTTAGGAAATCCTTATCTCTGGGACCATATACCGAGGGTGCTCTTACTATCGTTATTGGTAAGTTTTCAGATTTAGATTTAAGGTAATTTTCCATCATTGCCTTACTGCGTCCATAGGGAGATAGTGGTTTTAAAGGTGAGTTTTCGTCCAGAAATATTTCGTTTGGGCTTGGGCCTACTGCAGCCTGGCTACTCATTATTATAATCTGTCTTATTTCCGGATTCTCTGTTTTGATACTCTCAATTAGATTTATTGTACCTGTTACATTAAATTTAATAAATTCTTTTTCATCTGCTGCACGGGTTTTTCCAGCAAGATGTATAATAATCTGATTTCTTCGTACAAAA
This sequence comes from Spirochaetota bacterium, assembly GCA_024280415.1. GTDB lineage: Bacteria > Spirochaetota > Spirochaetia > B11-G9 > B11-G9 > JAJRQE01. The sequence goes on along the minus strand of JAJRQE010000251.1, from coordinate 9,695 downwards.
TCTATAATACTGTCTGAATCAGTTATATCACCTCTGGAAAAAAAAAGATTTTCCTGTTCTTTTAGATCCGGAGGAGCTTTACCCGAACGTGTCAGGCATTCAACATAATATCCCTTATCTGCAAGAAATCCTGCAAGGTTGCTGCCAATAAAACCGGTGCCACCGGTTATTCCAACTGTGATATTTAAAGACATTTAAGTATCTCTCTTATAAACTACAGAATTATCTATTTCCAAACTTTTCATAATATTTATTATTTCATTCTCAAGACGCAGGTCATTACATGAGCTGCCTATATTCATTTCCAGCTTTCCTTTGTAGCTGAAAAGTGCAGTATTTCTGCCTGGGACGGGTGAATTACAGGGGATAATATCAAAGCTTTCTATTTGAGCCGCAAGATTATCCGGAAGTTTTATATCACCCATATTTGTGATTACCCCAGAATATTGACTTCTTGCAAATAAATGATAAAAAATACGAAAAATAAATTGTTTAATAAATCTTGGAGCAACTTTAAATAATATATTTTTTTCAGTTCGAAGGTTTCTTGAAATTTGGTGTTCCACATATTTTGAATGACGTTCGTGCCGGATAGAATATGATATTTTTTTAACTAATTCAGTAAAAGTATATGAACCACCTGTTATAGTAAATGCAGGTGAATATAAATATGAGAAATTCCTAAGATTTTTTGTTGGATAATATTTTCTCATATTTACCGGGATTTGGAGCCTTATTGGAAGATTTTTGTCTGCCTTCCCATTAGCAATGTCTTCGATAAATAGATTCTGGATTGCAAAGGCATAGATAGCTGATAAATATACATTGAGGGTTACATTCATGTTTCTCGCTTTTAACCGCAAACTTTCCAGATCCATTATAATTCTTGTGCTATAATATTTTTCAACTGGAATCATTTTACCGGTAGGAACATACGCAGCAGGAGTTAGTTTTATTTTAGGACCCTTTAGAGGAAAAGTTGATCGAAAAGCACATTCCCACTCCTCGGAAATTGTTTCTGTATCTATTTTTTTTACAAATAGAGAATCATCTACTTCATAATTACATAACCGTAAATATTCTGAAGTAATTGAAAGGAGAAAGCTGAGAGTACCGAATCCATCAGAAATAATATGTGACATTTCCAGAGCTATAGTTTTATCAAAGGATTTAACCCTGAATGGAAAGTTGTTTTTATTAAAATTAATATATCTGTTAGTCCATCTGGTATCTTCTTCCACAGAAGGTATATTATCTGTTTTTTCAAAGACATAATTATAAAACTGTTTTTTAAGATATACCTGGAAAAATGGGAAAACTTCAATAACATTTTTTAAAGCTATTTCCAGTTTTTCCTGATCAATTGTATTTTTTAAGGTAAGTGCAATCCTGGACATTGTTGTTTCTTTTGGAGAGCTGATGGAAACAAAAATCTGTGCTGCGTGATCAACAGGAATATTTTTTGGGAAAGTGTTTTTCATGACAATGGCTTCTTTTTAGTATTTAAAAGCGGAGGAAGTATAAAAAGTGTGGCAAAGCACGCAGTAGCCAGGGTAAATACAATTAACAGTCCGAAGTATCTTATCGGTTGGAATTGTGCCAGACTGAGGAAAAGTAAACCTGCAACGATAGAAAGTGTAGTAATAATTATGGGTCTGCCTGCATGGATTAATGTTTCAAAAATAGCTTTTTCTGTATTACCGGAATGTATACGTGACTGCTTCTGGTATTGCAGAAGAAAATGAATTGAATCATCTACTCCTACCCCTATTGATATACATGACACCATTATTGTAGTCATATCCAGTGGTATTTTGAAAAGTGCCATAAGGATTAAACTTGAAAAAATACCCATTAGAAGGGGTATCAACGCCAGAAACCCCTTAAGGAGGGACTTAAATGCTATAGTTGAAACTAATCCTATCATTATAAGAGCTACTATGGTCGACACCAGAAAATCACGTTTCATCTGCTTTGAAAGTTCAAGGAATCTCAAACTCATCCCTTCAAGTTTCCAGTTAATATCATTACTGACAGAATCTTTAATAATAGATATAATTCTGTTTACAATATCATTCGTGTCCTTTTCATCTAGTGATCTGTTCTCAGATTTATTAAAGACTCTGAGTATAATACTTATTTTGGAATAATCTTTATTTGCAATTGATTCATCAGGACTGAGAGTATTAAACATTCTGGAAATAAGCAAATTCATCCCTCTGGATTTGAAATTGGCTTCCTTCCCGGTCATAATTTCTCCTGCGTAACTCAGATACTCCGGAAAAGAAAATATATAACTGATATTTTCAATTTTATTCAGATTTTCCTGAAGACTGTATATCTCATTCAATACATCTTCTTTAAGGAAATATCCTTTTTCATCTGTGGAAAGATTTATTCGTATCTCTTCAAAGCCACCCATTTTTTTTAAAAAATTAAAATGGTCGCTCATCAGCACAGATGTTTTGGGAAAATATTCAGTTGCATTGGTATTGAAGGAGATCCTGGGTAATAGAATTAGAAATACTGCTGTAATTATAACCAGTATTGTTATTGCCTGAAAATGCCAGTTAATTATCCGGCCGCCAAAGTGGTTTAAGAATTTCGACAGGGGATCCTTATTAAGGATTTTAAGTTTTTTCTGTTCCGGAAGGGGCTGAAGAGCAAGGAAAGAGGGGAGAAGCGTAATAGAAAGAAACGCAGCAAAAAGTATTCCTACGGAGGTTGTTATTGCGAATTCCCTTGTCTGTCTTATTGTTGCCAGGAGCAGGCTGAGCAAGCCAATCAGAGTTGTAAAGGATGCAAGCATAACCGTTCCGCTTACATTTGCTACAGAATCTATTATTTGTTCTTTTTTTGATTTTTTACTAACCCGGGAAAGGCTGTAATAAGCATTCATGACGTGTATACTGTAGGAACTACCCAGGGTCAGTACAAGGGGTGGTGATATTATACTCACCATTGTCAGTTTATAACCAAGGAGAGCCATTACACCAAGAGAGAAAACTGTTCCGCTGATAACAATCGTTACAGGAAGGAAAACAGCTCTCTTTGACTGAAATCCAAGATAATAGCTTAACAGTATTGTTGCAAGGACAAACAAAAGAAGCTTACTGAATCCCTCTGTAAGAAATTTTTCAGTCTCTGCCGAAAAAGGAATACTTCCGGTAATAATAACATTCATCCTGGTTTTCAAGGAAGCGAGGGTGGAATTTATTTGGTCCATTTTTTCTTCGTAGTGGTTGTTTTTTGTTATTGCCAAAAATACAACCAGAGAATCTCTATCCTCTGAACTGACAAGACCCTTAGCAAACCTGGATTTATTCAATCGCTCGAGGAATATTTTTAAATCTTCCTCTGTTTTTGGAGCTATACCTCCCGGTGCCAGGGGTACAGCTGAGAGCCGTGATCCAACTTTTTCAAGAATGGTTTGTGAAAAAGGATCTACAATTTTTTCTACAGGGAGAACCGATTCCAGGTTTCTGTAGGCAGATTGAAATTCATTCAGTCCGTCAACTGTAAAGAGATTTTCACCGTTAACCATTATAAGTAGTTTATCGTAAATTATAAGATCCTGATTATTCTGATCTGCATTCTCAACTGTATCGTTCGGAAGAAGGCTCTCCACATCGGGTTCGATCTCGAGGTTCCTCATTGGAAATAACATTAATATTGATATGATGACAGAAACTACAATTATAATCCAGGGATGCTCAACACTGAATTTAACTATTGGTTTTGTACTGATTTTCAACATTCAGAGATTATTCCCCTTCCAGTTGAAGGGTTATAGACCTTGCATCACATACCTCTTCCGGTCCAAAGTACTGAATTGCTCCTGGGAAAAGATAGGATGACTTAATTGCCCGGATATCTCTGTTTTTGGAAAACTCTTTAAAAGGTTTCCCCTCAAGGTCTACCAGAGCCTTTCTGATTACCGGTTTCATCTTTCCATGTCTCTGCTCCAGGTTCATCATCATCGTGACCGGTACCCCCCCGGCAGTCCATTGGTCAACCGGTTTTGAAGTATTATGTATAGATGAAATATAGCCGGTAAGGCCTGCAGCAGAGAGTACGTAAGCGTTGTAACCCAATGAATAACAGTAATCGGCATCGAAATTAGAGGGGAATGCACATCTTCCCTCATACCCGAAGAAATGTTCCTGAGGGCTGAAGGACCCTTTGAATTTACCATCACTCTTCATTTCATCGAGTCTTGATTCCACCATCTGGACGAGTAGTTTTTCTGTTTCGATTCTCGATACCTGAACATTTCCATGGGGATCCCTGTCCATTAGGAGCTGCCGCTGAATATTGTTGGGTAGTGTGGAAAATACATAGGAGGAGTCCCTTGTGAGTTCCCTGTTTATCCATCTGGACTGATCTTCGAAAGTATGCAGAGAACTGAAGTGTTCCGTATGCTCCGCCAGCAGCGTATTCAATTCTGATATCAGGAGTTTCATTTCCGGAATAAATTCGATTAATCCCTCGGGGATCAGTACAATTCCATAGTTACTTCCAAGTTCACTTCTTTTTACAATAATATTGACCATATCCAATACAATGTCAGTCAGTGATTTATGATTATTCTCAATCTCTTCTGAAATCAATGCAATATTGGGGTGGGTCTGAAGTGCACATTCAAGACATATATGGGAGGCACTTCTCCCCATTAATTTAATAAAATGCCAGTATTTTTTTGCAGAATTGGCATCTTTTTCAATATTTCCAATCAGTTCAGAATAGGTTTTTGTTGCTGTATCAAATCCAAATGAAATTCCAACATACTTGTTTTTAAGGTCGCCATCTATTGTTTTTGGTACTCCTAAAACAGAAATACCCGAATTCTTTTCCTTGAAATACTCCGCCAGTACTGCCCCATTGGTATTGGAATCATCCCCCCCGATAATTATAAGAGAAGATATATCGTGAAGTTTACAAACATCCTCACAAATATCGAACTGTTCTGAAGTTTCCAGTTTTGTTCGTCCTGATCCAATTATATCAAAACCACCGGTATTTCGGTATTGATCAATTGTTTTCTCATCAAGTTCAATTGTTTTATTCTCCAGAATCCCTGCCGGGCCTCCTAAAAATCCTATTAGTCTGGAGTCAGGGCTGGCCTTTTTTAAGGCATCGTAGAGTCCTGAAATTACATTATGACCACCAGGTGCCTGTCCACCGGATAGAACTACTCCTATATTTATACATTCTATATTCTGACTCTGATCTAATTTAACAGTTTCAATAAACGGGGCTCCGTAAGTTCGTGGAAATAGTTCTGAAAGTTTTTTCTGATCTGCTTCAGATTCTGTAGAACCTTTAGGATTTATACCTATTTTATCTATTTCACCTTGAAGAACAGACGGCAGTTTCGGTTTATAACCGTACCGTGCAGTTTGAAGTGGGGAATATGTCACAATTATCTCCTGAATTAATTTTGTATATACTAAGGTAATTTTAAAAATAGAATATTTCTTCAATAACCTTTCCTATTATGCCTGTTTTCGGCTCTCTTTTTCAAGGAGTAGTATGAAAAACTGTTTAATATAATTGACCATATCCTCAGGGGAATGTAAACTTTTCCTTATGAAACCCTTAAAAATGATTAATACTGTTCAGAAATATTCCTGGGGATCTGTTGATTTCATTCCTGATTTGCTTGGTGTAGAGCAAAATGGTGAAAACTGGGCTGAACTCTGGATGGGGGATCACCTTCGGGCACCGTCCCAGGTTAATATCAAATCCCGGAATATTCCACTAAGACAGCTTTTTGAAGAGTTCCCTGAGGAAATGCTGGGAAGTAATTACAGACAGTTTAATGGAAAGCTTCCTTTTTTATTTAAAGTACTTTCTTCGGAAAGCCCCCTTTCTCTGCAGGCTCATCCTGATAAGAAAACTGCAGAGAATGGTTTTCTGGAGGAAAACCGGAAGGGAATCCCTTTGGATGCCTTTAACAGGAATTACAAAGATAATAATCATAAGCCTGAAATTATTTGTGCCCTGACACCATTCACTGCCATGTGCGGTTTTCTGAGTCCCCGAAAGATAGAATCTAATTTTAATAAACTGGAAAGTTCTGCGTTTTCCAGGAGTCTGGAATCTTCATTTAAACAAACCAATACAGTTCAGATTGAATCTTTTTTCAGATCTCTTATGGTGTTGGAAAAAGATAAACTCAAAGAATTGATCGCCTCCGCTCTGAAGTGGGCAAATATTAGTAACTCAATAGAATCAGAATTAGTTTTAAAATTTGCAGGACTGTACGATACTGACCCTGGTATTCTGGCACCTCTTTTTTTAAATATCTATAACCTTAAGCCGGGAGAGGCTCTGTACCAGGGACCTGGTGAACTTCATGCCTATGTAGAGGGATCGGGTATTGAGTTGATGTCCAATTCTGATAATGTGCTGAGGGGAGGGCTTACCCCAAAATATATTGATACAGATGAACTTCTTAAGGTTCTTAATTTAAAAACAGCAGACCGTAAGGTTCTTCTGCCCCGGGAGAGCAGCCCCGGTATATTTGAGTATACGACACCTTCTGAAGAATTTTGCCTTAAGTTAATAAAAAATGGTATTTCTACCCCTGTTCGAATAGATAACAGATCTTCTCTGGAGATACTTATATGTACTGCAGGTGAAGTTAATATTATCGCAGATTCTGATACCATACATATAGTAAAGGGTGAAAGTGTTCTTATTCCGGCTTCAGTAAGCTCCTATTTTTTGGAGGGCTCCTGTGAGCTATATTCTGCTGGTATTCCTGGTAAAAGAATATAATGATAATTTGGGTCGATTCAGATTCCTGTCCCAGGCAGATTAGGGAAATTATTATCCGTGCATCTTCAAGAGTCGAGATAAATTCCATCTTTGTAGCAAATAGAACTATTCCAAATGTGGATAATGAATGGTCCGATATGCAGCTGGTTCCTTTAGGGGAAGGAGAAGCTGACAGATATATTCATGAAAATTCCAATGAAGGTGATATCGCAATAACACGAGATATTCCACTGGCTGCAGATCTGGTAAAAAAAGGGCTTCTTGTTTTGGATGACAGGGGGAGTGTTTTTACAGGAGACAATATTGGTGAAAGGCTTTCTATGCGAAATGCCATGACTGAACTTAGAAGTTATGGTGTTATGTCAAAATCTTCAGGAGCCATGAGTAATCGAGCTGTTCAGTTATTTGCCAATGCATTTGATAAAGAATTAAGAAGATGGCAGAACAGGAAAAATTAATGAAATATTTTTTTAGAATTATTGTTTTGCAGGAACTAAGGATGAATAAACTACATAAGGGGAAATAATGAAATTAATAGTTGGCCACACCAATATGGATATGGATTGCCTTGGATCTATTGCTCTGGCTAAGCTTCTCTATCCTGATCATCAGATGGTTAAAAGCAGGTTTATACATCCCGTTGCCAGGGATTTTTATAATTTATACAATGACTATTTTGACTTTTTAACTACCAAAGATATAAAAAATGTTAGAGTGGAGAGTCTTGTTGTTGTAGATACAAGATCTTCAAAACGTATTGAAGAATATTTAAAGGTTATCGATGGAAAACCTGAGTTCCTTACTGTCTATGACCACCACCCTTCAGATGCAAATGATCTGGAAGCACAGGTAACTCACTATCATGATTTTGGATCCAATACAACTATTCTAGGTTTAGAACTGATGGAAAAGGGTATCGAAATAAATTCGGATCTTGCGACAATTGCACTTACAGGTATTTTTGCAGATACAGGTAATTTTACACATGAGAATGTAAGTGTCGAAGATTTTAGAGTAGCCTATTATCTTATGAACTGCGGCGCAGATATTAATATTGTTCGACGGTATCTTAAGACCCTTAAGGAGGAATATCAAATGCATCTTTTTCACGATATTCTGAATCATCAGATATCAAAGTATATTAATGGACATCTGATACTGTTTTCCTATATGGAACTTGAGAAGCAGGTTAGCGGACTGGCAGCCGTTGCAGAGAAAGTTTTTGAAGTTGAGAACCCTGACGCATATTTTGCTGTTTTCTCATTTGCCAAAACTTCATCCTCTATTATTATTGGAAGAAGTCAGAAAGAAGCAATAGATCTTAACTATATCCTCGGAGAAATGGGAGGGGGCGGGCATGCTATGGCTGCATCTGTTTCCCTTAAAGATAAATATGGGGAGGGTGTTCTGGATTTTATTCTTGCTTTTTTGGAAAAGAATCTGGAGCCTGCAGTTACTGTTGGAACTATTATGACCAAAGATGTTCATTCTGTTAATGAGGATTGGAGCCTTCTGGATACTTCTCTCTTTCTGGAGTCAGTAAATCATTCGGGTGCTCCGGTTAATAATGCCAATAATGAAATTTCAGGATTTATAACTCTGAAAGATATTATGAAAGCGAGAAGGGCTAATCAGATGCATGCTCCTGTCAGGGGGTATATGATTAAAAATGTTATTCAGGGAAATAAGAATCTCTCAATGAGGGAAATAGAGAAACTAATGTTTGGAAATAATGTAGGGCATATTCCCATTGTAGAGAAGGGTAAAACAATTGGCCTTGTTACCAGAACAGATTATTTGAATTTTATTAAATATAATAACCATACAGATAAAATTATAAATGCAGTTGCATTGCATACGTAGAGACGCACGGCGGTGCGTCTCTACGTATGGATTTGTATTCTAAAAGTCAGCACTGCCAACGGTTCTTGGGAAGGGAATGACATCCCGGATATTCTGCATTCCCGTAACATACTGAACAAGTCTTTCAAATCCAAGACCGAATCCTGAGTGAGGAACCGTCCCATACTGTCTTAGTTCAAGATACCACCAGTAATCTCTGTGATCAAGGTTCTGTTCATCGAGCCTTGTTTTTAGTTTTTCAAGATCGCTTTCCCTCTCACTGCCGCCAATAATTTCACCTAAACGGGGGACAAGAATATCCATCGCTCTTACGGTTTTCCCATCTTCATTCAGTTTCATATAGAAGGCTTTAATCTCTTTAGGGTAGTCTGTAAGAATAACAGGTCCCTTATAAACAACCTCTGTCAGGTATCTCTCATGTTCAGACTGGAGATCATGACCCCATTCAACGGGGAACTCAAAGGTCGTATCTGCGCTGGTCAATATTTCCACAGCTTCGGTATAGCTAAGGTGGGTAAAGGGGGTTTCAATGACATTCTTAATATCATCAATTATTCCTTTCTGAATAAAACTGTTGAAGAAATTCATATCCTCACTGGAATTATCCAAAACATATTTCAAAACGTATTTCAGGAACTGTTCCGCCATCTCCATGTTCCCATCCAGACTGCAGAAGGCCATTTCGGGTTCAATCATCCAGAATTCAGCAAGATGCCGGCTTGTATTGGAGTTTTCGGCCCTGAAAGTAGGACCGAAGGTATATATATCTTTAAGAGCAGTTGCATATATCTCCCCCTCCAGCTGTCCACTGACAGTAAGGTTTGCTGGTTTGCTGAAGAAGTCTCTTGTATAATCTACTTTACCGTCAACTTTCGGAATATCTTCAAGAGGCAGCGTAGTTACCTGAAACATCTCACCAGCTCCTTCACAGTCACTGGCAGATATGATTGGTGTGTGAACATATACAAATCCATTTTCCATAAAGAATTTATGTACAGCAAAACTTAAAGTACTTCTTACCCGTGTAACAGCCCCAAAGGTATTGGTTC
>JAJRQE010000250.1 GCA_024280415.1 Spirochaetota bacterium | reverse complement strand
GGGTTCAATTGAGAGATAGCCTGAGTAATTAAGTTTAGAAATCATATATTGTACTATTGGTTTAACATGGCAGCGGCCCTCACCCGGGAAACAGTGTACAGCTTCTCCGGCTTCATCTAAATAACAGTCTTTTATATGAATATGAGCGATTCTGTTTTCACAGGCTTTTAGAAAATCCCAGACTTTTGCATCAGGATGTCCATGGCTTAGTGGATTCCCCATATCAAAAACAATTTGTAGAGAAGGGGATTGAATTTCATTCAGCATATGTTCAAGATTTTCCGGTTCTGAGGATGCCTAGCCATCACAGTTTTCGTGGATAAGGATTATTCCTTCGCCTTCTGCCATTTTAGTCAGTTCCTTGATTCTCTTCAATGCTTCAGAAGCCCATTCCACCTGTTCTGAGTCTCCCTGTGCATAAGACATAATTCGTAAGTAAGGAGCTCCCATTTTGTGCATTCTAGGAGAAGCCCTTAAAAGATCCTTTTTATCTGTCTCAAAATCTCCTTTTACTACTCTGGCCCAGTTTGCAATGGAAGAGGCAAACCCGACAACCTGAATATTTTCCATACCCAGAACATCGAAAATTTTATTAAAATTATTATCCGGCATTTCACAGATATTCAGTCCCTCAACGGTTCGTATTTCCATGGAATCCCAGCCCAGTTGATTGTGAAGAGATATCTGATCCACGAACTTATCTGCTCCTTCGTCGCTTATTCCCGTAAATTTAATGCTCATATTTTACTCCATTCAATTAGCACTCCCAGATAATTATCAGGGTCGTTCAGAAGATGATTGTAGTATTTTTCTGCCTGATCGGGGTTAATCCTGTGAGTTATCATCCCGGAAGTTTTTAACGATCCTGTGCTGATATGGTTTATCATCTTGTTCAGCTGATTACGTATCGGATTTCCGGTGGTTTTATTATAGAGTTTTTCTATAACAGATTCATGGGCACCGATTAGTGATGTTCCTTTTCTATGGATCATTTTGTATGTATTTATCGAAACAGCTCCTCTTGAAGAGCCTAAAAGGTAAACAGAACCAAGAGGGTTAACAAGTTCCAGAGATTTTGATACAAGTTCGGGTACTCCTGTCGCTTCAACAATAATATCCACTCCTTTTCCGTCTGTAATACGGTTAAGAGCTGTAGCTGGATCTTCTGAATTTGTGTTTAACTGGTATTCAATACCGCATCTTGATGATAAAGATAATCTGTTGCTGGATATATCCGCAATAATTATCTTTCGTTCAGAGTCCATATGAAAAAGTTGAGCACAGAAATTACCAATAAGGCCGGCTCCTAATACAAGAACATTTCCTTTTTTGCCCTGAGCCAGATATGGCACTGTTGCAGAGATCTTGGCAAACCGGCCAAAGAGAGATTTTTCTGACATACCCTGGGGAATATGTGCCCAAGTGTCATTTTTTGAATTTATAATACCATGACTGCTATGCAGACCATAGTACATTACATTGTCTCCTGTTTTTAATTCCTGGTTTTCGTTGGTTTTGATAACCTTCCCAACACTTGCATATCCCGGGGAAAGAGGATATTTTGCCCAGCTTATTTCAGGATCGTTAAATCCAACATGGGTTCCTGTAAAAAGAGCCAGTTCTGTGCCTGGACTAATCAGGGATGCATAGTTTTCTATTAAGCATTCATTCTTTCCAGGTTCCGGAATTGCGTCTGTTGTTATATCAATTTTTCCGGGTTTAACAAAATTAAGATTTATTCTCATTTAATTCTCCATTAATTTAAATTTGAGTACAAGGTCTTTCGGCATATTATCCATGGATAGATTGTTTTGGGATTCGAATTTTATATTTGAATTTTTTATTGGGAGAAATATAAAGTTTTCAGGAAGTACCAGATTAATTATTCGTAATGCAGAAGAGGGCTTGAGTGATTCTCCCATCCTTTTAATCTCTATTTTACCTTCCTTTTCTACGTAATCTACGGTAATGCAGTATCTGTTGTGAGATCCATCTTTAAAAGAATCATCTCCATTATCTTCCCTGTAATCTCTTGTAATTATCCGATCTTTAGATGGCAGAATAGATAGTTTTAAAGATTCGAAATACCCTGTATCCAGTTTCTTGCAGCCTGGAGATGTAAATATTACAGAACCCTCTCTTATAAAGTATTTTATGCCTTTGTATGGGTATTCAACTAAAATATTTTGTCCGCCCTCAAACATTTTCCCATTTACAGGGTCTTGCCACCCTGTTCCCCTTGGAAGATATATGCTAATTTGTTCTGTTCTTTCGTCAACTGCAGAAACTACAAGAATATCCTCTCCAAACATATAGTGGACACTGTCCGGATCGATATTTGGGTCATCAGGGAACATCAGTGTTAATGGTCTTTCCATTGGAATACCAGAAAGGGATGCTTCAATTGCTGTGTTATATATATAGGGCATAAATTCATAATGAAGCTCAACGAGTTCCCTGATAATATTAATGGATTCGGGATAGGCCCAAATTTCAGTCGGATTTCCATTTGCATTCCATGAATGTATAACAAATCTTGGCTGAAAAACTGCAGTCTGACACCATCGAATAAACTGTTTTACATCCGGCTGTGGCCCGAAGAAGCCTCCGATATCATGTCCGTAGTAGGGTATACCACTTAAACCCAGCCCCAGACCCATAAGAATATTATATTTCATGGATTCCCAGTTGGAGACATTATCACCGGTCCATGTTCTTGCATATTTTTGTAGTCCAATTCC
>JAJRQE010000011.1 GCA_024280415.1 Spirochaetota bacterium | reverse complement strand
TAAGTACAGTTAATATATCCCCAATAATAACAAAAGCACACTGGAAATATATATTATTTTGAGGTATTTTAGAGACAACATAGCGATATTTCCATGAGGAACCAATGTTAAAGAAAAAAGCAAAAAATTTTGCTCTAATACTAAGATTAATTGATCTTACCGTTGCGGCAGTTTCCTGGCTTCTTGCCTATTTTATACGTTTCAATATCCTTCCAGGAGGGCAGCAGGGGATTTTTCCGGATTTTGTAAAACTTCTTCCATATCTGCTTGCAATTTTCCTGTTTTTTTATACCCGGAACAACCTGTACCAGTCTACACGCTACTTCTCCTGGTACAAAGAGGTTTTTGGAATCGTTAAATCAAATGTTCAAACCATTTCGGCATTTTTTATCCTCCTGTATGTTATGACCCAGGTTCGTTTTTCCAGACTGACACTTATAATGTATCCTGTTATTGGGATAATCCTTTCGGTAACAATCCGGATGATAATTCGTCAGCAGCTCCTTAAATTAAGAGCATCAGGAAAAAATTTACGCCATATAATTGTTGCCGGATCCGGCAGTAAACTGGAAGAGTATATAAAAACTCTCCATTACCGCCCCCAGACAGGGATCAGGATTATAGGATGGATCGATTCAGGCGGGCTTGCTGAAAAATACTCCATAAAAGAGATATCCCTGAAAGATATTGAGGATCTTGAGAATGATATTCCAGATATGGTTATTATTGGTTATGATTCCCGGAAAACCGATTCTACAAAGAAAACAATCAATTCGTTTAATCAGATGTTTATTCCTGTAATGTTGATACCGGACATACAGTATGATTATCTGGGATTCGACATTGAGGTATTCGAAGGGATACCGCTGATTGCAGTAAACTCACCAAGAATCAGTATGACCGGAGAATTGGTAAAACGTGCTGCTGATATTTTCGGTTCCACTCTGTTCCTTTTAATCGCTTCTCCGCTTTTTATTATTATAGCAATTCTTGTAAAATTTACCTCCAAAGGCCCTGTTTTTTACGGCCAGGAACGTATGAGTGTGGATGGAAGAAAATTCAAAATGTGGAAATTCCGCTCCATGAAAACAGATGCAGAGGAAAAATCAGGAGCTGTCTGGGCAGTGGAAAATGATGACAGAAAAACAAAGCTTGGGAATTCCCTGAGAAAAACCAGCCTTGATGAAATTCCTCAGTTCTGGAATGTTCTAAAAGGTGATATGAGTCTCGTAGGGCCAAGACCGGAAAGACCTGTTTTTATTGAGCAGTTCAAGGAACAGATTCCATCCTACATGCTGCGTCATCGGGTAAAGGCCGGTATTACAGGCTGGGCACAGATTAACGGGTGGAGAGGTAATACAAGTATAGAAAAACGGATAGAGTTTGACCTTTACTATATAAAACACTGGAGCCTCTGGTTCGATGTAAGGATTCTGCTTCTTACGTTTATAAAGGGATTTGTAAACAAAAATGCATACTGAAAAAACAGACCTCCCGGAGAATATAGCCGGATTAAAAGTAGCTATAGTTCATGACTGGCTTACAAACTATGGGGGAGCAGAGAGGGTTGTAGAGGAGTTCTGCAGAATATTCCCCAATGCTCCCGTATACACAACTGTTTATAACGCAAAAAACATGGAATCTATTTTCCCAAAAGAAAAAGTTGTAACCTCTTTTATGCAGAATATTCCAGGAATAATGAAGCTCTATACAAAACTGCTCCATTTAATGCCCCGGGCCTTCGAAAGTTTTGATCTAAGCAGTTTTGATATTGTACTGAGCAGTTCTTCCTCCTGTGCAAAGGGAGTGCTCACTAATGCAGATACTCTCCATTTTTCGTACGTTCATACACCCATGCGTTATGCATGGGATCTGTACCATGAATATATGGGTTCTACAGGGTTAATCACAAGAATGGCAATGAAACGATTACTCCCAAAAATACGGCAGTGGGATGCACTGACAGGGTTGCGGGTCGATCATTTTATGGCAAACAGTACAATTACAGGTAAAAGAATTAAAAAAATATACAGAAGAGACGCTCAGGTAGTCTTTCCACCTGTTAACACAGACTTTTTTACACCGGGAACTGATAAAGTGGAAGATTTTTATCTTATTCTAAGCAGATTTGTTCCCTACAAAAGGATAGATATTGCCATTAAAGCATGCAATTCTCTTAAAAGAAACCTTATAATTATAGGTAACGGGAGTCAGAAAAAGGAATTAAAGTCTATTGCAGGGAAGACAATTACCTTTACAGGAAGACTGAATGATGAGGAAACCAGAAACTACTACAGAAGGTGCAGAGCATTCCTTTTCCCGGGATATGAGGATTTCGGGATAACACCTCTCGAAGCCATGGCCTGCGGACGACCTGTAATAGCATACGGCAAAGGAGGAGCCCTGGATACAGTTATGCCAGGAGAAACCGGCATTCTTTTTCCTGATCAGACAGTTAAATCCCTTACAAAAGCCATTGAAATATTTGAAGATTCCACCTTCGATACAAGAAAAATTCGCAGACATGCAGAAAAATTTTCTTCCGAAAGATTCAGGAGTGAAATTATAGAGATAATTTCAGGAAAAATGGCTTGAGAATACCAAAAATTTTTAGACCCAAAATCTCCTTTAGAGAAATATTACGGGGAGAATTTCTTTTTCTCCTCTTTGTAGTATTCAGTGTGATAAAACTTACAGGCACCCAGTATATAATGACCAGTACCAGCGGATTCCCACTATGGAAAATGGCACTTAGAAATATTTTTTTCCTCTATTTTCTATGGCGTATAATTTTTTTATCCGGTAAACGGATTACCCCCATACTGGCC
Source organism: Spirochaetota bacterium (assembly GCA_024280415.1). GTDB lineage: Bacteria > Spirochaetota > Spirochaetia > B11-G9 > B11-G9 > JAJRQE01. Next base: position 1,826 of record JAJRQE010000011.1, on the reverse strand, counting down.
TATATATTACAAACACTTTTTATGACTATTCTGCTCCTTGTTTATGAGTACAGCGGTGAAATTATACTACTGTCCCAGCTTTTTACCCTAAAAGAGGGGTTAACGGCAATCGGCTACCTCTCTACAGTTGTTTTTAAACCATCCAATTTAATACTTATTTTCGATATTCCTGTTCTATTTCTTATACTGTATCAGTATCACAGAATTCGTAAAAGTCTGATCCCGTTATTTCTCCCTATGGCGGTTCTGACAGGAATAGGACTATACCTGCTTCTTGTCAAACTTGACTATTTTAAGGGGACAGGAACAGAGTGGGGAATCCTGGGAAGACAGGCAAAGTATGGAACCATATACACCTCTCTTGTTCTGAGTGATACATCTAATCAGAAGGATGCTGTTAACAGCATTGTTTATGGAACTGAAATTACAATCCCCGAAAAGAGTATTAAACACAATGTAATAACAATCCAGGTGGAGAGTCTTACAGCAGATATCCTCTTTCAGGAATATAAGGATAGTCCGGTCATGCCATTTCTTTCCAGCCTGGCTATGGAAAACATTTATTATCCCTATCTTACAGCCCAGCATAAAACAGGGGCGAGTTCGGATGCAGAGTTTTCTGCAATAAACGGGGTAGAGGCAATTCGGGGATTTCCCGCCTGTCAGTTTACAATTTATGACTATCCAAACTCATTTATTAAAAGATTTCCTGACAAGGTTAACACTCTGGTTTTTCACGCAAATACAGGGAGTTATTTTAATAGAAACTTTAATCTTCCCGCCATGGGTTTTGACAATTTTTATGACCTCTTCGAAATGGGGCTCAACGAAAAAAAATGGGGAGGGAGTGACGGAGATCTCTTTTCCTTTGTTACCAAAACACTTAAAGAAGAGAAAAATCCCTACTACTACCATATTATAACTATGACCAGCCACGGACCTTTTAATTTAGTCTACTCAGTATATTCAGAGGACAGATTCGATGATATCCCGGTTAAAGAAGAAAAAGACTACTTTACTTCCATGTCCTATGTAGACACAGTTCTTGCAAAGGGAATTAGAGAAATAAGGGAAATTGATCCGGAAGCCTATATATTTATTTATGGAGATCACTCAATTAAGCTAAAAGGGAGATATTACGAAAACAAATCATACCTCTTTATAGACAGCAGAAAATTTGAATTTGTTCCCCTTATTATTGTTTCTCCTAATTCTGTAAGTTACAAGGAAACGGAAAAAGTAGTTTCCATACTGGATATTGGAGTATCTGTCCTTGATGCTTCAGGGTATGGGGGAACCATAAAAAGTTTCGGAAGCAGCCTGCTGGAGCCGGAACTTATTAATTCCGCTTTTCCAAATGACGGTAAACTCTATGACAGAAATAAAATTTTTTCTCTGATAGAAAATAATAAATAGAGGAGACATCTTCTTGAAAAAAGATAGTTTTGAAGGAAGCTCAATAGTTGAGACGATTTTACAGCAATCTCAGTTTAATCAGCTCCAAAACTGTAAAGATCGATATGTTTATTAATAAATGTACCAAAAGTAAATGATAAATCAATTTTTTCCATATCCCTCTCGACTTTAGCTCCTGTTGTTATATCCATAACTATACGCTCAAGAACAGAGTTAATACTTTCAGAATTTTCCGGATTAATAAGATACTCCCCGCCGCAGAACTCTGCAAGAGCCTTTATCCCCCCCCAGTCAGAAGCGAAAATACGAAGTCCGGAAAAAGCCGCTTCAACTATGCTTAGGGGTGCATTTTCATATAAAAGGGAAGGAAGAAGAAGTACATTAAATCTATTCATGTTTTCGAGAACTTC
>JAJRQE010000249.1 GCA_024280415.1 Spirochaetota bacterium | reverse complement strand
TGTGTGATTTTTTCAGTCTAAATTATCCAGTGTTACTATCCGGATAGAATAGATCTTATGCTCAAATGGCGTTTCTTAAAAATATGACACATCCCACAAGCCTCTGTCTGGAAAAGCTTGACAAAAATGTAAAATAAATGTATTATCTCCATTGTCTTCGGGGTTGGGTGAGTCTGGTTTTATCAGATGATTCCCTACCGGCGGTTAAAGCCCGCGACTCTGTGCAATGTGCAGATTGAATCGGTGAAATTCCGATGCCGACGGTACAGTCCGGATAAGAGAAGATTGGTTTCATGATTCAGATGAAATTTATCAGCCCCTTGAGTAAGAGTTATCTTTGCTCAAGGGGTTTTTTTATTTCTGCATGAGTTACCTGAAAACACCCCGTAGAGAAATACTAATACGGGAGTGGAAATGAAAAATGACTACCACTACATGAAAAGAGCCATCTCTCTGGCACGAAAAGGCACCGGTAAAACATCTCCAAATCCAATGGTAGGTGCGGTAATAGTGCAGAATGGAAATATCATTGGCGAAGGATTTCACAGCGAGTATGGTTCTTCCCATGCCGAGGTGGAGGCCATAGAGAATTCACCGGTTCCTGTTAAAGACAGTACCCTTTATTGCACACTTGAACCCTGTTCCTTTACTTCTCCTAAAAAAATAATCCCCCCTGTACCGGAAGAATTATTTCTGAAGGAATAAAACGTGTTGTTATTGCAGGAAAGGATCCCAACCCGAAAGTAAATGGGCATGGCATAAGAATTCTCCGTGAGGCCGGAATTGAAGTCATTACCGGTGTTATGGAAAAGGAGTCTAAAGAACTGAATGCTGGTTATAACAAATGGATCTCTACGGGATTACCCTATGTTCATCTTAAAATCGCCCAGTCTCTGGATGGTCGTATTGCTACGAAAACCGGAAATTCAAAATGGATAACAGATAAAACTGCAAGAATGGAAGTTCACCGGATGCGCAGAATCTATGATGCAGTACTTATTGGTTCCGGAACGGTTTTTGCAGACGATCCTTCTCTATCGGTGCGAAGTGTTGCAGGAAGGGATCCTGTCAGGATTATTCTGGATTCCAGGTGCAGGATCGGCAGAGATTACAAGGTTGTAAATGACGGGAACCGAACCATTTTGGTTACTGGTAAAAATAGCAAACCTGCCGGGGTCAGAGATTTATTAACTACCAATGTGGAAATTCTCCAGGTGGAAGAAACTGGAAACAGGCTTGATTTAAAGCAGATGCTCCGGGAACTGGGCAAAAGGGAAATTGGATCCCTCCTTGTTGAAGGCGGGGGCACAGTATTTACATCATTTCTAAAATTAAATTTATGGGACACTCTTTCTGTTTTTATTGCCCCTCTTATTATTGGAAAAGGCAAAGAGGCTGTAGGAGAACTGGGAATCAGCTCCCTTCCTGATTCGATCAGGTTTGTTGATAGTTCTTTCAGGCAGGTCGGGAATCAGATTTTGTTTGAAGGTAAAAGAAAAAAATCCAAAGATGGGGAGGATGGTAATGTTTACCGGATTAATTGAAGAGATAGGTGTGGTCAGATCATTAAAGTCTTTTAACGACGGCCTTGAGATTACAATCCAGTCTGAATTTATACTGGAATCTCTTAAGATTGGAGACTCAATTGCAATAGACGGAGTTTGCCAGACTGTTACTAAAAAGGGAGGAACAACATTTACTGTGGAAGCTGTGGGAGCAACTCTTTTAAAAACAACTTTTCTGAATTTTAAACAGGGAAGAAAAATTAATCTTGAAAGACCCATGTCTGCAGATGGTAGATTTGACGGTCATTTTGTTCAGGGGCATGTGGAGGGTATCGGTAAAATAGTAAAAATATCAAATAGGGGCAATCATCTGTTTGTTGGGATTTCAATTCCAAATGAACTTTTAAAGAATATTGTTATAAATGGATCTGTTGCTGTAGATGGAATAAGTCTGACAGTGGCGTCGGTATTTTCAGGTAATATCGGGATTAGCATTATCTCACATACTATCCATAACTCTACTATTGGAAATAGAAAAGTGGGAGATTCGGTCAATATAGAAACGGATCTTCTGGGCCGCTATGTGGCAAAACAGCTGGAGCATGGAAAAACAAAAATTGATGGATCAGTTCTCAAAAAATGGGGGTATTAAATGGTGGAAAATAACTTAAGAGCTTCTGTAGAGGAAGCTCTGGAAATAATTGCAGATGGCGGAATGATTATTCTTACAGATAATGAAGATCGTGAAAATGAGGGTGATCTTGTTATGGCATCCGAGAAGGTTACTCCGGAAAGTATAAATTTTATGATAACCGAGGGCAGGGGGCTTGTCTGCTGCACCCTTACAGATAGTGCCGCCCGCAGAATGGGGCTGGAAAAGCTTAGACAAAGGGGAAAAGCGGAGCATCATACAAATTTTCTTCTTCCTGTTGATGCTGCAGATAAGGTAAGTACAGGAATTTCGGCATTTGACAGAGCAATAACAGTTGGTGTTTTATCCAATCCGGAGTCCGGATCTGCAGATCTAATAAGTCCTGGTCATCTTTTTCCTCTGGAGGCTGTTCCTGGGGGTGTTCTTGAAAGACAGGGACATACAGAAGCCTCGGTAGAATTGTGCAGACTTTCCGGGTTAAGTGAAACCGGACTAATATGTGAGATTATAAACAAAGACGGAACAATGTCACGTAAAGCAGATCTTCTGGATTTTGCCCGGAAGCATGACCTTAAAATTCTTACTATCAAGGATATAGTCAGATTTATTTTAAGTCGGAAAGGGGTAAAAAGGGTGAACTCCACAAATCTTCCTACGCGATACGGGAATTTTAGAATGCATTTGTACAAGTCTTTGTCGGGTGCAGAGGGAGCCCTTCCCTTTGCATTAACTCTGGGAGAATTTTCCCAAAATGAGCCGGTTCTTGTAAGGGTTCATTCCGAATGCCTTACAGGGGATCTTCTTGGATCGTTAAAATGTGACTGTGGGAATCAGCTCGATTCTTCATTAAAGATGATTCAAAAGGAGGGTCGCGGGATCCTTATCTATTTACGGCAGGAAGGTCGTGGGATTGGTCTTGAACAAAAGATTGAAGCATATAATTTGCAGCAGAATGAGAAAATGGATACTGTCGAGGCAAATATAGCCCTCGGTTTTGGAGCAGATGACAGGAGTTATCAGGATGCAGCCTCTATTTTAATGGATCTGGGTGCAGAGTCTGTCAGATTGATGACCAATAATCCTGATAAAATTGATCAACTGGAAACATATGGGATTAATGTGGTAAAGAGGGTTCCTCTGATTGTTGGTGAAAATACGCTAAATTCCAATTACTTTCATACAAAAAAAATTAAAATGCAGCATTTATATTAAAGGCTATAAAAAGGAGACAAGATGGAAATAGTAGAGGGAGAATTAACAGGAGAAGGGAAGACATTTGCAATGGTTGCCGGAAGGTTTAATGACCTTATAACCTCAAAACTTATCGATGGAGCAGTAGACTGTCTTATACGGCATGGTGTTCTTAGTAAAGATATTAGTCTTTATAAGGTTCCGGGAGCTTTTGAGATTCCTTTGGTTGCAGGGAAACTGGCAGAAAAAGATGATATAGATGGAGTTATTGCTCTTGGGGCAGTGATTAGAGGAAGTACACCCCATTTTGATTATGTAGCATCTGAGGTTACCAAGGGAATAGCCTCTGTTAGTTTGAATACAGGAAAACCGGTACTGTTTGGAGTGCTTACCTGCGACACCATTGAGCAGGCTCTCGAAAGAGCGGGAACAAAGGCCGGTAATAAAGGCTGGGATGCGGCTCTTGGTGCTTTGGAAATGGTCAGTTTAATGGATAAAATTTAGTAAGGAGTTTCTATGTTTGGAGAAGAGAAAGAGTACAGATTAAAAGTTGGACTTGCGGAGATGCTGAAGGGAGGGGTTATTATGGATGTAACCAATCCTGATCAGGCAAAAATTGCCGAGGAGGCAGGTGCGGTTGCTGTTATGGCTCTGGAAAGAATACCTGCCGATATCCGTGTACAGGGTGGAGTTGCCCGGATGTCCGATCCCGAAATGATTGCAGGAATAATGGATGTTGTTTCTATTCCTGTAATGGCGAAATGCCGTATAGGGCATTTTGCTGAAGCCCAGATTCTGCAGGCTATAGGTGTGGATTTTATTGATGAGAGTGAAGTTCTTACCCCTGCAGATGAGCAGTTTCATGTCGATAAAAATGAGTTCAAAGTTCCCTTTGTCTGTGGATGCCGGAATCTTGGAGAGGCTCTGCGGCGTATTGGTGAGGGTGCAGCAATGATCCGTACAAAAGGGGAACCGGGAACAGGGAATATTGTTGAAGCTGTCCGTCATATGAGAATGGTTCAATCGGAAATAAGGGAAATAAAGCTCCTGCGTAGCGATGAATTATCTGCCAAAGCCAGAGATCTTGGTGTAGGCATGGATATTCTACACTCTGTTGCGGAGACGGGAAAACTGCCTGTACCAAATTTTGCTGCAGGAGGTATTGCTACTCCTGCAGATGCTTCACTGATGATGCAGCTGGGTGCAGAAACTATCTTTGTAGGTTCGGGAATTTTTAAATCGGAAGATCCTGCTGCCCGTGCAAAGGCAATTGTTACTGCAGTAAGCAATTACAGGGATCCGGAGATAGTTGCCAGAGTTTCTAAAAATCTGAAAGAGGCAATGCCTGGTATGGAGATATCAACTATTTCGGAGAATGAACTTATGGCAAAAAGGGGCTGGTAGGTGGCCTGGAAAATTGGGGTACTGGCACTGCAGGGAGACTTTGCTCTTCATGCAGAAAGTATCCGTAGAACCGGATCTGACAGTCTGGAAGTACGAACAGTTGAAGAATTGGAGGGTTGTGATGCCTTGGTTATTCCCGGGGGTGAGTCAACCGTCCTTGCAAAATTGTTAAAGGAAACAGGCCTGGATGAGGGCGTTCGCAGGTTTTCAGATAAGCATCCTGTAATGGGAACCTGTGCCGGACTGATAGTACTCTCTTCGAAGGTTATGGATCATAGTATAGCCCCTCTGGGATTGATAGATATAACAGTGGTAAGAAATGCCTATGGCAGGCAAATGGATTCATTTATTTCAGAGGTGGCTCTGGTAACCGATAGTTCATTAGGGGGTTTTGAAGGAGTTTTTATACGTGCCCCTAAAATAACAGGCATGGGAAAGGATATAGAAGTACTTGCGCAGAGGGGGGATGATGTGGTTATGGTTCGCAACAAGAGTGTTCTTGTTACTGCTTTTCATCCTGAATTAACTATGGACAGCAGGATTCATACTTTTTTTATTGATAATTTTTGAAAATCCCGGAATCCCTGTTAAATGTTTAAGCGGGTCTCTATGCATCGAGCAAATATCAGCCTAAATCTTCCAGGGTAAAAACCTTGACAAGATGATAGGCAGGGGTTTCATACGGATGAGCTGCAAGCATAGCCTGAACAACTTTTTTAATGTAGCTATCCGGACAAACCAGTTCCA
>JAJRQE010000248.1 GCA_024280415.1 Spirochaetota bacterium | reverse complement strand
GGCGCTCTCTCCTGGGCCTACAAAAAGGGTATTAAAGTTCCCGATGAATTATCGGTAATAGGATATGATGATACTCAAGATGCTGAAATGGCCATTCCACCGTTAACCACTGTACATCAACCTATTTATGAAATGGGACAACGGGCAGTCGAAATGCTGTTTAGCGGTAAGGAAACAGCAGAAAATGTTATAATGCCTCATCATGTTGTGGAAAGAGACTCGGTAAGGAAGATAGAGTGAGTTTATTGGATTTCAGATTTTTTTTCAAAATCAACGTAAGCGCTTACGGTAAGCGTTTACGTTACGGGCAGGCACCTTTGATAAATGGATTGGGAAAGTATGGGACGATTATTGACAAACGATAAAGGATTTAACGACTTGAAAGACTTAAAACAAATTAGCATTGATCTGATACTTGAAAACCAAAACGGTTCAGGGTCATTTATTGCTTCGCCGGATTACCCTGTCTATAGCTACTCATGGTTACGAGATGGGAGTTTTATCGCTTATTCAATGCTGTTAAACGGTGAAAGAGATTCATGCTGGAAGTTCCTGAATTGGGTACATACAACTATTCAGCGGTATAAATCCAAGGTTGGAGAAATAGCATTTAAGCTTGCAAATAATCAGAGTCTATGTACGGAAGATTTCCTTTCCGCCAGATATACCCTGGATGGTATGGAGGTGTACGATGATTGGCCGAAATTCCAAATAGACGGATATGGGACATGGTTGTGGTGCCTGACTGAATATTGCAGGCTGACCGGAGATAACAGCTCTATAGTAAAATTCCAGAAAAGTATACGGATCACTATCGACTATTTAAAAATGGTCTGGGAATTACCCAATTATGACTGCTGGGAAGAAAACGGCGATCAGGTTCATCCATCAACACTTGCTTGTGTTTATGGCGGAATTGAAAGTATAAATCGATTTCTCAAAGAAAAGGAACTATCTGATCTATCCCAGGATATCAGAAAATTCATTTTATCAAATCTTACAGAAGACGGCATGTTCCCAAAGTATATCGGTTCGGATAGTGTTGATTCCAGTCTTCTATGGCTTTCGGTTCCTTTCAAACTCGTAGAACCAGATCATCCTGCAATGTTAAAAACTGTTCAAGCTATTGAAAGTAAATTACTTGAGAAAGGAGGTGTAAGAAGATATTCGGAAGACACATTTTATGGGGGAGGACGATGGATCCTCCTGACTTGCTGGCTGGCCTGGTATTATCTTGAGATCGGGAAAACTCAAAAAGCCGGAAAACTCTTTGACTGGATTGAGGTGCAGAGTGATAAAGAGGGGAATCTCCCTGAACAGGTTTATGAGGATTCATCTAATTCAACTGTTGTTGCGGACTGGGAAAAACGGTGGGGCAATGTTGCTAAACCGCTTCTATGGTCTCATGCCATGTATCTTGTGCTGGTGCAGAAGTTTGAAAGTCTGCAGCCTTAAAGGCATGCAGATAAATTTCGACCGTTTCTAAAGAAACGGATGAATATCCTGATGGAACAATTTAGAACCCATTACTGTATATGCTAAAATGGGAAAGAATGATTGTTCTTTAGGAACAAATCAAAGGAGATAAGAGAAATGATTAAAAGAACAATTTACATTATTTTCACTATTCTACTGTTATTTGCCACGATGCCCCTTTTTGGAGGTGGTCAGAAGGAAGCTGAAAAAGGAATCGTGAAGCTTGAATTTTTCCAGAATAAAGAAGAAGCAGTAGGGACCTTTGACGAACTGATTGCCAGGTTTGAGGAGAGATATCCAAATATTAATATCGAACAAAACAATGTTCCCGAATTCGAAACAGTAATAATGACTCGTCTGGCAACAGATGACTTACCTGCAATTATTGGGATGGGAGGAACCGCCGATTGGGGTGAGCTGGCCAAAGCAGGATATCTGTACGATTTTTCAAATGATTCGAGCGCAGATCTGGTACATAAAGGTTATTTTGCTCAGCTTAAGAAACGAACAGGTCTTGAGGGGTTGTATGGAATCCCATTTGCTGTAAATGCAAATACTGTTCTCTATAATAAAGCAAAATTCAGGGAGCTTGGACTGTCAGTCCCAAAGACATGGGATGAATTTGTCGCCGCGGCAGAAACATGCAAGACTGCAGGAGAGACACCGTTTTATTTAACTCTGAAGGATGCCTGGACAGCAATGGTTTCGTTTAATGCCCTGGCTGCCAATCTTCAGGGAGACGATTTTATAGAAAAGCGTCGAACTGGTGACACCTCTTTTCAAGAGCGATATGTCAAGGTAGCTGAGAAAATGCTGACGATTCTGAAGTATGGTCATGATGATAATTTCGGAGTTGGCTATAGTGATGGAAACATGGCATTTGCTAATGGCGAGTCTGTCATGTATATACAGGGAGTATGGGCCATAGGGTCAATCCTGGAAGCAAATCCTGATATTGAACTGGGTGTCTTTGCCATGCCTGTATTGAACGATCCGGATAAGAATAGACTTGTTTCGGGTGTGGATACTTTATTTGCTCTTGCAAAAAACACAGAATATACTGAAGAAGCATTGCTTTTCATAAATTTCCTTCTCGAGCCTGAAAATGCCCAATACTATATCGATCAGGAAAGGCAGTTTTCAGCTGTAAAAGGTGTTTTTCAGGAGGATCCGGTTATGGAAGGTATTCAAGTCTATTTTGAAACAGGAAGAGTTACCGGTTTTCCCGATCACTTTTATCTTCCGGGGATGCAGGTTCCCAACCTTGTTCAGGAATTCCTTATCAATGGTGATGTCGATGCATTCTTAAAGATAATGGATGATGAGTGGGATAAAGTTCAACAACGTCAGTAATAAATAAGCGGGCATGCAGCAATGCATGCCCGCTTTCAAAAAGGAGGCAAAGTTGGAAATGAATAAGGGAAAATATACTTATCTGCTGATGACCATACCCGCACTGCTTTTGTTTTTTATATTTCATACTTATCCGGCACTAAACGGTGTTTTTTACAGCTTTACGAACTGGAGAGGTTTTGGGGATTGGGAGTTCGTAGGTTTGAAAAACTATATCAATGTATTTAAAGATTCGAGGGCTTTGGATGCCTATTTCTTTACTTTTAAGTTTGCGGTAATTTCAGCTTTACTGGTAAATATATTAAGTTTAACGATTGCTCTGGGCTTAAATGCCCCTATTAAATTTAAAAAAATTTTCCGGGCTTTGTATTTTTTTCCTAACATCCTGAGCATATTGATTATCGGGTTTATTTTCAACTACATATTTGGAAAGATTATTCCTCCTGTTGCCCGAAGCTTAGGTCTTGAAGTACTTTCCAGGAGTATTCTCGGGAATCCTGATTTAGCCTGGATCGGTGTGACTGTGGTCGCCGTCTGGCAAGCCGCAGCTTTTAATACGATCATATATCTGGCTGGCCTTCAAACCATTCCGATAGAGCTTTATGAGGCATCTCTTATTGATGGTGCCGGTAAATGGAAGAATTTTTGGAGTATAACTTTTCCATTGATCGCCCCGTTTTTTACTATCAACATGGTGTTGGCGATGAAGGGGTTTTTGCAGGTATTCGGACTTATTCTGGCTCTAACCGGTGGAGGACCGGGCAGGGCAACGGAATCTATTTCAATTATTATCTACCGGGGAGGGTTTAAGGGAGGAGAATTCGCGTATCAATCTGCAAATGCCGTTATATATCTTATTTTTCTGGTTACCATTTCGATACTGCAGATACGATTTTTACAAAAAAGAGAGGTTCAATTATAATGAAAACAAAAAAAAATAACTGGATAATTACTTTATTTATATTTATGGGATCTTTATTTATACTGTTTCCTTTATATCTCTCTATCACAACAGCATTGAAAACTCCGCAGGAATTGGCAGAATCCCGCCTCGCATTTCCCACAGGGCTCCATTTTGAGAATTTCATTACAGCGATAGAAATGACTAACTTCTTTAACGCCCTTAAGAATAGTTTTATAATAACTGTATCAGCCGTTTCAATAACGATTCTAACTAACTCAATGGTGGCCTACGCGATTGCCAGGAATATGCACAAGAAGTTTTATAAAGGATTGTATTTCTACTTTATCAGCGCGATGTTTATTCCCTTTCCCATTATTATGCTCCCGATTGTTAAGCAGACGCACACAATGGGGATGGACAACCCCATCGGAATAATTTTCCTGTATATTGTTTACGGTTTAGCCTTTAATATTTTCGTATATGTCGGATACATTAAATCCATTCCACTGTCCCTGGAAGAAGCTGCCGTTATCGACGGAGCAAGTACCTGGGTTGTTTTCTGGAAGGTGATTTTTCCTCTCCTTGGTCCCATGAATGCAACGATAGGGATACTTTCCTCCTTGTGGATCTGGAATGACTTTATGCTGCCTCTAATTATCCTGACTAAGCGAAGAATGATGACCCTTCCTCTGGTGCAGTTTGTTTTTCAATCTCAATTTTCAACTGATTATAATCTGGCCTTCGCGTCTTATCTGATGGCTCTGTTGCCAATGATAATTGTTTTTATTCTCGCTCAGAAATGGATCATCAGCGGGGTAATGAAGGGAGGAATTAAATAATAATGAAAGTTCTGCCGGCAATTGTAAGAAAGTCTGCATTAATTATCTTTTTAGGATTAATTCTTGCCCTTATTTCATGCGAAACACTTAATAAAGATATATCCTCACAAAATAACTATGTCCGTGCGCCTCTGAACTGGAGTGTATACGAATACTGCTATACTACTGATGGGTTTATTCCGGAAGAAGAATGGGAAGCGAATATTAATTGGGTGGAGGACAATTTTAAGGACTATGGATACAATACAATTTGTATCGACGGATGGGGAGATGTTTCTTCCTTCAATAAGAACGGTTACAGAACAAGCCATTCAACCGAGTGGACACACGATTATGCATGGTGGTCGTCCAACCTGGAATCCAGAGGCATGGAGCTGGGGATGTATAATAATCCCCTCTGGGTAATTATGGCCGCGGTTGATGCAGGCTGCAAGGTAGCAGGTACAGATATTCCTTTGGCAGATATTGTTGAAACAGATGATGGTTTTGGAGCCGGGAAATGGGAATGTGACCAGTTATGGGTACAGGCAGACAGACCCGGAGCAGAGGAGTATGTAAAAGGATACATAAAATTCTATGCCGACATGGGAGTGGAATATTTAAGAGTTGATTTTCTGTCCTGGTATGAAGATGGATGGGACAAGAATCTTGGTGTGGTGGGGAGAACGGACCGTCCAATAGAACATTATCAAACAGCCTTAAGATGGATGAGGGAAGCCTGTGATGAGTACGGTGTTTTCTTAAGCCTGGTAATGCCGCACCTGAAAAACCATGGGGAAAATGAACTTGAGTATGCCGGCGGGAGCATGATCAGGATAAATGAAGATACCGGTAGCGGCGGATGGCAAAGGTTTAGTGAGATGGACAGGGGGACCCCTCATGATTGGTGGTCCCAATATTATAATGCTTTCGATGGTTTCATATTCTGGTCTGATATTTCCGGTCCGGGAGGCAGGCAGATGATCCTGGACGGGGATTTTATACGGCTTAATACCTTTGAAAATGATGATGAGAGAAAAACCATAGTATCGTTAATGCTGATGGCCGGGGGATGTGTAACTATAGCCGATCGGTATAATACTATTGGAGATTTGGCCTGGATTTATCAGAATACAGAATTGCTTGCCTTAAATAGTGACGGTTTTGTGGGTACACCCTTCAGTAAAGATCCTCTGAATGTGGAAAGCCAGAAATGGAAAGGGCAACTGTCCAATGGGGATTTTGTTGTAGGATTATTCAATCGGGAAGATGAAGCAGAAACAAGAAGTATACATTTCTTGACGGATTTAGGAATAACAGGGAACGCCGCGGTAAGGGATTTATGGGAACATGAAGATCTTGGGATGATGACCTCTTACAGCATAAGCCTCGAACCCCATTCTTGCGTGATACTAAAAATTGTACCCGAGGATGAAGGTAATTATGCCTCCAACGCGCGTCCGCCAAACGGTGTAGATTAATGCAGGACGTGATGAATACTTAAGCTGAACAGCCGGGGGAACTATCCTATGATACAACTTACTATTTGAGAATCGATGAAGTTTATCCCGGTAAAATAGTCATAGGTTAAGTTTTTATGACATCCTCTGCAATTTCGAATCCCAGGGTTTCTGATACTCTTTCAATTTGCCTGGCAATTACAATATTATCTGCCAGATTTTCTATCATCAGACTGCTCTCCCTGAAACTAAGTCCAATGGCAGTATTACCAACCATCGGGTTAACCCCATCGGAAAGAGAATTCTTATCCAAACCCAGCTTTTTTCCCCTGGAAAGTGGTATCACAGATCTTGATATTTGTTTCAATGTACTCGTTAACTAAATTTTGAAAATATGAAATGTTCTATTTTTTTGATTTTATAAGATTCGTCACAAATTTATTGTGCACCCATTATGTGCACCATTATTAAGAAAAAGCTTGTGTTATTGGGAAATAGTTTTATAATGGATAAATAGAGTTCAGAACAGCTGAACACCAGAACATCAGATTTATCAGGAGACCCTATGATTACAAATCGTGTACGTGAAAAATTAAACAGGGGAGAAACAGTTCTCGGAACAATGATTCAGGAATTACGATCACCTGCAGTTCCCATTCTATTTGCTAATGCGGGGTTTGATTTTGTTTTTATTGATATGGAACATGGTGCCCATACAATGGAAACAGTGGCAGATATGATTAAAACAGCCCGCTTTGCGGGGATAACACCATTTGTGAGGGTTCCTGATCTCCAGTATCATCTGATAGCAAGAGTTCTGGATGCTGGAGCACAGGGTTTTATGGTTCCCCGAATTGAGACCAGAGAACAGGCTGAGAGAGCAGTTGCATATTCTAAATATCCCCCTATGGGTGAAAGGGGTTGTTCTATAAATAAAGGACATAATGATTATAAGGGTGATGATCTTATCAGCTTTATAAAAAATGCAAATGAAGAGAACTTTGTAATCCTGCAGATTGAGCGCAAAGCAGCTATGGAGGATCTTGATAATATTCTTTCAGTTGAAGGGGTTGATGGAGCCGTACTTGGCCCCAATGATATGGCTGTCTCATATGGAGTGCCTAATGATCTGGACAGTCTCTTAATGAATGATATTTTTACGAAGGTAATGGAAACCGGTAAAAAATATGGTGTTTATACTGGAATGCATATTGGTAACCTCCGGAAACTTGTTGAATGGAAAAACAAAGGGATGCAGTTAATAACCTATAATACAGATATCGGTTTTCTGAATGCAGGAGCAGCTCTTGGAATAAAAGAACTGAGATAAGGGAATTGAGAATGGATAAAAAATTAATTGTCAACGGTCTGATTGTCACAAAGAATAAGAATAACTCAATGTACCGAAATGGAGTTATATATATTGAGGACAATGTAATTAAGGCTATTGGGACTAAAGATGAAATAGATCAGGATAAATATTCGGAAGAGGCGGAAGTTATCGATGCTTCAGGGAAAATAATTTCTCCAGGTTTCATTAGTCTTCATAGTCATCTATACAGTGCAGTGGTTCGCAGTATTCCTTTTTCAGGATTCGATGATTCCGATTTTTCATTTATCTCATGGATGGAAAGGTTTTGGTATCCCATGCTTGAGGATCGGGTGACAAGGAATCAGATGTATATTAGATCCCTTGCTAATATGCTTGGTAATATTCGCAGTGGTATTACAACAACCACGGATACAGCAGAAGGATCTTATGCACTTCCCGGAGCTATGGATTTTGTCTATAAAGCAGCACTCGAATCCGGAATGAGATCTGTTTTATCATTTGAAACGACTGGCAGAATAAGCAAGGAGAATCAGGATCTTGGATTTCAGGAGAATCTGAATTTAATAAAAAAAATCAATCCTGAAAATGGCAGGATAAAGGCTCGAATTGGTATACACACTACATTCTCATGCCCCACAGAGTTACTTGTAGAAGCACGAAGGCAGGCAGATAACCTTGGCTGTGGAATAATGATGCATATGGCAGATGACAGATGGCACACCTTTGATTCCACCCGGAGGTATGGCAAGAGACCAACAAGATATCTTGAAGATATAGGTTTTTTGGGACCGGATGTTCTTTTGTTTCATTGTGCCTATATGGATTTGCTGAAGGATCCTGAGATATTCAAAGCATATGATGTAAAGATTGCACATAATGCAGAGTCCAATGCAATTTTTGGTTTCTGGCCTGACATGATTCCATTTATCAAAGAGGGTGTCTGTGTTGGTCTTGGTACTGATGGACAGACTCATTCTATGTTTGAAATTATGCGAACTGCCCAGATGCTGCATCGCCTGAAGTATGAGAATTTGGAATTGTTTCCCGATAGTGATGTTCTTGGAATGGCAACAAATAGAGGAGCAGAAGCATTACTGATGGAAAAAGAGATTGGTTCTCTGGAAGTGGGGAAAAAGGCTGATATGATATTGCTGAAAGACAGAAGTGCAGTTCCTATTTTCGAGGAAAATGTTGAGAATTACATTGTAAGTACATGTGAAAGATCTGATGTAGATACGGTTATAATTGACGGGGAAATAATTCTGAAGAATGGAGAATTTGTTTCTATAGATGAAATGGCTGTTTATTCCGAATCAAAAAAAGAAGCTGTTGAATTATGGCGGAAAAATAATTGGCCTCTGCCCTGAAAAGAGAAAATCTCTCTTACCGCTAAGAGATAAAAATAGCGGAATGAAAATTGGAGGAAGAGTATGAAAAAGATGTTGAAAGCGGTTTTATTGGTTCTTCTTATCACAATTGTAGCTTCCGGACTTTGGGCTGGGGGTGCAAAAGATGCAGATACACCTGCAGCCGAGAAAAAACTTGTAATGGCAATGGTTACAAACCAGTCGGGGTTGGGAGATCAGTCATTTAATGATGCTGCCTGGGAAGGTCTGGGTCAGGCAGAAGTAAAATATGGTATCGAAAGGAAAGTTCTTGAATCCAGGGAACAGGCACAGTATGTTCCAAACTTAAGTACATTGGCCGAGCAGGGAGCGTCTCTTGTTGTGGGAGTCGGCTTTATGATTAAGGATGCTGTGGCAGAAACTGCAGAAATGTATCCTGATATATATTTTGGTATGGTGGATGGTTCTGTAGAACTTCCAAATGTTGCCAGTATTCATTTCAAAGAGAATGAAGGTGCTTTTCTTGTTGGTGCTATTGCAGCCAAGGTTACGACTACCGGAAAAATTGGATTTGTCGGAGGTATGTCAACTCCTGTAACCAATAGATTTGAGGCAGGTTACCGTGCAGGCGCAATGACTGCAGATCCTAATGTGGAAGTTTTTGTTTCTTATGCAGGAACTTTTGCAGATGCGGCAAAGGGAGAGGAGATGGCCAACCCCCAGTATGAACAGGGTGCAGAAGTTGTATTTCAGGTTGCCGGTCAAACCGGGCTTGGTGTAATAAACGCAGCAAAGAAGAAAGGTTTGTTTGTTATAGGTGTTGATCGTGATCAAAATTATCTTGCACCTGAAAATGTACTGTCTTCAATGATAAAGAGAGTGGATATTGCTGTTCTAAATGCTGTTGGAATGGTTGTTGATGGGAATTTCAAGGGTGGGCACTACTACTATGGCATTAATGAAGGGGCAATAGATTTTGCAACAACAGGAAACTTAATTCCTAAAGATATTGTTGATTATGCCAACATGCTTAAGAAAAAAATTGTATCCGGAGAAATTAAACCTCCTGCAACATATGAGGAGCTGGAGAGTTTTACTCCACCCGCCTTATAGATTTCATCCACAATAAAGCAATATTTTGAGAGCCGGTATTTCCGGCTCTCAAATAAATGAGAGGAATATGGCAGTTATAATCAAAATGGAAAACATTATTAAAAGTTTTCCAGGAGTACTGGCAAATAACAATATTACTCTGGAAATTGAGGAAGGGGAAATTTTATGTCTTCTGGGAGAAAATGGTGCAGGGAAATCAACTTTAATGAATATTCTTTATGGCCTTTACTGTCATGATCAGGGGAATATTTACATTAAGGGCGAGAAAGTAGAATTTTCCGGTCCCGGAGATGCAATAGATAGAGGTATAGGCATGGTTCATCAACACTTCATGCTGGTGCCTGTATTTACTGTTCTCGAGAATTTAATTCTTGGATCGGAACTTGTAAAAGGGCTTTCTCTGGATTTACTCCGTTCAAAAAAGGAACTGGAAGAGATCTCGTCCAGATATGGAATGGAGATGAATCTCGATGCTTATGTTCGGGATATTTCTGTTGGAATGCAGCAGAGGGTTGAAATTTTAAAACTCCTTTATCGTGGCGCAGATATTATGATATTTGACGAACCTACGGCTATTTTAACACCCCAGGAAATTAATGAGCTTTACAAGATTATGGAATCTCTTCGGAAGAAAGGTAAAACCATTATATTTATCACCCATAAGTTGAAAGAGGTTATGGAAATATCTGACCGTGTGGTTGTTCTCCGGGATGGTAAGGTCATTGAGGCTGTGGAAACAAAGACAACAAATGTAAAAGAACTGGCACAAATGATGGTAGGTCGGGAAGTGTTATTTAAAACAGAAAAACCTGATACGAAAACAGGAAGAGAAATACTCCATGTTGATAATATCTATGCACTAAATAAAAGAAGATTACCTGCCCTCAAAGGATTGAGTCTGAATGTTTCTGCCGGTGAGGTTGTAGGGGTTGCAGGTATTGACGGGAATGGACAGACTGAGCTAGTGGAAGTACTGACTGGTCTCAGAAAAATAGGCTCCGGTTCTATATTAATTGATGGAATAAATATGGAAAATAGAAAAAGTGGAGAGTTTCTTGATGCAGGTACAGCTCATATTCCTGAAGACAGACTTTTAAGAGGGCTTATACTCGACTTTCCATTATACGAAAATTTAATTCTTGGGTATGAGGACAAAAAACCATTTGCAAAGGGTATTTTCCTTGATTTTAATGCTGCCAGAGACTGGGCGAAAAAGCTGATTGATAAATTCGATATCAGAACTGCAGGTGTGAATGTTAACGCAGGAACTCTTTCCGGAGGTAATCAGCAGAAAGCAGTTATTGCAAGGGAACTTCAGCGGAACCCGAAGATTTTGATTGCATCACAGCCTACCCGGGGTCTGGATGTCGGAGCTATCGAATTTGTTCATGAAAAAATAATGGATGCGAAAAAAGATAACAGAGCAATACTCCTTGTTTCACTTGAACTAAGTGAAATCATGAATCTAAGTGATCGGATTCTGGTAATTTATGAGGGAAAGATAATTGCAGAATTTAAGGGTGGGGAAGTGACAGAAGCAGAAATAGGATTAATGATGGCAGGGGGACACAGATAGATGAATAAAAACTCTCTGTATAACATCTTCATTGAAAATGATTCAGTTTTTGCTTTTGTAAAGGCCTTTCTTGCAGTTCTTTCCGCCTTTATTCTTGTTTATTTTATTCTTCTTGTAACCGGGTATAGACCTCTTCCTGTTTATAGTGCTCTTTTTCAGGGAGCCTTTGGAAGCAGAAGAGGATTTGGCGAGACGCTCCTGTCAACGACCCCCCTTCTATTCAGTGGTCTTGGTTTTGCTCTTGCCTACAGATGCGGTCTGTTTAATATTGGTCTTGAAGGGCAGATCACAATGGGTGGAATAGCGGCAGCTTTTTTTGGATTTATAATACCTGAAATAAACCCGTTTATACATGTTTTGATCTGTATCAGTGCAGGTGCCCTTGCAGGTGGGATGTGGGGTTTTATTCCAGGATATTTGAAAGCAAAATTTGGTGTCCATGAAGTAATCAGTGTAATTATGCTGAATCATATTGCATTCAAGTTTGCAGCTTATCTGGTTTCAATGCAGGGTCCAATGAAGGATAAGATAGATGATATGCCAGCATCTCCGGTAATTAGTGAGAGTGCAAAAATTGTAAGAATTGTGAGCAGGACACGACTTCATTGGGGAATATTTCTGGGAATTGTAATTGCAGTATTAGTATGGTTTCTTCTTTTCAGGTTAAGACTTGGATTTAAAATAAGAGCTGTCGGGAAAAATCCTTATGCCGCAGAAGCTGCCGGTATCAGCATTAAAAAACATATAATAATTACTTTATCATTAAGCGGCGCTCTTGGAGGACTGGCCGGTGCTGTTGAGATACTTGGAGTGCATTATCGTTTGTTTGCTGCATTCTCACCAGGTTATGGATTTGACGCCATTGCAGTTGCTCTTCTGGGTATGGTTAACCCTATTGGAATTATAGCTTCGTCATTTCTCTTTGGAATTCTGAGAAGTGGTTCTGTTTTTATGCAGGCTATGTATGGTGTCAATAAAGATATGGTTTCGGTTATTACAGCGATAATTGTTTTCTTTATGGGTATGAGCATCCCAATAGGGATATTGATTAAGGACAGAATAAAAAGGAAAAACCATGGACTTGATGTTTAAATTATTCAGCTTAACAGTTTTTGCATCGACCTTAAGAATTGCAACACCTGTAATACTTGCCGCTTTGGGCGGATGTATGTCGGAACGATCCGGAGTAATTAATATTGGTCTTGAAGGGATGATGCTGATGGGTGCTTTTTCAGCTGTTGTAGGATCTTATTTTTTCGGGGCATGGATTGGAGTGCTTATAGGATTGCTTACAGGCGGGTTGATGGGGCTACTTCATGCTTTTATGAGTGTTACCATTAAAGCAAACCAGATTATCAGTGCAACAGCGATAAATATCATGGCTGTTGGACTTCCTAACATATTAATTCCTGTTATATGGCCGAATCATTTTGGAATATCTCCAACAGTTCCGGTAATAGCAGATATTCATCTGCCATTTATTTCATCAATTCCTGTTATTGGAAAAGTAATCGGACATCAGAACCCTATTGTTTATCTTACTTTGATTTTAGTTCCTGTAATATCATATCTTCTATTTAAAACCAAATTGGGTTTGAGAATACGAGCCGTTGGTGAACACCCTCAGGCAGCTGACACTCTCGGGATCAATGTCTATAAAATGAGATATATCGCTGTTACTATGAGTGGAATGCTTGCGGGTTTGGGGGGGGCGTTTTTATCCATTTGTTATCAGGCTCAATTTTCCATGGCAATGACAGCCGGCAGGGGATTTATCGGTCTTGCAGCAATGATCTTTGGAAGATGGAGTCCGAAAGGTGCCCTCCTTGCATGTCTTCTTTTTGGTTTTGCTGATGCATTTCAGGCTTCTGCACAGGCTGCTGGAGTACCTATCCCTCCTGAGCTTATGCTGTCATTCCCTTATGTGCTGACACTCATTGCTCTTGTTGGATTATTTGGAAAAACAGCAGTTAGTCCTGCTGCTAACGGGAAACCCTATTTTAAAGGTTAGGAAGAAATATGTTTGATATCTTAATTACTAATTGCTGTCTTATTTCGATGAACAAAGGGAAAGAGATTTTAGATTTATGTGATATTGGAATTAAAGACGGGATTGTAACTGCAATTGGAAAATCACTTAAGGGAACTACAGGAAAAACTATAGATGGTACTGATAAATATGTTCTTCCCGGGTTTGTTAATTGTCATACTCATGTTTATCAGTCTCTAATTGAGGGGGTAGGCTATGATATGCATTTCAATCCCTGGAATATACGCTATCTGATTCCTATAATCTCAAATATGAATCCTGATCATGCAGGAGTAAGTGCTCAACTGGCGGCACTTGAGATGATAAAAAGCGGAACAACTTCATTTTCTGATCATTGGTATTTACATACAGATTTTGATAACATCGAAGCTGTTACCGAGGCATTTGATGCTTCCGGATTACGAAATCATATTGTCTTTGGATTTCTGAATGAAAGTTTTGCAGGAAGGAAGAATAGTAGTGGATCTGATGGCGTTTTGAAGGAAGATAACGAACTCCTCAGGAGAGCCGAAGATTTTGTAAGAAGAAGGCAGGGATGGAATCTGACTACAACAGGTCTTGGCCCCGGGTCGACTGAAGATGTCGGAACAGACCTTTTCAAAAGGATAATTAATTTAGCCAGAAATCTGGATGTTACTCTGGTTACTCATATTGCAGGATGGGTGGAAATTGTTTCACGATCTCTTGAAAAGTATAAATTACGAGATCTTGAGTATGCCCATTCTCTGGGATTTACAGGTAATAAATCAATTGCCCTCCACGGTGTATGGCTTTCAGATAATGAGATTCAACTGGCTGCAGATACGGGAACCAAAATAGTTCATAATCCTGTGGCCAACATGCATCTTGGTTATGGAGTTGCATCTGTAACACAGATGATAAAAGCAGGTATTAAAGTTGGTCTTGGGACAGATGGAGCCGCAAGTTATACCTATGATATGCTGGAAATAGGCAAGACTGCTGCAATGCTTCAGAAAGCTGTAAAAATGGATGCTGAAGCGCTAACCGCCGAAGAGGTATTGCAGATGCTGACAATTGACGGTGCAGAAGTACTTGGATTGGAGAGCAGTACCGGGTCTATAGAAGTCGGGAAACAGGCTGATATAATAATTATTGAAACAAACAGCCCCCAAATTTTACGAGGTGGCCGACCTGTTCCAAAAATTGTCTATAGTGCTAAAGGGAATGATATTGTCACATCGATTGTCAATGGAAAAATTATTATGGAAGATAGAATTGTTCTTACGATGGATGAAGATGAGATAATAAAAAGATCAAATGAATGCCGTGCCGAACTTTTGGAAAAGGGAGGAGATGCAACGGCAGAATTGCTCAAAGCGCCATGGCCGGAGAAAGGTGCCTCCTGGAGGAATTTAGATGGCTAGATTTCATAAGCTGCTGAGAATAGATCTTAAGACAAGAAAATCGATAGTGGAAAATATACCCGCCCGGTATGAAAATATGTTTCTGGGTGGTAAAGGTCTTGGAACTGCCTATTTTGTAAAAGAAGTACCAAAGGGAATTGATCCTCTGGGACCGGATAATAAATTCATTGTTGCAACCGGACCTCTGAATGGGACAACTGCACCTGCATCATCCCGATTTGAAATTGTTACAAAATCTCCTCTTACCGGTATTTATCTGGACTGTAATTCAGGAGGACATTTTGGCCAGGAACTCAAAGCTGCCGGATTTGATCTTCTGATACTTGAAAACAGTTCAGAGAAGCCTGTTATTCTTTTTGTTGAGAACGAAAATGTCAGCTTCATTGATGCATCTTTAATCTGGGGTAAGCAGGTCTATGAGACAGAAAAAGTAGTACGTGAATTAATTGGAACTCCTGATATCAGAGTTCTGACTATTGGTCCTGCAGGGGAGAATCTTGTAAAGTTTGCATCTGTTTCAAATGATTTTTCAAGAAATGCCGCCAGAGGCGGGAGTGGTGCAGTTTTAGGATCCAAAAAAATAAAGGCAATTGCTGTACGTGGTACAACAGATATTCCTGTAGCAGATCTAAAAGGGTTTAGAAAAAGCGTTGAAAAAGCTAAAACAGTTATATTTAATAACCCATGGGTTGAGGGGCAGCGGAAGTACGGTACAGTACGTTCAGTTGAAATTATAAACCAAAGCGGATTTCTTCCTGTTAATAATTTTACCAACGGTGTTATTTCATCAGCAGATTCTATAAATGAATTTGCCTTTGAGAAGAGGATAGGCAAGGTTCTCTCCTGTGGTGAATGTCCTGTTGCATGTTCCAAAGGTTACAGTCGAAATGGTATTCAGATGGAGGGTCCTGAATTTGAAACAGTGGGTCTGTTTGGCCCTAATATGGGAATTCTGGATCCTGATGAGATTGCCCAGTTTAATTATCTCTGCAATCAGTATGGAATGGATACAATAACAGCCGGATCCATGCTTGGAGCTCTTGTCGAAACAGAACTGTTTACCGACAGGAATGAAAAAAGAAGTGATATTGTCAAAGATCTGTTAAAGAAGACTGCATTAAGAGAAGGGATAGGCGATTTATTGGCCGAGGGACCTAAAGCTGTTGGAGAGAAATTTGATATTTTATATCAGATGCCTCAAATAAAGGGATTAGGATTTCCTGCATACGACCCGAGAGCGAGTTTTGGAACTTCCCTTGCCTATATGACTGCAGACAGAGGGGCCTGCCATCTGCGGTCATGGCCTGCCGGACGTGAATTCGGAGGCATGTGGGCAGAAGATGATATTGATGGAAGAGTAGAATTTGTTAAGAACCAGCAGGATGAAAAGGCAGCTGAAGAATGTCTTATTGTATGTCAATTTGTTTATGGAATTGGTCTTCTTGATAAAATACTTGGCGAGATGTTAACTGTCTCAACAGGCGAAGAGTGGGATCTGGCAGGGATGAAGAAATCAGGAGAAAGATGCTGGACACTATCCAGGATGTTCAGCTGCAGAGAGGGAATATCCCGAAAGGATGATTATCTTCCTGAAAAATTCAGTAAAGAAGCCATTACTGAAGGACCCATTAAGGGTAGTGTAATGAGTCTTGAACATCAGGATTACATGCTGGATAAGTATTATGAACTAAGGGAGTGGGATAAGAACGGTATTCCAAAGGCCTCACTGATAAAACGCCTTGGACTGGAGGAGTGGGCTGGTGACTAAATACCTTGATTTAAATCCTGATCGTTGTACGGGATGCAGAATTTGTGAATCTACCTGCTCGATAACAAATGAAAGTGTTATAAACAGAGCAAAAAGCAGAATACATATTTACAGAAGGGACGTCCTGGAACTGGTTCAGTTATATTGTGACCAGTGTGATGAGCATGTCTGTATTAATGCATGCCCTACAGGAGCAATAGTAATAATAAATAATCAGGTCAGGGTAAAAAGAAGTCTTTGTGATGGATGTGGAAAATGTGCAGAAGTTTGTAATAAAATTTTTCTTTCTCCAGTTAATAACTATGCTCTTATGTGTAATCAATGTGCCGCATGCGTTAAGACCTGCCCTGAAGGCGCATTGGAAATAAAGGAAAGGGAATGCTTGAAATAGATTTTCTGGGTTACAGGTTGAGGAACCCTTTGATGTTGACCGAGGGTCCTCTTTCAGGAACAGAATCTCTTCTGCTCAAAGCTTCAGAGTCCGAAGCCGGACTGATTTTTACAAAAGGCATCAGACTTGAGGAGCAAAAATCTCCTGTACCATTTTTGAACATACATAAAGGGAGTCTTATAAATGCAGACTGGTCCTGTATAGGAATTGAGAATTGGATTGGGATTATAGAGAAACTGGAAATGGAAACTCCTCTTGTTGTTAGTATTGCAAAAAACTACGTAGATTCGGAAACTGCTGTCTCAATGGCGGAACGTCTGGTAATTGCTGGTGCTAAAATAATCTCCTTTGTTGATTATGATCCCCTGCAGCTTGTAGAAACTGTAGGTCTTGCACGCAGGAGAATTAAAGTTCCTTTAATGGTGAAACTGACACCATTTCTGCCGGATCTTGAAAAGCATTTGAAGGCACTGGTAAATGCAGGAATTGATGGAATTGCTGCAATGGATTCGATTGGTCCCATCCTGTTGATAGATACAAATACAGGGGCTCCCGTTCTGGGCAGCAAAGATGGTAGTGGATATATTTCCGGGAAGAATATTTTACCCGTTACATTGAAATATATTTATGAGATATCGAGGTTTGTAGATATTCCTGTTGTTGGTGTCGGTGGTGTTACGGATACCGATTCTGCACTGCAGATGATAATGGCTGGAGCCACCGGCGTAGGAATGGTTACTTCCCCTATGATTCGAGGATTAAAACAGTTTACGAAGATAAGTGACGGACTAAAACAGTATTTGATTGAAACCGAAACCGGAAATATAAATAAAATTCGAGGATTAACACATTCGGTAAATAAAGCAAGAGCTATTTCTACAGATTATAAAGCAGTTATCAGAGAAGAAAAATGTAATAACTGTGGAGCCTGCAGGAAAGTATGTTATAGTAACGCTATTTCAGCAGATTCTGACTGGCATACTGTAAACAGGGTTATCTGTATTGGTTGTGGTTTATGTTCCGGTGTATGTTCAGAAAATGCAATCTATTTTAAATAAAGTGGTAAGAGGAATTTATGATTGACGGAGTAAAGACTTTAACTGTTGCAGATGCAGTTGTGGAAAAATTACTGGCATATATATCAACGGGGAAACTTGTCTGGGGAGAACAGCTTCCGGCACAAAGAGAACTGGCAAAGATGCTTAATGTTGGGGTATCCTCTGTGCGTGAAGCTTTACAAATACTCCAGGCCATGGGATTCATTGAAGTCAAAAGGGGTCAGGGAACCTTTATTACAGGGAATTCGGCCGAACCTCTGCTTAAAAGTTTAACTCATTCAATTTATCAGGATGCAAATATACAGGATTTGATGGAAGTCAGAGAGGTTCTTGATACCGGGCTTGCTGTTCTTTCAGCAAAAAAAGCGGGTAAATCGAGTATAGAGACACTGGAGAATTGTGTAGAAGAAATGGAAAAATATTATAACACTGATGCTGTATTATCTGCAAAAAGTGATATGGACTTTCATATAGCACTTGCGAAAAGTGTTGATAATCAGCTTCTTGAAAAATTTTCCTATGCTGTACGGTCTTTATATGAGAAATTTCTGGGTGAAGTAGCACATACAAAAACTGGTGTTGAACTGTATTCGAAGGTTCTGGATGCAATTAAAAGTAAAAATCCATTAGGTGCAAGAGATGCAATGATTGATTTACTTAAACATACACGGAAAATTTATCTGGAAGAGCATTATAAAAGGGGGAATCATGAAGAGGGTACTGGTTGACAGGCCGCTGCATAGGGAAGCATTTGAATTGCTGTCAAAAAATGTCAAAGTTATCGAAATTTATGATGATGACAGTCGTAAGATTGAACAGGCACTAAAAGTGGTTGATGGGGTTATTTGTTCTGCTGCACTGAAAATGAGAGAACCGCAGATTTCCATAGCTAAAAATCTAAAGGTTATCGGAAGGCCAGGGGTTGGGTATGACAGTGTGGATGTGGAGGCGTCAAGCAGATATGGAATCCCACTGGTTTACACACCGGATGCTCCGACTGAATCAGTGGCTGAACACGTAATAGCTTTGATGCTTATGTGCACGAAGAGTATAAATAGTGTTCAAAAGGCTTTAAAAGAAGAAGGTAACTTTGGAATTAGAACTAAGGTTACAGGTATTGAAGTAGAGAATAAAATTCTGGGATTAGTAGGATTCGGTCGGATAGGTCAAAGGGTTGGTGAGATTGCTTCCAAGGGGCTTGGAATGAAAGTACTTGTTTTCGATCCTTATCTGGATAAAAAACGATGTACTTTTAAAGATTTTGAATTGATGAATTCGTTAGATGAACTGTTGAGCGGATCTGATATTGTTTCTTTGCATGTTCCTTTTTCAGAGGCAACTGCAAAAATGATTGGGAAAGAAGAGTTTCTATTGATGAAAAAGAGTGCGTATCTCATTAATACTGCACGAGGTGGAGTAATTGATGAAGAAGCTTTAATTGAAGCTCTCGGGAAAAAAGAAATTGCCGGTGCGGGGCTGGATGTTTATGTTAAGGAACCACCGGAAACAGATAATAAGCTGTTTGATTTTGATAATGTGGTTGCTACTCCCCATCTAAGCAGTTTTACAGATGATGGAAAACGTAAAATGGGTGTAGGAGTAGTAAGAGGTATCCTGGATGTATTATCAGGAAACATGCCGGAATTTATTGTAAATGGTGAAATATGGGAAAATCGACGTATGTAAACCCGGTCGAAGAAGTTACGAGCATGCTTGAAATAGAGAGTATTACGGGAAATGAGAGAGAGCTGGCTTTTTATCTTCTTGACCGCTTTAAATCCATAGGATGCAGAACTTCTCTGTTTGAAGCAGCGACTGGCAGGTATAATATTACAGCAGTTATTGAAGGAACAAGTTCAGGTAAACCGGGGCTGCTTTTTCATGGGCATCTGGATACTGTTCCCCCTTATAATATGGAGAATCCTTTCAGCCCCTATGAGGTCGATGGCTGTATTCATGGCAGGGGATCGGTTGATCAGAAAGGGGGGCTTGCTGCGGTTCTTGCAGCTTTTTCAGCTTATATGAATTCCGGTAAAACTCCCGAAAAGTCAATTGTTTTTGTTGGTGTAATCGATGAAGAATCTGAACATAGGGGCAGTATGGCTTTGAGAGAAATGGGAATTGATGCTGATTTTGCTGTTGTTACTGAACCTACTGCTCTTAAGCTGGGCATAGGATGTAAAGGTACGGCACCTATCAGAATTGAAATAGTTGGCAAACCTGCTCATGGATGCCGCCCGTGGCTAGGCACGAATGCTGTGGTTGCCGGTATGGAAATAACCAGAGAACTTATGAATGAAACTTTACCTGAATGTATAATAGAGGGAATAGGCAAGGTTAAAGCTTCCTGGAATCTTGGAAGGATTGAGGGTGGAGATGCTTATAATATTGTTGCAGACAGGTGCAGTATCTGGTTTGACAGACGCCTGATCCCGGGTGAAACTCAGGAGCAAATTCAAACAAGGGTAAGTAAACTTATAGATAAATATGAGAGTACTGATAATATTACTGTAAGTGCTGAAATTGCCAGACCTGATTGGAACTGGGATCCTATTAAGAAGAGAGGACTGCTTCCGGCTTTAACAGAAATTAACTCAGAAATAGTAAAATATGTAAAAAGGGCTCATCATATTGTAAAGGGCAGTGATCCTGTTATTTTTTTTACAGATGGATATCAGGAGATGGACTTTCTTGTGAATGATCTTGGTATTGAGAGCATTCAATATGGTCCTGGTGATTCTTCTCTCTGCCATACTGATAATGAACAATTAAGTATATCTGATCTGAAGAGCTGCACTGATGTGTATCTGGAGCTTATTCGTTTAATATGTGAGTAATGAATATTCAGGGGAAAAGGTGAAGATAAGTCTGACTGTTAATAGTGTAAAATACTCATATACATTTTTAGATTCATCTATAACTTTATTGTCATATCTAAGAAATGTACTGCGACTTACTGCGGTAAAAAACGGATGCAATGAAGGGCATTGCGGTGCCTGCACTGTAATTGTTAATGGGAAAGCAGTACTTGCCTGTAGAAAATTTATGAAGGATCTGGAAGGGTTCAGAGTGACTACTCTCGAAAATCTTTCTAATAATGACCATGTCCATTCGATAATTTATTCTTTTGCAAAAGAGGGTGCAGTTCAATGCGGGTTTTGTACCCCTGGTGTTATAATGTCTGCTAAAGCACTTCTTGATCGGAATAGGATCCCTGATGAAACTGAAATAAAAAAAGCTCTTAAAGGAAATATCTGCCGTTGTACAGGATATATCAAAATAATAAATGCAGTAAAGGCTGCAGCCTCTTTGATAAATAATAATAAAGTATGGATAGACAGAAAGGATATTTTTCCTGACAAAAAAGTAGAGATAGGTGAGTCGGTTATAAGAATTGACAGTATAGATAAGGCATCCGGCAGGACAGTTTTTGCAGATGATAAGATTTTTGACAAGATGTTATTTACAGGAGTTTTAAGAAGTCCATGGCCCCATGCAGAAATCCTGAATATTGATATAACTGAGGCTGTTGAAAGTGAAGGTTTAGTTAAAATAATTCTGGCAGGTGATATCCCTGGAAAAAATCTATACGGTCCCATAAAAAAGGATCAGCCTGTTTTAGCAGAAAACCGGGTGAGGTATATTGGAGATGCAGTAGCTGCAGTATTTGCGGAAAATGAAAAAGATCTGGCAGATATACTTGGAAAAATTAAAGTTTCATATAAAATTCTTCCTGAAGTTGCAGATTATAAAAATGCTTTAGATGGAACCCCGGCAGTTCTTCATGGGGACAACAATATTATTGCAGTTATGGAATCCGGTCGTGGAGATATTGAATTGGGCTTTGATGCTGCTGATATTATTCTTGAAGAAGAATTTGACACACAGTATGTAGAGCACGGATATCTTGAGCCTGAATCATGTATTGCAAAACTAAATTCAGATGGCACTCTTACTGTCTTTGTTGCAAGTCAGGGTCCTCCGATGGATATTGGTGAGATTGCACCGGTTATTAATTTCCCTCCTTCAAAAATTCAGATAGCAGGGATGCCTATGGGTGGGGGCTTCGGGGGAAAGGAGGATATATCAGTCCAGATTATTGCTTCATTGGGTGCTGTTGCTACAGGGAGACCTGTTAAGTATACCTATACTCGCCGGGAATCAATCATGGTCAGTGGAAAACGAAATGCAACCCATCAGAGATATAGGACTGGTGCAACAAAAGATGGGAAGCTGACTGCTGTAAAAGTGGATATAGTAGCCAAAGGTGGGGCATATGCATCTGTAGAAGAAGCAGTAATCCTTAGAAGTGTAAGTTTTGCAGCAGGACCATATACTATTCCTGCTGCTGAAGTAAAAGCAAAAGCAGTTTATCTGAATCATACCCCTGCATGTGCTATGAGGGGGTTTGGTAATCCCACTGTTACATTTGGTTCTGAAATGATGATGAATAAGATGGCAGCAGCATTGAGTATTGACCCCATTGATTTCAGACTTAAAAATGTTCTGGAAACCGGAAAACCTACAATTACAGGTGATTGTCCGGTTTCCAGTATTGGTATTGCAGATTGCCTTAGAGCCGTAAAACAGGCTCTGGCTGAATATGAAAAACCAATTGCCCGGGAAGGGTGGGAAGTCGGAATAGGCGTTGCAGCCTCTTATAAGAATGTGGGTCTGGGTATAGGTATGAATGATTCTGCAGGTGCTTATGGTGAAATTACAGCTGATGGGAATCTTGCCCTCCATGTGGGAAGTGTAGATATGGGGCAGGGTGCTAATTCCACTATGGCACAGATTCTCTCCAGTCATCTTGGCTGGCCGTTTAGCCGGATTACTGTACATTCCGGGAATACAAAACGGGATCCGCCGGCAGGGATGACTACTGCTTCCCGGCAGACTTTTGTTTCCGGGAATGCCGTATTAAGAGTAGCCGAAAAACTTAGAGTAGAAATTATTAAAGTGGTTGCAGATGAATATGATATACGAGAGGATAATATTGAATTAAAAGATAGTGATTTTTATACACTTTCGGATGGTTGCAGAATTACGGCTCTTGAAAATTTTATCAGGATCATAAACAAAAAAGAAATAAAAATAAGTGCAGAATCAAAATACACCGTATCAGCAACAAATTTCTCTCTCCGGGAGCCTGAAGGAGGTTATAAAACTCCAGAGGATGGTCGACTTCATGCTGCTTACTGTTTTGCATCCCAGGCAACGATTCTTGAAGTGAATAAGAAAACAGGGAAGGTTAATGTTCTTGATGTAATAATAGCTTCTGATGCCGGCAGAGTTATAAACCGGTCTGCTGTAGAGGGACAGATGGAAGGAGGTGTCGTAATGGGTCTTGGTTATGCACTTTCTGAGGAATACAAACAGATAAATGGGAAAATTATTACTGATAATTTTGGCAGACTTGGAATTAGACGAATAGGCCAGACACCGGGGATTAAATGCATAATTATTGAAGATCCTCATGATGAGGGGCCTTACGGGGCAAAGGGGATGGGAGAACTGCCTCTTTCGATGGGGGCTCCTTCTGTAGTTCATGCAATATATGATGCGCTTGGTATTTGGGTAAATTCTATTCCGGCAGTTCCTTCGAAAATAATAAATGAACTTAGAAAATAAGATGAATTAGAGGTGCTTTTATGGGTGTGATAAACAGAGAAAATAATGAAACAGTTCAGAATCCGGTTGAGCTGGAGAAATCTATAAGAGAAATTAAAGGATATCTTCTTACTGCAATTCACTGTGCAGGATCCGGTCATTCTGGTGGATCTCTTTCCGCAGCGGAAATTGTAGGTACCGCGTTTCTGAATATTATGAAACACAAACCATTTGATCCTTTATGGAAAGAGAGAGACAGGTTCTACTTTTCGGCCGGACATAAAGCTCCTCTCTGGTATGCCACACTAGGTTATTGTGGATATTTCCCAATAAGTGAAACAGCCTTGCTTAGGAAATTTGATAGCCCGTTTCAGGGACATCCCGATATGTCAAAGGTTCCTGGTATCGAATTATCCAGCGGTTCATTGGGGCAGGGGCTCAGCGTGGCTGTTGGTGATGCTTTGCATGCTAAAATAAAGAATCTGGATTATAGAATTTTCTGCTTAATGGGAGATGGAGAACAGCAGGAAGGACAGATATGGGAAGCTGTAATGGAAGCTTCTCACCATAAACTTGACAATATAGTTGGAATTATCGACAAAAATAATTTACAGATTGACGGCCCTGTAAGTGAGGTCCTTAATATCGATTCGATTGAAGCAAAATATGAATCTTTTGGATGGCATACAATAAAATGTAACGGACACAATATTGCAGAGCTACTAAGAGCCTATAAGGAAGCAGAGAATATAAAGGGAAAACCAGTTGTAATAATTGCAGAAACTGTTAAGGGAAACAGTATTAGTTTTATGGAAAATGAAGCAGGGTGGCATGGTAAAGCCCCCGATAGAGATGAACTTAAAACAGCATTGGAAGAATTGAAATTGGAGAATTTTCCTGTAGACGAGATGATTGAATATGCAGGGAAGTATCAGAAAGAAAAGGATGAGGAAATTGATTTGACAGTTCCCCTGTTTTCAAAGAATTACTGGTGGAACAGTAGTGCAATAATGAAAGTTGAGATGAAACCGACCAGAAAAGGATTTGGGGAAGCTCTCAAAGAGACAGATGATGAAAGAGTCTGTGCTCTGGGATCGGATATTTCGGGTTCTATATGTATTGATGAATTTTACAAGTCAAATCCAAAAAGAAAAGAAAGATGGTTCAGTATGGGAATTGCAGAGCAATCTACTGCTTCTGTAGCTGCGGGACTGGCTAAAAATGGAATGATCCCCTTTATTGGTACATATGGTGTATTTGCGGCGGGAAGATCTCTTGACCAGATACGGACAACAATTTGCTATGGAAATTTTAATGTTAAAATTGCCGGAGCCCATGCGGGGATATCGGTTGGTCCTGATGGTGCAACACATCAGGCTCTTGAGGAATTTTTCCAAATCGCCGGCTTGCCGAACATGACTATGATTTCTACAGTGGATTCAATAGAAACAAAAAAAGCAACATCAGCTTCAATTGGAATTGATGGTCCCTGTTATCTTCGTTATGCCCGGGAAGCAACACCAGTTGTAACCACAGAAACAACGCCTTTTAAAACTGGTATTGCTACAATAATCCGATACAAGGGAAAGGAAGAGGATAAATTTACAGATGCGTTCTCAACGGTACTCTCTTCGGAGTATAAAGGAGATGATGAAGATATTTCAATAGTGGCAACAGGACCGGTCACTGCAGAAGCTTTGAGGGCTGCATGGATCCTCAAGGAGGAATTTGATATCAGAGCACGTATAGTTAATATATCATCTATAAAACCCCTTGATAAAAAGGCTTTGATAGATGCGGCAATAGATACAGGTATTATTCTGACTGTAGAGGAACACCAGAAAGGGGGGTTGGGAAATCTGGTTTCATCGGCTGTTTTTTCTTCATCAAAGGTTTACGGGGTTCCTGTTATCTTTGATATGATGGGAATTGATGATAGATTCGGTACTTCTGGTCAACCCTGGGAACTCATGAAATATTTTAAACTTACAGCAGAATTTATTGCAGAAAGAGCAATAGCCCTGCTGAAAAGGAAGAAGCACAGAGATAATTTCTAAAATGAAATATTCCTGAAATTGAAGGTGCTTTAGAATAAATAGTCGCCATAATAATAGATTCCTGCAGAATTACTGTTTTACAGGAATTGAAACTATATGAATTAAATAGAGTAGGAAAATGGGAATATTAATTAATAATGGGAATGTGGTCTTTTCAGATACAATTAAAAATGTAGATATCTATATAGAAAAGGAAAAAATAAAAATTATAGAGAGGTTTATTAACCCTGCTCTTCTTCCCCCGAACACGGAACTTATAGATGCTTCCGGCCTATATGTTTTCCCCGGTTTTATTGATGCTCATACTCATTATGGTCTTGGTGAAGAGGGTAATAAGACGGCCGATGGCTTTTTTGAAGGATCCCGGGCAGCCGCTTTTGGAGGGGTAACAACATTTATTGATTTTGCTGATCAAATCTCCGGCAAAACTCTTCAGGAGGGAGCTGTTAAACGAATTCATGAAGCCGAAGAAGCAACTATTGATTTTACTCTGCACCAGTGTATTTATAATATGCATGATCAAATATCACTGGAGCTTGATAGTTTAAAATCTTTTGGAGTTGGAGTTGTAAAGCTCTTTATGACATATAAAGAGTTTGGATGCTATCTGGATCCAGATTACTGGAGTTCTCTTTTTCCTCTTTGCTGTGAAAAGAAGATACTGGTGACACTTCATGCAGAAGCTGATGAGTTAATTTCAAAAATAAATATCAAGTTTAAGGATAGAAAGTTGTCAGCAGAGATGCATCCGGTATTAAGACCTTCTGAAGCTGAATCTCTGGCAATATTAAGGGCAGGAAAAGCTGCTGCACAATTCTCTCTTCCATTATATATAGTTCACTTATCATCAAAAGCTGGTATGGATGTAATCAGAAAATTACGTAATGAAGGAGTAAAATTATATGTAGAAACTACCCCCCACTACCTTCTCTTGACAGATAGTAAGCTGAAAGGGAAAGATGGTTGTAATTTTATAATGACCCCTCCTTTGAGGAAAGCAACAGACAATAGAGAGTTAAGATCGGCTTTAGTCTCAGGAGAAATAGGTATAGTTGCAACAGATCATTGTTCCTACACACCGGAATATAAAAGTAGTTTTGCTGATTGCAGGGAAATACCTGCTGGAATCCCTGGGAGTGAAGAGATGTCCTCTCTTATTTATTCGTCTCTGGTTGCTGAGGGTAGTATGGAAATGATACAAATGGGACATATTCTATCTGGAAATCCGGCAAAGGTTTTTGGATTGTATCCTGAAAAGGGAAGTCTTAAACCAGGCACTGATGCGGACATAGTAGTTTTCTCACCCGAAGCAAATGGAACATTTTCAAAAAAGAACATACATTCAAATGCAGATTATACAGCTTATGAAGGTTTAAATTTTACGGGTAGTCCGCTTATTACAATTCTTCGAGGCAATGTAATTTTCAGGAATGGAAAATTTACAGGAAAAAGAGGAGGGGGACGTTTTATAAGAAGCGGTGAATCGTCACTGTATAGGTATTAAAGAAGGTTCTGAAAATAATAAATCTATTTACCAGAGCTAAAACCACCTCATCTGGAGGTGGTTGTTGATTTGCTTAAAGTAATTCAATACCTTTTTCTTTACAGGATTTAATTACTTCTTTCGGCCAGGAGCTAACCTGAACTTCACCAATATGGAGTTTTTTCAGCATAAACATTACCAGTCTGGACTGACCTATTCCACCCCCGATAGATTGGGGAAACTCTTCATTTAGAAGTTGTTTATGCCAGTCCAGTTCGCATCTTTCCATGGCTCCTCGAATTTCCAGCTGTTTCAGCATCGTATCCCTGTCTACCCTAATCCCCATAGAGGAAAGTTCAAATGATCTTCCGAGTACCGGATTCCATACCATTATGTCGCCATTAAGACCATATTTCCCCTTTGAAGTTTCAGTTGTCCAGTCATCATAGTCAGGTGCTCTGCCGTCATGAGGGTTTCCGTCTGGTAGTTTCCCTCCAATGCCTATAATAAAAACAGCTTCTTTTTCTCTTGTAATTAGATTTTCCCTCTCTATGGGGGTTTTATCAGGCCATTTTTCTACTAGTTCTTCAGTATGGATAAAGCTAATTCGATCAGGGAGGGTTCCCTCAATTCGAAATTCTTCGGTAATCCGTTCTTCAGTTCCCTTTATTGCCTGATAAATCTTTCTTACCGTAGATTTAAGAAAATCAAGATTTCGATCTTCCTTACTAATTGTCTGCTCCCAGTCCCACTGGTCAACATATACAGAATGGATACCTGTTGTAAGATCCGGCTCATCCGGCCGAAGCGCTTTCATATCGGTAATAATTCCCTCTTCAGTGGGTATACTGTATCTTTTTAGTGCACTTCTTTTCCACTTTGCCAGTGAATGGACAATCTCATACCTTGCTGATCCATTAACACCGATTGTGAAATTCACAGCATTTTCAGTGCCGTTGAGATTATCCTGAATACCGGAATCTGCCTTTGTGAACAGAGGGGAAGAAATTTTTGTTAGACTTAAATATGATTTTAGTTTTGATTCAAAAATTTTCTTTACAGAGGAAATAGCTTTATCAGTTTCCAATAAACTGATTTTTTCCAGTGTTGACACAGTCATGATTGCTCCTGGTTAGATCTTTTTACGCTGTGAATTCCTATGAGTTAAAAAACAAGCTGTTTTATAGACATCGCAAAAGTCTGTGTTATTAAGTTACTGCTAAAATACATGATATATATGATATTATTCAATATAATGGTATATTATTATAATATTTTTAATAATTATGCATAATATCGATAATACTTTAAAATATGAGGGGATATATGGACGATAAATATAGAATTGATAATCTGGATATTAAAATACTCTCGAAACTGCAGAAAGATTCGAGAAAATCGTATCAGGAAATTGCCAGAGAACTTGTAGTTTCCGGTGGAACCATCCATGTACGGACAAACCGGTTAAAAGAACTAGGTATAATAAAGGGGTCAAGGATGATTCTTGACTATCCGAAACTTGGATATTCTGTTACTGCTTTTATTGGATTGAACCTGCACAATGCCGGGGATTCTTCTACAGTATTATTACAGCTAAAAAATATGAAGGAGATAGTCGAAGTTCATTATACGACTGGCAGCTATTCTCTTTTTATAAAGGTAGTACTTGGGACTACACTGGAACTTAAAAACTTTCTTGTAGAAAAACTGCAGAAAATTGAAGAGATTCAGTCAACAGAAACATTAATATCTCTGGATCAGCCTGTCTCCAGAGATATTAAAATTGATAATTAGATACTACATGCCTGTTTTTTTCTTTAAATATGTAAAAAAGGATGCAACGTCCTGACCTATTGTTTTTGTTTCGTCTTTTAGTGGATTAAATGCTCCTCCTGCAATATAGCTCGCCATCTGACCGCCGCCTTCTGATCCGCCGCCGCTGCCAGGGACTCTTGTTGCCATCTTTTCGATTGCCAGCTCATCAACATAGATCAGCTGATCAATTGTAAGAAGTTCTTCTTCCATATAGGTCAGATGCCATTCAGCATCATCAACTTTAATTCTGTCCTTTTTTATAAAATAGTTTAAAGTCAGATACAGCTCTTCAATTTGTGCCTTGGAGAGTGCCAGTTCAGGCGCTTCCTTCTCCATGGTCTGCAGATAGCCGAAGAACCTCCCCAGATCGAAGATAACAGCAGTTTCTTCTTTTGCCTTGATAATCTCGGGATCATCAGATTGAGCTGTTAACATAAAAGGTACTAATGTTAACAGTAAAATTAAAATTGCCTTTTTCATTTTCCACTCCTTAAAAAAAATCTAAATACCTGTTTTTATTCGTATCTCAATGCTTCAATAGGATCCAGTTTAGATGCCTGATATGCCGGATATCCTCCAAAAAACAACCCTGTGACAACTGAAAATCCAAAAGCCAGAATTATTGATTCTCCTGATATAGCCGATGCCATACCCCCGAATTTATTTGCTCCTATGGCAGTAGTGACACCCAGAAATATTCCAATAAGTCCTCCCCCTACAGAGAGGATAATTGCCTCTGTCAGAAACTGACTTAGAATGTCTGAAGATTTCGCCCCCAGAGCCATTCTTATTCCTATCTCTCTTGTCCGTTCTGTTACTGCTACAAGCATAATATTCATTATCCCAATGCCTCCTACAATAAGGCTTATTGCGGCTATACTTCCAAGAAGCAGTGTGAATGTACTGGTTACACCTTGAAGGGTATTGAGAAGATCAAGCTGGTTAGCCACATAAAAGTCTGCAGCATCCATATTTGGCAGCTTATGAAGTCTGAGAATCTCATTTTCTATATAGGTCTGAAGTTCCCTCATGGAATCAAGGTCGACTGCCTGGATGTTTATTAGAGCATACATAGAAGATCCGGAAATATATTTTTGAAATGTTGATATTGGAATAAAAATTGATGAATCACTGGTGGAGGATCCCTTTTCCTCCATAATGCCTGTTACAACAAAGCTTACACCGTTTATACGTATTTTCTGACCCACAGGATCTTCCCCGTCAATAAATAAATCTCTGTAAATTTGTGCACCAATTACAGCAGAAGGTTTTCTGGCTGCAAGATCATTTTCTGAGAAAAAAGATCCATAGACGGGATGGAAATTCCTTACTTCAGGGTAGCTTAAATTTGTTCCAATAATTGTACCTGCAGTATTTTTATTACTATATTTTATCTGACCTGAACTCGAAGATTCAGGAGCTGCAGATCGAATTATTTCCGGTATAAGACTCTCAAGGAATTCCAGATCTTCACCTGTCAGAGAGGGCTGGATATTGGTTGTATTTCTTCTGACCAGGCTTCCCCCTTTTGGCTGACCGGAGTAAAGGATAAGCAGGTTGGATCCAAGAGATTCAAGGCTCTGTTCTACCGATTTTTGTGTCCCGTTTCCCAGTGCCACGAGTGTAATTACTGCCGCAACACCTATCATAACACCCAGGGCTGTAAGAAATGATCTTCTCTTGTTGGATGCAATACTCCGAAAAGACATTTTAACAGACTCTGTAAATTTGAAGGTTGTCATCTTATCCACTCCCCGACAGGAAGGTCAACAACTATCTTCCCATCCCTTACCTGTACTACCCTTTTTGCCTGGGCGGCTACATCGGGATCGTGGGTTACCATAATAAGGGTAACCCCTTCGGACTGCAGTTCTCTGAATAATTCCATTATCTGTTCACCTGTTTTGGTGTCCAGTGCTCCGGTTGGTTCATCGGCCAGAAGTATTTTAGGGTTTACTGCCAGAGCCCTGGCTATTGCCACCCTCTGTCTCTGTCCTCCCGAAAGTTCATTAGGCTGATGGAATTCCCTGCCCTGAAGTTCCACTCGTTTAAGTATTTCCATTGCACGTTCTCTTCTCTCTTTTGGAGGGATTCCTGCATATATTAAGGGGAGTTCAACATTTTCCACGGCACTTTCTCTTCCCAGAAGGTTGAAGCTCTGAAATACAAAGCCAATGTACTTATTACGGATTTCTGCCAGGCGATCCCTGCTTAGTCCGGCAACTTCTTCGCCTGCAAGGGTGTACTTACCCGAAGAGGGTGAGTCCAGGCAGCCTATGATATTCATTAGAGTTGATTTGCCCGATCCGCTGGGACCTACTATGGATACAAACTCACCTGCAGAAATTTTCAGTGAAAGATCGTCGATTGCCTTTACTGTTGTTGGTCCCATCTGGTAATGCCGGGAAAGATTTTCAATTTTAATCATCTATTTTGCTCCTGAACCTGGAATTTGCACCGGGATAACGGATGTTCCGGTGCTTACCGAACTTGTTGAAGTCAGCTGAAGTCCGGGAGCACCGGGTATGACAACAATGGCACCCTCTTCGATACCATTCAGTACAACTATGTTCCTTCCGTCATCAGCGCCGACTTCAACTTTTTTAGTCACAATTTCTCCATTTTCAAGGATCTTAATGTAACTACGGGTTCTGACACTGGTAACTGCCTTACTTGGGATAACAAGCCCCTTGTCTGCTGCAATCAGTATTGACAGGTCGGCACTCATTCCAGGTTTTAGAATTCCCTCTTTGTTGTCGAGTACGGTGGAAACAGTAAATATCG
>JAJRQE010000010.1 GCA_024280415.1 Spirochaetota bacterium | reverse complement strand
TCGCCGAACTTCGCATAATAGGGGGCTTGTTTTTCGTAGACTTCTTGAACAAGCAACACACACCGAGCCAGTAACAGAGTCTGATGTAATCCATGGCTACGAATGGTAAAAATCAGGAGGAGCTAAGGTAATACCCCATTAATGCAAATACAAGCATACCAACGGTAAAGACCAGTGTTGCCAACAAATAGGGAGATAGAAATGCATATGCTGCTAGCTCCTCTGTTTTTTTCATTTTACTCAAAGAAGATTGTTTATTCACATTTCCTCCAATTTGCTACAAACGGGCAGGAGATAATATTATCCTGCCCGAAACTGTAATATTTTTATTCGCCTGCAAGAATTGCATTAATTTTTTTGTCAGCTTCTGCTAAAGAGTCATCAACTCCCATTGCACCAAGATATATTCTTTCCATGGCTTTTGATACTTCATCATTGACCTTTCCTGTATTTGGACCCCAGTTTGCCACTCTTCCTACAACGCCGCCTGCAGAGATAGCTCTGTCATTCGGATCCTTTATAAGATTCAGCTGATCAGGGTGAGCAGGGTATGCAAATCCGGTAGCTGCTACTTCTGCCTGATTCTCCCTGCTTGTTAGATAAATTGTAAAAGCTGCGGCTGCTCTGGGATATTTTGTATTGGCATTAACACCAATGGCATTTGTAAAAATAACATTGGATCTTTTCCCATTCGGAGCTATAGCAACCTGTACTGCTTTCCAGTTAACATCCGGGAAATCATTTCTCATATAATTAACCATCCAGCCGCCTTCATAAGTCATGGCAATTAATTCTTTACCAATTGCTTCTCCACACCATCCTGCACCTACATCAGCACTGGTTACAAGAATCCCGTCTTTTTTCATCTTAAGAAGAAAGGCTGCTGCTTTTTTGTTTTCTGAAGTGTTCATTGTTCCTTTTGTAAAATTTGCATTGGTATAGGATCCTCCCATGGAAAACGACCATGCAGCAAACCTGGCCCAGTCTGCATTTTGTCCAAAACCTGCATATTTCGTTTTATCAGTGATTATTTTTGCTGCTTTTGCAAGATCATCCCAGGTCCAGTCATCTGTTGGTTCAGCAATACCTGCAGCAGCGAAAGCTTCAGGAAGATATACAAGGCCTAAAGTCCCCCAATCCTTTGGAAGGCCAAAGGTTTTTCCGTTAAGTGTAAATAGAGTTAGCAGAGATTCAATAAAGTCACCCCTGGATTGTCCGGCTTCTGCCATATAGCTGTCCAGTTGGAGAAGCTGTCCGGTAGTACCAAAGGCTGTCATCAGCTGATCACCAACATAAAAAACATCAGGGGCTGTTCCTCCAGCCATCTGGGCTTTCATTTTTGTCTGAAAATCTGCAGGTACTGGTTGATAATCTACAACTACATCTGGATATATTTTATTAAAACGAACTATTGCATCTTTATAAATCTGCTGTTCTGTTTGATCACCCCAACCTGAAAAAACCAGTGTAGCCCCTTCTTCCACAGCAAACTTTGTAAAGCTTTCAGCGTCAGCTCCTGTCAACTCTGCCAAATTTAAAGAACCGGTATCCTGATTTCCACCAGCGAAAAGTGTAGTTCCTGCAAATAATAATACAAGAACGATTGTAACTGTTAATGCTTTTTTAATCATAGCATCCTCCATATATTTTTTATCCATCTTACAGACGGCTGTAAACCTACTAAATCAATATTCTTATTAAAAGCGCTTTTAATTTTTCTTAAAAAACCCAGACCCTCTATTTAATAGTCCTATGCAGAACCCCTAATAATAAGTTCAACATCAATTTTCCTCTTCCTGGGAATGTAATCAGGCTGTTCAATAATCCGGTGAAGTAACTTTGCCCCCTGATAACCCATCTCAAACTTATGCTGCCTTACTGTAGTTAATCCAAGATGGGAATGTTCTGCAAAAAAGAGATCATCAAAGCCAATAACAGCAATATCTTCCGGAACCCTTAAGTTTGTTTCTTTGATAGCCATAATAGCTCCTACTGCCATTAAGTCGGAAGCAACAAATAAGGCAGAGAATTCTCTTTTCTCCTCTAACAGACTTTTTGCTGCTCTGTATCCACCATCCTCTGTATAATCACTGTTTATAGTAAGTTCCCTGTTAAATGGAATTCCATTCTCCTCAAGAGCTGTTTTATATCCTTCAAAACGTACAGGACTGACAGCTGCCAGATTATGTCCATTTATGAAGGCAATATCCTTGTGTCCAAGGGAAACAAGATAATCAATGGCAAGTCGGCATCCTTTTATATTATCCGATTCTACATAGGATATCCTTTTCCCATTTAGAGGGTAATCAATACAGACAACTGGCATAAAATCCTCTTTAATTTCATCAATATAGGAATCATCAGTTCTTATTCCAACTATAAAAAGGCCGTCAACTCCACGTGAAAGAGAGATATTTTTAAGGGATTCCCTGTTTTTACCTCTTTTATTTTCAGGTACCATTATTAGATCATAGGGGGTATTCCCAAAATATCGTCTAATACCGGATATTACTTCAAACGTAAAGGATTGATATGAGATAGTTTCATTGTAATCATCATATACTAGGCTAATAAGATGACTCTTCTTCATGGCAAGATTCCGAGCCATCCGGTTAGGAACATACCCCATCTCTTTAGCAGTTTTTTTTACAAGATCTCTTGTTTTCAAACTTACAGTACTGTAATTATTCAAGGCTCTTGATATAGTCGTGAGCGACATATCAAGTTTCGCAGCAATATCAGTCAACTTTACCATAGATATCCCAAACCAGTTTCAATATTTTCAAAGCGCTTGCATTACATTTACATATAAACTCTAAGGTGTCAAGTTTATTCTCAAAGCGCTTTTAATAAAAGCTTGACAATTAAATCCAAAGGTGTTTTTATCAAACAAAATATACAATTTTTTAGTTAATTACAGGAGAGATAACTATGGATAAACTTTTTAATCGGACTGTATCGTTTGAAAAGGAAACAAAATTTAATGTTAATCTGAATACTCCCATTATAAGATATGGGAGGAATCCTATCCTTTCTTCCCATGATGTAAATAAAGTGTGGGCAGATCCAGGTTTACAAGTAGTAACAGTTCATAATGCCGGTATTACCCAGGTAGAAGAAGATACAATAATGCTCTTTCGTTCCCATCTTCGCTGCGGTATCAGTGTTCTGGGAGTTGCACGTAGTAAAAATGGTCTGAATAACTGGCAAATTGATCCTAAACCTTTCATGAAACCAGCAACTAAGAATGATAGTTTTGATGACAAAGTCAACAGCGAGGCTCTTATTGAAAATGAAAGTGGAGGAGTGGAAGATCCCAGAATAACAAAAATTGATAACAAATATATTATTACCTACAGTGCCTATCACCAATCGATAAAAAATAGAGTACGCGTCTCACTTGCAACTACTAAAGATTTCTCTTCTGTCAAAAGATTTGGTCCTATGCTTGATCAGGATATGAGAAATGTTGTCATTTTTCCGGAAAAAGCAAAAGGGAAATACGTTGCTCTCTTTCGTCCAAACGACAGTACAGAAGGTGATACTGGTGGAATTTATACCCAAATAAGATTGGGATTTTCCGAGAATCTGGAACATGGGAAATGGCAGATTTCAAGCGATCCGATCATGAAGACAGGAGGAGGACCATCAGCTTTTACAGATAAAATTGGTCCGGGAGCACCTCCCATCAGGACAAAAAAGGGGTGGCTCAATATATTTCACGGAGTGCGTTCAACTATGGATGGAAATCCTTATGTTCTTGGAGTGGCACTTCACGATCTTTCAGATCCCTCAAGTGTAAAGGTTTCCAGCATTCCAATTCTCTTTCCATCCCAGGCCGACTGTCAGGTAAAAAGCAGTGATTATATCCATGTACCAAATGTTGTATTTAGTTGTGGAGGAATCCGGCGTGATGACGGCAGCATCCTAATTTATTATGCAGGGAATGATACGGTTATGAATGTGAGTATTACTCATGAGGATGTGCTTACAGGACTCTGTGAGAACTACGAACAGGATCCCATAACAGGGAAACTACTCTACATGTAAGTTCGTTTACAGCAATACTTGTCAACCTGTCCGAACATACTGACCGAAGAAGATGGAAAATATTAAATGGAATTACGACTCAACTACCCCCACCAAACAGACTGTGTGAAAGCTGGTAGTTAAATTTTGAATCTAGATGCGTTTGCCCTGGGTAGTTCTCCCTATATTATTAACAAAGATCTAACATATTTCTGAGCTGACGGGATTGATATTTATTACCTCTCCTCCATATAATGCATTTATGGATAAAATAAAGCAGATAGCCCTTGTGGCTCATGACAACAGAAAAAAAGATCTTAGTGAATGGGTTGAGTACAACTGGAAGATCCTGATTGCCCATAATCTTTACTGTACAGGTACAACCGGAACTATGGTTGAAGAAGCAATAAAAACAAAAATCAACAACGAAGCGGATCATGAAAACTACAATGAGAGAAATCTTAATCTGGTTAAACTGAAATCCGGCCCCCTGGGAGGGGATCAGCAGCTGGGAGCTCTTATATCTGAGGGCAAGATTGATATTATGATCTTTCTTTGGGATCCAATGGAACCCCAGCCGCACGATGTTGATGTTAAAGCACTCGCAAGAATCGCAGTACTCTACAATATTCCAATAGCCAACAACAGGTCAACAGCAGATTTCATGGTTTCATCTCCATTATTTAACTCAAATTACAGACCCATAATAAAAAACTATTCGGAATATATAAACAGAAAGCTTTAGAGGCTTGCGCAATATCTGCTTAATTGGTCTGTTTCAATTACTTGAAGCACCATTCCCATTTACCCAGTACTAGGAGTTATGGAGAATGGCGGGATTCTCACTGCTACAATAGCGTATGGGACACCTTAAGCATTTTACATGATACTTATTATTGACAGCTTCCTAAAAAAGGATAGTTTTGCAAGAAGCTCCACAGATATCTATAATTTAGAGGAGTCG
Organism: Spirochaetota bacterium; assembly: GCA_024280415.1. GTDB lineage: Bacteria > Spirochaetota > Spirochaetia > B11-G9 > B11-G9 > JAJRQE01. The sequence continues at coordinate 3,979 of JAJRQE010000010.1, read as the reverse complement.
AAGTCTATATGAATAGCATTGAACAAACTAATTCAAAGTCAATCCTTAAATCAATCTTTGGCTATGATTCATTCAGACCTAATCAGGAAGAGGTTATAGATGCTATTCTTTCAGGTAAAGATGTATTTACTTCCATGCCTACAGGTGGAGGGAAAAGCCTTTGCTATCAAATACCAGGAATAATTTTTGAAGGTCTGACAGTTGTAATTAGTCCTTTGATAGCTTTAATGAAAGATCAGGTTGATGAAGCCATTGAGAAAGGTATTTCCGCGACTTTCCTAAACAGCAGTCTATCACGAAAAGAAACAGTTGAAATTTATTCGCGGTTGTACCGGGGAGAAGTAAAAATATTATACATATCACCAGAACGATTGGCGATTGATGGTTATATTGAAAAACTGCATGATTTTAAGGTTAAATTTTTTGCTATAGATGAAGCACATTGTCTTTCGGAATGGGGGCATGATTTTCGACCCGACTATCTTTTTCTTGCTCAGCTTCGTAATAACTTTCCATCTGTTCCAATAGCAGCCTTTACTGCCACTGCAACTAAACAGGTTCAAAAAGATATAATTCGTATTTTATCATTAGAAAATCCATTTATAGTTCGAGCTTCTTTCAATAGAAAAGAGTTGTATTATAAAATCGAAAATAAAAATGATCCTCTTTCTCAAATATATTCATTTATAAATAAAAGGAAAGGTGAATCTGGTGTAGTTTACAGAACCAGCAGAAAGGAAGTAGAAAGGACAGCTGAATACTTAAGGCAGATGGGTGTAAGAGCTATTCATTATCATGCTGGTTTGTCAAAAATTGAAAGAGCAAAAAATCAGGAACTTTTTAACATTGACGAAGTTAATGTTATTGTGGCCACAATAGCTTTTGGAATGGGTATAAATAAAAGTAATATTAGATATGTTATTCATGGTGATTTACCTAAAAGCATAGAAGGATATTATCAGGAAACTGGTCGTGCAGGACGTGATGGCCTTGATTCCTCATGTTTACTGCTCTTTAGTTCCGGAGATATTATGAAGCAGAACTATTTTATTAATCAGATAGAAAACCCTAAAGAAAAAGAACGCAGTAAAGAGAATTTGAATAGAATAATCCGTTTCGCGACCGTAAATGTCTGTAGAAGAAAACAAATATTGGAATACTTTAATGAAGAGTTCCATGGGAATTGTGGCAATTGTGATGTTTGTAATGATGATACTAAAAAAGTTGATGCTTTAATTGATGCTCAGAAGGTGTTGTCTGCTATTGCCAGAACAAATCAGAGTTTTGGGATAAATTATATTATTGATGTTGTCTGGGGAGCTAATACCGAGAAAATCCGTCAAAGAAATCATGATAAATTGAAAACATTTGGAATTGGGAAAGATAAAGATAAAAAATGGTGGAGAGCAATAATAAATGAACTTATCAGTCAGGAGTTTATTTATCAGGATACTGAAAGGTTTAATGTTTTAAGAATGTCAGAAGAGGGGAAAAATGTTCTCTTTGGAAAACAGAATTTTTTTATTAGTAAACAAACAGCTTTAAGTGATAAAAAATCTACTGCAAAAGTAAAAGCTGATCACAAATCTTTAGTGGTAAATGAAGATCTCTTTATTGAATTAAAGGAAGTACGGACTAAACTTGCTCACGATAAAAATGTCCCTCCATATATTATTTTTTCAGATAAATCTCTTGTCGAAATGACTGCTATTCAGCCTAAAAATGATGAAGAATTTTTAACTGTGTCTGGGGTAGGAGAAAAAAAACTGGAAGCATATGGATCTTATTTTTTACCTACTATTCAGAAGTTCCTTCAAAAAAACGCCGATTAATCAAAAGCAGCAATTGGATTTACCCAGTACTGGGAGTTATGAAGAATAAAGAAAATACTTTGGATCCTTTGAACAGAATTGCAAAAAAACACTTTGGAATAGATTATCTTTTCCCCTACCAGCGTCTGGTTGTAAGCAACATACTGGAAGCTGCAGGGGCAGAAGGATTTACCCCTAAAACAGTCATAAATCCGGTCACAGGAGAGAATGAGATATATGACACCAGACCGGACCAAATAGTAGTCCTGCCAACAGGGGCAGGTAAATCCCTTTGCTTTATGCTTCCGGCCCTCTTTCTGAATGGTGTAACAATTATTGTATTCCCCCTGCTCTCCCTTATTGCAGATCAGGCAAGACGTTTAATCGAATCAGGAATAACTCCCGGAATACTAAGGGGAGGCCAGAGTAGTGCTGAAAGAGACATACTATGGGAAAATATCAAGACAGGAAGAATAAAATTTATACTGACAAATCCCGAAACTGTTCTTAAAGAAAAAGTAATAAAACAACTAAATTTAATTACAGTTTCCCACATTGTAATCGATGAAACCCATACTGTATCTGAATGGGGAGATACTTTCAGACCGATATACCTGGAACTTGGCAAACTGACATGCTGCTCATTTGAACAGAAAAGAGCACCTGTAGTAACAGCATTTACAGCCACCGCATCAGAAAATATTTTAAACAGGGTGAAAGAGATAGTTTTTCCTGGAAAATATCCATCCCTGATAGCAGCCAATCCGGACAGACCAAATATTCATTACAGAGTTATAAATACAATCTCAAAAAGCAGACAATTAATCGAACTGCTCAAAGGCAAAGGAGATCCGGTCTGTGAATATCCTATTCTGATTTTTACCAGGAGCAGATCCGGGTCAGAACTTACAGCCCGAATGCTTAGAGAGCAACTGGGAAGAGAAAATATTTTCTTCTACCACGCAGGCCTGGAGAGGGGGGAAAAGGATAAAATTCAGGAGTGGTTTTATAATACCAGGGACGGAATACTCACGGCAACAATCGCCTTTGGAATGGGTATAGATAAAAAAAATATACGAACAGTTATCCACACAGAACCTTCACTCACTGTAGAGGCATATCTTCAGGAATCGGGCAGAGCAGGAAGAGATAAGAAACAATCCAGTGCAATAATGCTGGTATCAGATAAAGAGATACCCGGAAACTCTTTGGAAGAGAGGGACAGCCCCTCTGTTGCAGAAATACGATACCGGAATTTTATCTATGCGTTTACAGACAGCAGCCATTGTCGGAGAAAATCGCTTTTAAAACTAATGGGTGCAGAATATAACAACTGTTTTGGGTGTGACGTCTGTGATAACGACATACAGGAAAAAATATCCGGCGAAGAAGAAATTATCAGGCTAATCCGAAAATATAACAGAAAACTGACACTAAGAGAAACAGCATTAATACTGGGAGAGAGCAGATATTCTGATGTATTCGAAAAAAGACTTTTTTCAATAAAAGGTTATGGTGATTTACAAGGATGGCCAATGGAAGATATAAAGGATGCAATTCGCCAGTTGGAAGCAGAGGGTATCATTAAGATATCAACATGGGGACTGTATAAAAACAGGCTGCAGATAATAAAAAAAAGAGCTGCCCTGCAGAACTGACAATCCTGCAGGAACCCCTGTGATTAGTCTGTATTACGACAAAAGTATCTCATCATTCTCCAATTCTCTTTTTCTTATATTATGAAACTTTTCAATTAATATCTCGACTGTAAGATTTCTCTTTTCCTCACCATTCACATCCAGAATTATCTCACCCTTATCCATCATTAAAAGCCTGTTGCCGTATTTAATTGCATGCTTCATATTATGGGTAATCATCATGGTTGTCAGATTGTACTCATCTATATACTTAACAGTAAGATCAAGAATAATCTGTGCATTCTTTGGATCCAGAGCCGCTGTATGTTCATCCAGTAAAATGAGATCCGGTCTGGATAGAACCATCATCAAAAGGGTCATTGCCTGACGCTGACCTCCGGAAAGAAGCCCAACATTATCTTTTAAGCGGTTTTCCAGACCCATATCGAGATGTTTTAAATGTTCCTTAAAAAACTCTCTTTTTTTATTGTTCAGACTTCTTCTCAGGCTCTTAAATCCCTTGGTAAGAGC
>JAJRQE010000247.1 GCA_024280415.1 Spirochaetota bacterium | reverse complement strand
TTGGCATAGGGTATTTCCATTTTATCATTCAATTTCTGAAATTCTTTAAGGGGAAGAAATATTTCACCCCGGACAGCAATATCCACAGCCTCAGTAAGTCGGAGAGGTACAGACTTAATGGTCTTTACATTACTGGTAATATCATTGCCAACAGAACCGTTCCCCCTGGTAACAGCCAGATCCAGTAAACCTTTTTTATAGTATAAAACTATAGATACCCCGTCGATTTTTTCTTCCACCACAAAGGATAGGTCACTGCCTGCCCTGGCAACTGTTTTCTCCATCCAGTCCCGGATACTCTCTACAGAGTAGCCCTTATCCAGACTCAAAACAGGAATTGTATGACTAACTTCAGGGATGTCACGGAGAAGATCTGAACCGATCCTTAATGTAGGGGAATCCGGAAGTACCAGATCGGGATTCTCCTTTTCCAGGGAGAGAAGAAGATCAAAGACCCGGTCATACTCAAGATCACTTACCAGAGGTTTATTTCTTTTATAGTATGCGTCCTGATATAAGTAGAGGAGATCAGAAAGTTTTCTGATCTCCTCGGTAATTTTTATTTTATCCATTCAGCTCACAGCCCCTTGCGTAGAAAAGCATCCTGATAGCCCATAGACTTAAAGTTATAAAGAATGACTCCGCTTTCATCAAGACCAAGAGGTCCAACCATAACCTTGTAACTAACTACATCCCTGCTTTCCGAAACATACACAGTAACAGGATAAATACCCTCAAGCTGCCCTGCAAGATCCAGAGCTGAATACTCCTCCCGATAGGCTCCCAGCTGGAGGTAGTAGGAATCCTTCACGAGTTCCCGGGTTATATTGAAATTTTCTCTATCCAAAGCTTCGGCCGATTCAGGAGAAGGGGCTTTATCTATCTCAGGAGTAATTACTTCCGACTCTTCATCAGCCCCAGGTTCTACTGTTTCAGGAACAGGAATTTCCTTCTCCACTACTACAGGGGGTCTGTATTCCGATGGTTCCAGAACTATTTCAACACCATCCTTCGGCATCTCAAGCTCCGGTAAATGGGAAACAGGTAATGTCTCCTCCCCAGGAACCACGATCTCAGGTATAATTGAACTTACTGACAATTCCTCTTCCGGTTCAGGATCCTGAACCGCCAGCTCATCAACTCTCGGAGCCCCGGTTTCGGGGGCAGCAGTTTCTACTACAATTTCAGCTGCTAAAGGCTCAGGAAGAGGAGGAATAAGTTCATCCTTTTCTGCAGATTCTGCATCCGGTTCCCCTGCAGTAAGCTCTTCCACCAGTGGGGTATCTTTTGTAATTTCGGTAATTATCAACTCCGGAAGAATTGCAGTAATCTCCGGGCTTTCTTCCATAAGAACCACATCACCATTCATACTTACAGCTACAGGAACCTCATCTGCCACAATTGCCTCTATTCCGATAATCGGAAGTTCGGGAAGAAATGATACAGCAATATCCTCTTCTCCAGCTTCAGGCTCACCGACATCCGGCATAGTTGTAATTACAGGAAGATCTACTTCCTTTACAGGAAGAGAAGGAATACTTGAATCCATTGCAAAATTTTCTGAAATTCCAGCAGGAGGATCTACAGCCCCGGAATATACTGCTTCCGGAATATCTTCCTCAGCAGAAGCTGCAGCTGCCTCTTCTTTTTCCCGAAGGATCTCTGTCAGATCAGGAACAGGCAGGATCCCTTCAGGCTCCTTGTTATACACCTCTTCCAGAGGCATATTTTCCACCAGAGGAGTTTCAGGAACTACTTCTTTAAGGGGTTCTGCTTCCACAATTTCTGTGTCAGGAACAGGAGTTTCTATAAGCTCAGCTTCGGGGCTTTCAGTTTCTGTAATCACTATTTCAGGTACCGGGGTCTCTATAACCTCTGACTCCGGTATCTCTTTCACCTCTACAGTCTCAGCAGGCTCAGTTACTTCAGGTTCCTCTAAAGTGAGAGGTATAGAAGGTTCGGTCTGCTCAGGCATAACTGCTGTATTCGGTATGATCAGGGAGGGATTTGTACCTCCAAGCTCATTCTTTATATAATCCTGAATAAGAGCCAGTTCGGGATTTTCCACTAATCCGGCAGAAGGATTAACATCCGGATCAGGATTAAAGGGAAGTTCAGTTTCCGCTTCCAGCCCCTCGACAACCTGCTCAGAAATCCTCCCGTGGAAAACCGAACCGTAGCTAATACCCATTATTTCAGCTGCTTCAGAGGAAAGGACCAGGAACAGACTATTATCTTCAAGACGTTCAAGAACCGTAACATCCACAGATTTACCCGTTTCAGGATTAGTAACAGTTATATTTGTATTCTTTGGAAAAGCATTGGAAGCAGCATACATACCTGTTTGAGGCAGATACCCATACCGTGCAATCGATACACTCCCGTCCCAGACAGCTTCTGCATATACAACTGTACTCAGGCTGATTAAAAAGAGTATAATTATCATTTTATATAATACTTTCATTGCTTTCAGACCCATATCTTAAGTCCTCCAGTTCTATTGTCGGGACAATATGCAGTGTAACTGAGAGAATTTACAAAAAACTAAGTGCATAACTGGCCATACTCCGACCCATAGCAGTCACACCATTCTCAAATTCGTCCTTTTCTATCCATCTATTATCAATAGAAACAGATCCGTCCTCTACCAGATCACCCGTTGTGACATTAATCAGCTGATAATTTGCGGTAGAAAGCAGATCTCTTCCCTTTACTTCGGTATAAACAAATTTCACTTCCAGTAGAAAAGCAGCACCTCCTGCCTTTGCCAGCTGCAGTGAAGCAGCCTCCTTATAATGGGAAAGCCCTACTTCCGGAATATCCCCGGATACAGCTGTATTGAAAATAATATGACCTGCATCGAAGAATTCATTCATTACACCGCTTTCCATAAGATCACCAAACTGTTCAGGATCTTCTTCTCCTGCCTCTGTAATTGTATAGAGCAGAACTGTCTCCGAAAAAAGCAGAAAGGGTATACAAAGCATAAATAATATAACTGGTATTCTTTTAATCATCTATAATCTCTCCGGTATGTTTTCCATTAGTATCGGAATAATAATGCAGGAGATTATTAGAACCTTATTATTTTTAATAATTATTAGATGTTATTCTACATTGCCAGACCCCCATATTCATGATATTTTTATCCAGATGAAATACTATGTCCTTCAGGTAATGACTGGAGAAGAGAAAAAATTCAGAGATCTTGCAAAGGTGAATTTCAGACTGGAACTGCCGGAAGTTGATGTAGAGAACTCACTTATATGGCCTAGAAGAAAGCTGACTATCCGCAAGAATGGGATAAACAGGGAAACCCTTGCCCCAATTTTTCCAGGATATCTGTTTTTTATGGGTGAAAAACTCAGTCCCGAGGTTTACTGGCTTTTACGGCGAACTCCCGAATTTGTACGATTTTTAAAGAGTAATCAGAATATCGAACCCCTGGAGGGTTCAGATAAAGATCTACTCATGCATTTCCTTAACTTCGGGGAAATTGTTGAGAAATCTAAGGTATGGTTTGACGAGAATAAAAAAATCAGGGTATTGAGCGGACCAATGAAGGGACTGGAAGGAAGGATAATCAAGGTAGACCGACGGAAGAAAAGAGCAAAAATAAGTTTGTCACTTTACAGAGAATCATTTACAATTGACTTCGGATTCGAAATTTTGGGAAAAGTTGAGTAGTATGGGTAAAACAAACAGAATTATCATTATCGGAGCAGGATTTGCAGGAAAAAAGATTGCATCCGAGATCGCTTCTATGGGCATATTGGGTGAAGTAGTTGCATTTATTGATGACAACAGGGATAAAATAGGAACTCAGATTGGTATTATTCCGGTTCTTGGACCGGTTAGTAATGCCGGAAAAATAATTGAAAATCTAAAGGCTGATGAAGCATTAATTGCAATTCCCGGTGCTGGTGAGGCTGCTCTGCGAAGAATATATTCATCCCTTCAACGGGCAGAGTTGAAGAAAATTCGTATTCTTCCCAATGTCTCCCAGATAATTGAGGGAGGTGCCCATCTTATTCAAACCAGAGAGATAAAGGCACAGGATCTTCTGGCCAGAGATCCGGTACATATTGGACTCGTTGAGAGCCTGGAATACCTAAGGGGAAAACGTGTGCTTATTACAGGTGCCGGAGGGAGTATAGGCAGCGAACTTGCCAGACAACTTTTATCCGGAGGAGCAGGCAGACTCTACCTCTTTGACCATGGAGAAAATAATGTCTATGAAATAGAGAAGGAACTTAAAATTCTCCAGGATGGAGGTGTGGGAGAAGCTTCCACAATTGTTCCTATAATAGGAGAGCTACAGGACAGGGATTTTGTTAAATTTATCATTAAGCGGTTAAAAGCTGATGTAATCTTTCACTGCGCCGCCTATAAGCACGTTCCCCTTATAGAGGAAAATCCTGTAGAAGCAGTAAAAAATAATATTTTCGGGACAAAAAATATTGTTGATGCAGCAAAAGATTCAGCTGTCTCCAGATTTGTTTTTGTATCTACAGATAAAGCAGTTTCTCCTTCAAGTATCTATGGAGCAAGCAAGATGGTTGCAGAGGAGCTGGTTCTAAGCAGTAATTCTGAACAAACAAACTTTATGGTAGTACGTTTTGGTAATGTTCTTGGTTCCAGAGGATCTATTGTTCCCCTCTTTACAAGACAGATTATGAAAGGAGGCCCTGTTACCATTACCCATAAGAATGTTACCCGTTTTTTTATGACTATTCCCGAAGCTGCCTCTCTTGTGTTAAAAACCGGAGGAGTTGGTTCCGGAGGTAATCTTTATATTCTGGAGATGGGAAAACCTATTCTTATCCGGGATCTTGCAGAGCAGATGATACGTTTCTACGGGTTTATCCCGAAAAAAGAGATTGCCATTAATTACATTGGACTCAGACCGGGAGAAAAAATGGATGAAAGACTCTGGACCGAAGAAGATAGAGTTGAAAAAACGAACTACCCCGGAATAATCCGTGTTCACCACAGGACAAGACTGAAGGGATCACTCCGGACACTTCTGGAAGAGACTTCCGAGGTATGCTTTCCCGGAAAAAATTTCAGTCTTTACCGTAACAGAATCCACCTCCGGAGAATACTCAGCAGATATATTCCAAGTATCAGGATGGTTGAGAATGAACCGGAATACTGATTTTATCCCCTTCGCAAAACCTTCTCTGGGGACAGAGGAGGAAGAAGCTGTAATTCGTGTCCTTAGAAGCGGCTGGCTCACAACCGGAACAGAAGCCAGAAATTTTGAATCTGAATTTAAAAAATACACAGGTACAAAAAATGCACTGGCTGTAAACTCTGCAACTTCCGGACTGCATCTTGCTCTGGAAGCCTTTGGGATAGGCCCCGGAGACAAGGTTATAACAAGTCCCTATACCTTTACAGCGACAGCAGAGGTAATCCGCTACCTTGGTGCAGATCCCCTCTTTGTGGATATTGAGGATAGTAGTTTTAATATCAGTACCCGGGAAATAGAGAAAGTTCTAAAAAAAAACTCCTCTGTAAAAGGAATAATTCCAATCCATATTGGAGGTCGCCCCTGTAATATGAAGGCGATAATGAATCTTAAAGCAGAATTTAATCTTACAGTTATAGAAGATGCGGCTCATTCTTTTCCTGTAAAATCCAGAGAAGGGTTCATGGGCACCATTGGAGACGCCGGGGTGTTCTCCTTCTATGCCACAAAGACAATTACCACCGGCGAGGGGGGTATGGTAGTTACCAATAACAGAGAGGCAGCGAAGAGAATCTCTGTTATGAGACTGCACGGTATAGACCGGGAGATATGGGACAGATACAGATCAAGTAAACCCTCCTGGGAATACTCAATTGTTGATGCAGGATTTAAGTATAATATGCCGGATACAGCTGCTGCAATGGGAAGGGAGCAGTTAAAGAAAGCAGCGGGGTTTTATAGAACCAGGAAAAATATTGCTGATTTCTATTTCAGAAAACTGGAAGATCTGGACTTTCTGACTCTTCCAAAAAAAGCAGAAAATCATGCATGGCATCTCTTTATGCCGAAAATTATCCCAGAAAAACTGACTATATCGAGGGATGAGTTTATTGCAGAGCTGATGGATCGGGGAATCGGTATATCCGTTCACTATATCCCTCTACATATAATGCCCTACTACAGGAAAAAATATGGATATAAACCTGAAGATTTCCCTGAAACACTAAAGGCATACACCAATGTTTTCAGCCTCCCTGTCTATCCGGGGCTTTCAGAGGAACAGCTTGAAAGAATTGCTTCTGCAGTAATTGATACCGGCTTTAAATACAGGAGAACATCGAATGGCTAAAGATCATAGATTCCTGGATGATATAACAAACAGGAAAATGCTCTTTGCCCATATTATTCGTTCTACAATTCCAAAAGGTTCAGTTTCCTCCATAACCCTACCGGAGATTCCAAAGGGATATTATACCCTGACTTACCAGGATATTCCCGGAGAAAAAAATATATCAGTTTTCAATGAGACCATGCCCCTTCTATGTGATGGAGAGGTTCGGTATAAAGGAGAACCTGTTCTGGTAATCTGCGGCCCTGATGAAAAAGGGGTTTTGGATCTCTGCAGAAATACCCTCCTGGAATATAAAACTGACTATTCACTTTTATCTTTCAGTAATT
>JAJRQE010000246.1 GCA_024280415.1 Spirochaetota bacterium | reverse complement strand
TGATAAACCCGCCCGAACTTGCCAGTTTAATACGATCATGGAGAGGCTCAAGGCCTGCCACACCTTTCTTACTGTCAAAAAATTCCCTGGTACCAGTAAAGATCCATAACATTCCGGGAAAATCTTTTGCAGCATCAATAATCTGTCTAAGACCATTAAGAGACTTCCCTCTAACATCGCTTCGTGTTCTAAGTATGGTTGCCAACTCGTCAATAATAATAACAAGCCCCTTATAGCCTGCTTTTTTAATGATACTAAGAATCCCTTTTAAATACAGCATAGCAGATGCACTGGAGATTTCTCCCTTAATACCGGCTGCTTTCTTTGCACCAGCGGCAACATTCTTGGAACCGCTTATCCACGAGATCAAACTGGAAGCAGTCTGATAATCACCTTTTTGTTTGCATTCAAAATATGTTTTTAAAACATTAATAAACTCATTCCCCGAAGCTTCTTTGGTTAGCTCACTTAACTCAGATTCAAATCGAATTTTAACCTGATCATCAAAGTCCTCTGCCTCATCTCCGATTTCATCGGCCAGGCGGTCTTCAATATGGGCTATCCAACGATCAATAGCAACTTCCAGTGCTCCGCTGGAAGCCATTGGAGTTCTTAGACCCGATACAATTTTATGATACACGTCGTCAAATTTATGAAATTGAGTATCATTAGGTGAGACCACAACAAAGGAAACGGCAAAATTGTCCTTAAGTGCTTCTAGAATGGTATACTGGCTCATAAAAGTCTTACCACAACCATAACCTCCACGGAGAAACTTAAAAGCTCCTTCTCCCGAAGCTATAAGCCCAAACTGCCTTCTTATTTCATTAAGGGACTTATCAATTCCTACAGCAAACTTATCCAACCCATACTCGGGAACAGTTCCACTACGAAGTCGTTCAAATACATGCTCTATTTCATTCATATTTTCCTCTCTATAATTTACGATACTCTATTCCTTCCGAGGTCAGTTCAATGCCCAGATCAAATGGTAGATAAGGCAGCCATTCCTCAATTCTCACAGCAAACCTGCGAGCCTTTCTTGATGCAACTTTATTACCTCCGAGGGTATTTACAAGAAAAGTTTCTGACAAGGAACCATGTTTATTCAGATGGGCCAATGCAGTATGAAACTCCTCAGGGATTTCACTTGAAAAAATGATCGTTGAAGAACCCTGGGTACGTGAACCCTTCTTCTGTGTTGGAACTGACAGCGATAGGACCCCAGAATTTTTAACATCAAAAAATTCATCAAAACTACTATTTTGAAGGGAAATCGCCTGCTTAGTTGCCTGAAAATATATTTGCCCCTTTGGCTGGTTTCCATTACTGAGCTTAAATAAAATTTCTGTTTCCGCACCCACAGGAATAGTAAGAAGATCTCCCGTGCACTTACCACCAACAACATCTCCAATCTCAATAATGGTCCCTTCATCTGAAAGAATTTGGATCTCTATTTCCGGGAGAGCAAAGAGAAATCCATCCCTGGGTTTAGGTAATACAGAAATCCTATGAAATCCCAGAGCCTCTGGTTTTTTCCGAATTTGAAGATCAAAAGAACCGGAACTATCCGGAAGATTTTTTGTAAAAGAAAAAGCTATAACAGGAACCAGTCGTTCCTGTAATGTATTTCCTCCGTGGTAGAAGGTTTTCCTTGTAGTATTCAATATATGAGTTGACCGTTCAAAAATAAAACTTTTATCAGGATCTTCTATTTTATAGTTCAGATGGAGAAGTTTGACAGAGATCAGGCTTTCGCTGTTACGATAGGTATCTGTTGCATGCCGTCTATCTACATTGCTCAATTTAGGGGCTTTGTTTATTTGAAGGGATTCATCTCCTAAAAGAAACCCATGATCAGCTGTAATGATAAACTCTTCAAAACCTTTTTCTTTCAGCTTTATTACTGCTGTTTTAAGACGACCAATACCAGTTTCAAAGTAATCTATCCCATAGCTGAGAGCCCCTGATTCCCCCATTTTATCAATATCCAGTGCTGTCAGAACCAATAAATTCTTATCTACAATTCTATTAAGTTTCCGATCTGAAAATGAGAGAAAGTCAACCAAATTAATCCAGGAAGTTTCAATGCCGGTGTAGTCCTGTAAGGTTGCCTTCCTTTCCCCAGGGTTCTTAACTTGCCGTTCTCCCCCCTGAAAACCTACAATTCCTTCCTTTTTATCAAAGAGAGGAGTTAATTCGGAATCTTTTACAACCGGAATAAGTGCATTCATTCCCACTGATGTTATTGTAGGAAGTTCTGCCAGCATATTATGGATACTTTGTGCAGTACAGAAAGTATCCAGTTCGCTTGCAAGTTGCTGCCCCAGCTCGTAGCGAAGGGCATCCACAAAAAAGAGTGCTGTCTTTTTCTTTTTTTCTAAAACAGGTTTTACCCAGTTATTAAAGAACTGTCTCTGCTGTAGGGATTCAGAAGGAAGAAAGCCTTTGCTTTCACAGATACTGTTCCATAGATACGATTGTCTATCAATACAATCACGATAAACAAGATGGAGGGATTTTCGTATTTCAACAAAGGCCTTTATGTGCAGATCAGAGTTTATAGATTGGTAACGTTCTGAACTGGAGGAAAAATTTCTGTGAAGTTGATCAAGAGACCACCAGTCTTTAGTATATAGTTGAACCATATCCTGATGAATCATCATATCAGGATCCAGTTTCTCTACTTCAAGACGAATATCCTCAGACATCTGTCCCAATCGGGAAGATGCTTCTACCCACTTCCATAACCAACGCCGTTTTCGATCCTGCAATAACCAAAAAGTATGAGCTACAGTATCTTTTTTCCTACCAGGAAGGCGAATCTCAGCCAATTCCAGAGCATCAGACCATTTTCTTTTTTCAAGAAGCTCCATGGCTTCATTTAAAAAAAGATCTGCTTCAAACCTGAAAGTATCCAGACTACCTAAATCTTTGGGATTATGACGGCATTCCTCTTCACTGAGGTTAGTCTCAACTCTTTCTGCCCATTTGATATAGGCTGTTGAATCACTTTCCCTTAGCTGCTGAAGAAGGATAGTGGATTTTTTAAAAAACTCTTTTGGCTTCTCTTTTAAACGATTCAACCTGTCACTCTTAGGAACTACCTTCAGGTCGTGAACAAACTCCATTGCCATAAGATAGCTAACCAATAGATCAGCCTGATTATCAGGATGCCCGTAATTAATATGATCGGGATTCCAATCTTCCTGCCATTGTTCATCCAGGCCAATTAGTGTCTTAAAGTATTCTTTAATAAGAACAAAACGAAGATGAGGGTCAACGCAAAGTTCTTCGTTTATTTTCATTGGATCTTTAATAAAGCGTAGAACTACTCCATCTTCACCATACTTCTGAAGAAGTCTTTTTATCTCCAGGGGTACATTTTCTTTCTGAGTTATGAACTCTTCTGCTACTGAAAGGTTCAATCCTTTCTTCTTCAGTAAAAATTCGGTTTGATCCTCTGATAATCTTCCCTGAGCTGATTCCCGAATCATGGCCTCCAGTGAAACACGCCATCGCTGGCCTGCTTTATATGATTCCAGGATTGGTGTTTCTTTTATCTCCTGCTCATTAAACCCAGGCATATGAATAACGCATTTGGGTATATCTCTGCCTGATAGAACTTCTTTACTTAGGGTCATCAGTTCCAGAAAAGAGCCTCTAAAGGCAAAAATATCGTAAGGGAACTGTCCCTCTTTTTTATCCTTAATCCAGCTGTCCACCAGAGAAGAAAATTCGTTTTCCTTATCCAGCCATATTAGAAGACCTTTAGTTCTTATATCCTGTTCCAGTTTCTTTTTTATATGCTCTGCTACAATGCCCATTAATCCAGAACCTCCCAATGACCGCTTTTCTTAGGTCCAACAAACTTCAATTTCCCAAAGAGTAATGGATTTCGTGGGGCACTGCGTTTCCCCAGGTCTTTAATTAGTTTAATCATTTGCTTTTATCCAATAGTTTCTTAATCTCTTTATCAAAATCACTTACAAAGTTCCTATTCTGAATAGGTTTATATTTTTCATATTCGCTTTCAGCAAAAACCTTTGCAATTTCAGCAGTTACTTTACCGGCATTTTTTAAAATATCTTCCTCGTTAAACTGTAAGAAGGCATCCAATTTTTCCACCCAGTCTTTCATTGTCATTGCAGCACCTTTTTCTGCCTGATGTTCTGCATAATCAAGGTACATTGTAACAAATCTGTTTAGTGGTTTTAACTCTTTTTTAGATAGATAGTTTTTGGCAATAGAGACATCTGTCTTTCTAATCTTACCGGTTGGAGAGTTTTTCCAACTCGTTAACCCCATTTTATCTTTTTTATGGTCTGCTCTTGAAATAATAATTTCAGCTGCTGTACTGCCTGTTATTGCCCAATGGAGCTTGTTTTGAACAGTTGCAAAGAAATTTTTAGTAGTTTCGGAATCATATTCGTAGTCTATGCTGCACTCGGAATAAATATCGGTAATTTTCTGATACAATCTTCTTTCGCTGCTGCGGATATCGCGGATTTTCTCAAGTTGTTCCTCAAAATAATCCTGTCCAAAAATTGGTTGTGGATTTTTTAATCGATCCAC
>JAJRQE010000245.1 GCA_024280415.1 Spirochaetota bacterium | reverse complement strand
GTAGAAAAGAGCATGTTTACAATATCTGACATGAACTTGACAAAGTTGAATAACAAGAATAATCTTGAAGGAAGTATTTATGGAAAATCTTTCGTAAATTGGGTATATTTATCAGGTCTCTTAAAAAGAACGCCACCAATTATTTAATAATCAGCCTGAAGCTGTCATCTCCCTCAATCAGATTCTTTCCCTTGTAATCCTTAATCCCGCCAATGTTGAATACTTTTTTATATCCAATTTCCTCCAGTGCAGCTTTAACATATTTTGCCCGTGTGCCTGAACCGCACATAAGGAAAATTGTTTTGTTTTTATTACCAAAAATATTTTCAAGAATTTCTTTGGATTCTATATCTTCAGGTGTAAAATTCCACCTGTTGTTACGGATAAGTGCCCTTCCCTCCAGGTATTGAAAGAAAGGAATCAGTTCAAATCCTGTAATATACCCGTTTTTAAGCTGATCGCTATAGTTCCGAAGGTCAATAAATCTGGAATTGGAATTCAGGTAGCTGTCAATGGAAGAGATCGAAATGACTTCTCCATTTTCAGGGATAGTTCCTGTTGTCGTACATCCTGTTAGGAATAAAACAGTAATAAGTAAAATCCCTGTAATAAACTTTTTCATAAAAAACTCCTGTGTTTAATTAGTTCCCTATAGCTCCGCGTCCAAAATAATCTGATACTCTTCGGGTGTATCAATATCCCTGAATGTTTCATCAAGATCCATTTTCAGCTCCATAACTTTATGGTAAAAAAAAACATTTTTCATTTCGGAATCTATTGGTTCAGACAGTATAGTCTTGATAGTGTTTTTGTGGAGAAGTACCGGATGACCTCTTTTTTCTTTATAGAGTGGTCTGAAAATTTCATACTTTTCTTCATCTTTGTACATATAGTCAAGAATTTGTCTGAATATACTTTCATCGATTTCCGGCATATCTCCCATGGTAATAAAAAACCAGTCAGATTCAACAAGAGGAACTCCCTCTTTAATTGAAGAAAACATACCCTTTGTGTAGTTCTTATTTGAAACTGATACTGTGCCTGGAATTTTTTCCACAATCCTCTGGAGTTCTTCGCCTCTAAAGCCTGTTACAATGATAGCTCTGGAACAGATTCCAAGGGTGTTTTTAATACAGGTTTCAATTATTGTACTTTCCCTGTAGGGGAGGGTTAGTTTCCACTGACCCATTCTGGAGGAGAGCCCGGCAGCAGGAATAAGACAGTCAATTTTCATTCTAATAGATTATCAGTTTGATACTCCAGTATTCAAGTCAGAGCCTGAAAAAATATGTAATATACTATTATTTCTGTCGATAATAGCAGTATGGGTCGTTATGGTGTTGGTCTGTTTTTATGGTTTTTTTTCATTCTGCCGGTAGTGGTATCCTCTCAGGAATTGGTTCTTGGAGGAGATAGTCTTCATATAGAACAGTCTATTGAAGGTGGCTATGACCCGTGGATTGAAGCACTACCAGGATTGGGATCAGTACTTTTAACTGAATCAACTGCAGATCCTGCCAAACAGGCAAGTTCCTTTTCGTTAAGAAATCCTGAGTATTCTGAAGTAAACGGAAATGAAAAACGACTCTTAAATGGTGAGTTTCTGGAATCCCAGGGGAAGACACAGTTTGCACTAATAGATTCAACTACAGAAATTCACCCTGTTTATGGTAAGGTTTTTCATATATTTGTTCCCTATGTAGTGGTATATGGTTATCCCTGGAGCAGAGAGGGGGAAATTCAGATTTTAGACGGATCATGGATCAATATTCGAACTTTTGAGAAACCCTTTGCGGACTATAGGGGTTCGTTTTATGATAATCCCTATATTATAAGAGTCATACAGAAGCCTCTTTCCGGTCCGGCAGAGGATAATTATATGGAAGAAGCTGTATCAGCATTTACAGAAATATCGGAAGAAGGTGATGGTGAGACGGTTTTTGGTACAGGAGAGGATGATATTATTGAAAATATCCGGGGAATAGTTGAAAATAGCGAAGGAGATACCCTTGATCTTGTAATTTGCATAGATACAACCAGGAGTATGGAGGATGATATTCCCTACCTGAAAGAATTTCTTATTCCAATGTTAAAGGATGAAACTGCTGGTTTTTCCATGTTTAGACTTGGAGTGGTTCTCTATAAAGATTACTTTGAGGAGTATGTGACAAAGATAATTCCTTTCCAGAGTGATCTAAGTTATATTCAATCATTTATTAACAATATAAGGGTATACGGCGGAAGGGACATTCCTGAGGCTGTCAATGAAGCTCTTTATGAAGGTATCCACAAGTTTACATGGGCTGCAGACAGTAAGAAAATAATTCTAATTGGAGATGCTCCTCCTCATCCCAGACCAAGAGGTAAAGTAACTTCTGAAATGGTCTATGATGATGCAGAATCCTTAGGAATAAGCATCAATACGATAATTCTGCCTCAGTAGAGCTGTTGTAGACAAATATCAGAAAATACATAGAATACCCTATATGAAAAAATCAATTGGAATTACTGACTGGCTGGCTCTTCTCTTACTCTCTGTCCTCTGGGGAGGTTCCTTCTTTTTTAATGAGATTGTGCTCAGGCAGTTGTCTCCATTTACACTGGTTTTTGCACGGGTTTCATTGGGAGCTTTATTTCTCTGGGTATTTATTCTGGTAGGTCAGTCCGGATCTGCAAGTTCCGGTAGTATGCTCTATGGCCGGTTTGCAGTTTTGGCCGCTTCGTTAAGCTATGCTCTGGGAGCAATTTACGGGCAAAAATTTAGCTTTTCTCCAAGAATTCTTACGGCGGGAATGCTTACTGCAGCTTCAATATATTTGCTTCCTCTTGTAGTTTTTATCGATAAGCCAGGAAATATTACGATTGTTAATGCCACCTGGATTTCGATGGTAAGTATTGCACTGTTTTCCACAGCACTGG
>JAJRQE010000244.1 GCA_024280415.1 Spirochaetota bacterium | reverse complement strand
GTATGGTGTTGAAAACAGTGAACATATTAAGGAAAATAGAGATGTTCTGAATAATTTCATTGAAGGAATTAAAATTGTTCCAATTTTTAATTCTTTAGATATGTATGCTCAGGAAAAAGTTCGTTTAAGGAAAAGCGGAAAGATGGAAAAACCGGGGTTTTGTGGTATTTAAAAGAAGGGGAACAATGGCAAATCCTCAAAAATTAAGGGCAGAAGTAAAAAAAAATAGTTCCTTAAAACGTTACTGTATATAAACCGACAATGATTAAAAAATTAGTGAAAATAAACAAAGAAAAGATGAAAGCAATTTATGTATAAGTTAAAATCTATTACAATATATGAGTATTGTAATAGATACAGGAGCGTAACAGCTGTTATGGAACATTTTGATATAGTTAAAGCCAGGGAAAATCTAAACAATAGAAGAGAAGAACTAATTAGAGAAAAGGAAAAACTTTTTACTAAAGCCTATGCTGATTATACTAAAATTATTAAAATGATTATTGAACAATTCAACCCGACACGTATTTATCAATGGGGATCTCTTCTGGATAAAAAGATGTTTACCAATTATTCTGATATAGATATTGCTCTTGAGGGTATAGAATCAATTGAAGATATGATTGAGCTGGAAAGAATTGCAGAAAGTATGACTGAATTCCCTCTGGATATAGTAGAGCTTAATAAAATTTCCACAGTATATGCAAATACAATTCGATCTAACGGGATGCTTGCTTATGAAAGGAACTGATCCTAAAGTACTTCTAGGTGAACTAGAGAAAGGAATGGATGTCACTGATGGAATGTTTTTATTTTTTAAGCAATGTCTTAGAGAAGATATACCAAAACTTGGTCGAAGCCAGAGTGGTGCAGTCCTTATAGCTGGAATAATTGATAATTATTATACTGGTTTGGAAACGATATTCTTAAGAATTTCACAATTTTTTGAAAATTCACTAAGCAAGGATCGATGGCATACTGATTTACTTCAGAGAATGCGTATTTCTATAAAAGATGAGCGTATTAAAGTTATAAATGATGAAACTTTTTTGTATCTGGATGAAATACGGCGTTTTAGACATTTTAACAGGCATTATTTCAACTTTGATTATGATTGGGATAGAATTGATTTTCTTACAAAAAAAATGCATCAAGTGCATCCCCTTTTAATAAAAGATATTAATATTTTTATAAAATTCCTGCATGACCTAATGTCTCAGGATTAAAAATAATAATAAATGTGCTTAATTAACTGTCTACAAAAATAGGGGTTGAACATGTCCATTATATCAGGGGAATACCACATATAGATTTTATAATTGAAGAGTTAAAGACTGTATGAAAGATATAATCCTAATTGGAGGCGGCGGCCATTGTATTTCCTGTATTGATACTATTGAGGGACTGGCCTTTATAAAATTAAAGGTATTTTGGATCTGCCGGACATGGTTGGTTCCAAATTATTAAATTATTGGCACGGATAATTGTGCAGGGGGCGAAAATAATACCTGTGGTTCACGGTTTGCAGGTCAATATGGAACATTGCCCAAGGGTTCCGATCATAAGTATGTTTATTCTCATATTGGTTATAATTTGAAAGTAACTGATATGCAGGCTGCAATTGGTGTTATGTAGAGCCTGATTTTGGGCGTGCCCCGACCAGTAAATTATTAATGGCAGTGTTATTTGTAACAGGTAAGTTGGATTAAATCCAGAGGTCGGGTCGGGCTTTTCATGGGTTCCGTCCGGCTGATCGGAAGTAATATTTTCTGGTCAATCGGTCCTCTATGGTTATGCGTCCTTCCTGCTCGCCCATGCTTCCTTGGGCAAGCCGGACCGCCTTCGGCGCCATTACTATCCCTCACGTGGTAGAATTAGGTAATATTCAGTATTTTAAGGAATAAATATTATAATGGTGTTTTAATTCTGAATTACAGAGGGGAAATAAATCTCCTTTGCGGACTTCGTGTCCTTGCCTGGTCGGAAGCAAGCTTCCTGCTCGGCTATGCGTCCTGCCTGGTCGGGACTTCGTCCCTGCTCGGCTATGCAAACTTTAGTTAAATTATATCAAAACTATAATCGCTTATATTTGAAGAAGCCTGATGATTTTGGTATATTTGTCTGTATAGAAGATGTATGAATAATATATTATAAGTTCTAATAAAGTGGGTATAAGTATGACCAACACAATAACAATAGATTGTCCTCGCGAGTTGTTGATAGGGCTGCATCTTGATTCTGATCAATTTGCTTCTTTTATAAAAATGGAAACAGCGGAAATATGATAGTATTTTCCAATACAACTCCATTTATAGCATTGTCTGAAAAAGCCAGAGTAAGTTAATATTGTATAAGGAGTATTATTATGTTGAGTGGTTTAACTGCAAGGTATATCAAAATATCTTCGGGTTATATGGGTCAGCTTCTTGAATGGCCGGAAGTAATAACAGAAGGTGTAGATATAGAAGATTGTCGAAAATCTTTAGAAGATGCAGCCCGGGAAATGGTTTTGGCTTATCACCAGCAGAATAAAGAGATTCCTATTGAGCATTCTCTATTTGAAACAATTATGGTTGAAATGGCCTGATGTCCGTTAAACGTAAGGATATTATAAAATTATTTGTAGATAACGGTTTCTTTCTACTCAGAGAAGGAGGGAATCACTCTATTTATACAAATGGAGATAAAACAATTCCTTTAAAAAGACATAAGCAATTTGATCGGATAACTGCTAATGAGTTATGTAAACAAGCTGGTTTAGGAAAACAGTTCTAAATTGTACTCTTTCTTAGCGAGCTTTGCGTGAACCTC
>JAJRQE010000243.1 GCA_024280415.1 Spirochaetota bacterium | reverse complement strand
TCATTCCAAATTGTGAAAATTTTGAAGAAGCAGCAGTTTTAGATGATTATAATAATAATTTTCGTAAAGATTTTGGTTTTAGGCAGGATGATATTCTTTTTATACAACCAACAAGAATTGTACCTCGCAAACGAATAGAAGATTCTGTTCGCCTTGTTGGGATGTACGGGAGAAAATTCCCAAAAATAAAGAACAGGTTGAAATTTATTATTTCTCTCTACCAGGGTGATGAACTAGATAATTCATATATTGAAGTTATTAAAAATCTTTCAAAAACTGAAAATGTTGAAATGCATTTAATATCTGACAGGGTATCATCGATTAGGAGGATAAATGAAAAAGGGGAAAGACTCTACACAAGCAGAGATGTTCTGTTAAATGCAGATATTGCAACCTATCTGCCTAAGTGGGAAGGATTTGGAAATGCTTATCTGGAAGCTGTTGCCTGCCGAATCCCTGTGATCATATCGACCTATCTTGTCTACAAAACAGATATAAAGGGTGCAGGATTTAAGAATATAGAGATTAGAGACGAGTACAACGAAGAAGGCCTTTTAAATATCCCTGATTCGGTTCTTGATGAAATCGATCTTATTCTGAATAATTCTGAAGAAAGATCTCAAATGATAAATACTAACTTTAAAATTGGATTAAATGGATTCGGGTTTAATGTACTCTCGACTAAACTGCATAACCTGCTTGAGTTATATTCAGATGAAATAAGAGCATCCGGTAAAAGACTGCAGAAGTCCAAAAAAAATTATGCAGTGTAAAATTACTGGTTGGGTACACCTGAAATAATTTAGGTAACATTATCTGCATCCCCCTAATCCAAGGGCTTTATTTTTTTAAGCCTCTCCTTCTTAACTAAATATATTATTATCTTTAATTAAATACAATCGACAGATTCTTTTTTTACTGTTATTCTCTGATTAACAACCACCGGATAGAACTCTGGAGATCTAATCTTGAAAAAACTTCTGCTAATTGATAACTACGATTCCTTTACCTATAATCTTGTTCAGATGTTTAAAGAGTTTGAACTGGAGATTAAAGTATACAGGAATAATAAAATTGATATAAACCAGGCTTTGAAAATTAATCCTGATTATATAGTAATAAGCCCTGGACCGAAAACACCAGCCTCAGCAGGAATATCAATACCTTTAATAGAAAAGTTTCAGGCAACAACACCAATCCTGGGAGTCTGTCTCGGAATGCAGTGTATTAATGAACTTTATAATGGAGAAACATTAAAAAGCAGGGTACCGGTGCATGGAAAGAAAAGCAAAATTTACCATACCGGCAGAGGTATTTTTAATGGAATGCCGGAACCCTTTTCGGCTGCAAGGTATCACTCCCTGATAATCGAAAGAAGAAGTAAGAAATTAATTGAAACTGCGCATTCCCAAAATGGTACTGTTATGGGAATAGAGCATATTGAATATCCACTCTGGGGTGTTCAGTTCCACCCGGAAAGTTTTATGACCGAAAAAGGGTATCTTCTTATAGATAACTTTCTTAAACTGAGAAGCAGATGAACATTAAAGCAATAAATAAAATAATTATAAAAGAAATAAAAACTGACAAACCGTTTTATGAAATTGCCGCAGGTTTTGCCCATAAAAAAGGGACTGTACTTCTACTCAGCGGCGGCGATGAGGATAATGCAAGATACAATATTCTTGCAGCAGAACCCTGGCTGGAGATAAGCTCAAAAGGAAGATCAATTTTGCTCCTGGAGATGGGGGAAAAAATCGAGATAGAGGAAGATCCTCTTGAATATCTTAAAAATCTGATAGAAAGACTGTCGGAAAGCTATAAAGAAATTGAAAAAGATATGTGTTTACCGGAACTCCCCATATCCACAGGACTGTTCGGGTATCTCTCCTATGACCTAAAGGATCATATTGAAAAGATACCCAGGACATCAGTGGATGACCTGGGACTTCCGGATCTTTACATGGTTTTCCCGGGTATAATGATTGTAGAGGATAGAAAAACAGATAAAATATATGGGATAGTTATAGAACCTGAGTCTACAGAGAAAGGCAGAACAGACTTACTTATAAGGCTGTTGGAAAATGGGTTAAAAAGTAATTATAAACCAGAAAAGTTTTCGATTCCCGGGATCCCTTTAAAATCAAATTTCCAAAGGGTTGAATATGAAAACATCCTTAAAGAAATTATTGAATATATTAAAAACGGGGACATATATCAGGTAAACATGTCCCAGAGATTTTCTACAGATTTTCAGGGAGACAGTTATTCACTCTTTGTAGAACTTTTTAAGGAGAATCCTGCTCCTTTTTTTGCCTATATTAACTGCGGGAACCACCAGATCGTCTCAACTTCACCGGAAAGATTTATCCTTCAGGAGGGAAACCGGGTAGAGGCAAGACCCATAAAAGGAACCAGACCCAGAGGGAAAACTCCGGAAGATGATGAAAATCTGAAACAGGAACTAATGGAGAGTCTTAAGGATGATGCGGAACTCTCCATGATAGTCGATCTGTTGCGGAACGATATAGGAAAGGTATGCAAAGGGGGAAGTGTTAAAGTACTGGAGCATAAAACCCTGACAGCCTATAAAAATGTATACCATCTTGTTTCGACAATTGAGGGAATTCTGGAAAGGGATAAAGGGAGTATAGACTTACTAAGAGCAGCATTCCCAGGGGGATCTATTACAGGATGTCCCAAAATACGAGCCATGGAGATAATTGACGAAAAGGAGCCCTTCCGCAGACACATCTATACGGGATCAATAGGTTATATTGGGCTCAACGGCAGAATGGATCTCTCTATTGTCATTAGGACGGCTACCATAACAGAGGGAAAACTTTTCTTTTCCGTTGGTGGAGGGATTGTATACGATTCACTACCAGAAGATGAATACGAGGAAACTCTGCACAAGGCACAAACTCTAATGAAAGTTCTAAGCCGGCATAAAGCAGATCTATCCGATAGAGGGGAACGCGGCAAGCAAACATCTTACAGAGAAAATTACTGCTGGCACAACGGGAAATTTATTCCCGATTCTGAAGCATTTATCCCGGTTTTCTCCCCTGGATATCAGTATGGACAGGGAGTTTTTGAAACTTTGAAAGTGGAAAAAGGGGGAATTGAATACCTTGAAGAGCATCAGAAAAGACTGGAAGATGGTTGTAGAAAAGTTCTGGGAAAAAATCCTGTAAAACTGGACTGGAAAGAGATAATAGAGCTGTTAATTAGAAAAAATAATTTGAAACAAACAGTATCTGCAGTTAAAATTCTAATTTCACAGGGGAGATCCGGTCTCTTTGGAAACTTAAATACTACGGTTACCTGCAGAGAGTATAAAACAAGACCCTCTATTATTGAAAACGGTGGATTAAGACTGGGAATATACCCCCACAGAAGAGATAATTTCCTTGCAGATTATAAGACAATGAACTATCTGTTCTACCTTAAAGCAGGAGAATGGGCCAAAGAGAATGGATTTGATGAAGCAGTAATTTTAAATGCTGATGGATCTGTCTCTGAGACAAATACAGGAAATATTATAATAGTTGAAGGTAGAAGTATAATTCTCCCGAAATCAAACCACAGGCTTCAGGGAATTATGGAGGCAGAACTCTTAAAAAATTATAAAACAAAAAAATATCAAATAGTAAGAAAACAGATCTTTCAGGAGGATCTGATAAAAGTCGGTAAAAATCTAGCCAAAAACAGCCAGATTTTAGTCACAAATTCATTAATAGGATTTGTACGTGTTCTTTCTGTTGCTTTATAGAATTAGTCAGTGTATATTATAGCCAGACTGGCTAGATTTATAAAAGGAATATATGAAAAATATTAATATATGGCAGCTGCAGACTGCCAAAAATAAACTTAGTGAATTAATCAATAATGCAAGTAAAGGAATACCTCAGCTTATAACTAAAAACGGAAAACCATCGGTATATGTGATAAAAGCTGATGACTTACAACTCTATACCGAAAGAGTATCAATTAAAAAAACCATTTTAGACTGCCCCCACAAGGGATTTTTTATTCCAGAAGACAAAGATACAGGAAGAGAAATCGATTTATGAAATTCCTTCTGGACACAAATATAGTATCAGAATTAATAAAAACAATCCCGGATAAAAATGTAATGGAATGGTTTGAACACTGTCCTGAAGCTGCAATGTATATATCTGCAATAACTCTGGGAGAAATTGAAACAGGAATAAGATCACTTGATCCTGGAAAAAAGCAAAATGAATTAATGATCTGGTTTGGAACTCTGCAGAACAGCTTTAATCATAAAACATACCCGGTTGATAATACTACAGCAATAAGATGGGGGGAATTGAGGGGAAATCTTAAAAGAAAAGGGAAAAATATTCCGGTAATTGATGGGTTAATAGCTGCTACAGCGATTGTAAATAATGCAGTTTTAGTAACCAGAAATGTAAAGGATTTCAATTTTCCAGGAATCGATATTATAAATCCATGGCTTGAATAGTCTAGCTGTATTTCCCAAAACTATAGATATCCTCCAGACCTGCCCTGACTTTGGATGGGGGAATCTCTTTTTCAGAATAACCAAGAGTAATTAAGAGAGGAATACTTCGCTTAACCGGAACACCCAGATACTCTTTTACAGCTTTTTCATTAAACCATCCCAGCATGCAGGTTCCAAGCCCCTCTTCTGCAGCCTGAAGACAAAAATGTTCTGCTGCTATACCAATATCCATTAAATAATAGGGCTTTTTCTTTATCATCCCTCCAAGCTGGGCACTCAAATTGGGCTTTTCTGCGACTAATGCAACAATAACAGGGGCTCCTTTGGAAAACTGATTCATTTTTGTAAGAGGAAGAGTTGTTTTTTCCGAAAGGAGTGCTGTTTCCTTAGGTTTATCAACAACAATAAAATGCCAGGGCTGGGAATTGCAGGCTGATGGTGCAAGCCTGGCAGCCTCCAGGCAACGGAGGATTTTCTCTCTCTCAACAGGGGTATTTTTGTATTTGCGGACGCTGAACCTTTTATTTACAAGTTTTATAAAACTCATTCTATAATCTCCTCCAAAGCATCTGCCCTTCTGTGTATAAAACTTCTACTTTTTTTTCATCCAGAAGATAGGCAAGGATTGATCTTACTGTGCTGAATATAAGTACATACTGATTTGCATTGAGTTCAAGATTGTAGTACCTGCAAACTTGTGCAAGAATTTCTTCGGAAGTTTGCTTTTTTGTCATTTGATCAAGAACTATCCGAATGTTTTCATTTAACTTAAATTCGTTGTATTCCACAAGCCCCCTGAACAGATCCAACCCGACAGGGTTGCCATGACTGGGAACAAAGAGGCTGTTTTCTCTTTGTTTGTGTATCTCCAATGTCTTAAAGTGCGATTTAATATCGTAGAGAAAGTTCAGGTGATACTTTTCCAGTACTTCCTCTGCAATCACAGAATCTGCAGTAAATAAAACCTCATCAACTGTCTCAACTCCAATCATATCAAGAAAGTGTCCTGGCAGAGGAACTGCAGTCAGGGATGTTTCGGATATTTTACCACTGTTTAGTAAAATATCAGTTACCCTGGATGGTCGGGCCATAAGAAACTTGTTTTGTAAACGGATATGAGGAAACCCGCCATTAAGAACTGTTGGTTCGAGAACAGGATGCTCTATAAAATTACTCTCAACTGAAGTTGCAGCTACCCTGCAATTAGTACGCTTCTGAAGAAACTCATTGCCCCCAATATGATCTGCATGGGAATGGGTATTTACAATAAGGGAAAGTTCGAGATCTCTTTCTTTTAAGAGTTTCAGAATCTGGCGGCCTGCTTCCCTGTTATTGCCACTGTCAATGAGAATAGCTTTGCTGCTATAGATAATAACTCCGACATTTGAAGGAGAAGAGATATAGAAGGTGGAGTTTGAAAGTTGGGTTAGAGTTAAGGGGGGCATTGATTTAACCGGAAAATACTTTTTTCAGGTCAATTGCAACACCAGGAACAGCGTAAGATGAAATAATCTCATCTTTTTTTGCAACTTCCGGTTTCTTATAGTTTCCATCCTGCCCCATAATATAGATAAAAACCATCTTTGCGCCTGGTTGAATAATCCAGTATTCCTTAACACCGTATTTTTCATACAGCAGCAGTTTCTCATTTTCATCCTTATAGGCTGTTGATGGAGATAGTATTTCAATAACCCAGTCAGGAGCTCCATTGCAGCCTTCTTCATCCAGTTTATCAGGATTACAAACAACCAGAATATCCGGCTGAACAACAATATCTATATCATTCTCATCTTCCCCAGGCAAGACAGACAGCTTCACATCCATAGGAGCACTGAAGGCTTCACAAGGTCGATCTATTAAAGAATTTCCAATCTGTCTTGAAATTTCAAATGATACTTTCTGGTGATCCCTCTTTGGAGCCGGAGACATATCATAAGCAACACCATTTATCAGCTCCCAACGCTCGTTATCCGGCCATGTTTTATAATCCCTATAGGTATAAGTTCCATTTTCTTCCGGATTAGGTAAAGGCATATATTCACTCCAAAATTAACATAAGCTTCTGCAAAACTACCCTTTTTCAAGAAGCCGTCATAGGTTTAAAAATGCTTAGTTCTACTCTTGTCCTTATAATATCATAAACCTGCTAATAATGATGCCCCAACCCTATAAAAAGGGTATAAATCTGCCCTCCATCCCTTACAGCAGGATCTCCCAGAGAGGTTCCACCAAGAATTTCCTTTAGATCAACCCCGAAAGAAGCACGAAGATATATTGATCTGGCGGCCTTTAAAAAAGCGAACCCCTCAATACCGGCTCCATACCAGGCGTCATTAACAGAAAAATTACCATTTACCGGTTTTACAAGAGCATAATCAATAAAAGGGGAAAGGTGCCCCTCAAACCATTTGTCAAGGAACCAGATCCATATCTTTACAGGGAAATCCAGATTTAAAAAAATACCGGTATCACCTTCTATTCTGGAATTAAGAATGCCTCTGACAGGCTCACCAAGATCCGTAGTCTCGGCAGCTATGCTGTTATATTTATAAAAACCCTTCACTCTGGAGGAAAAACCACCCCATCCGAATGCTTTATGATATTCAAAGCTGAGTTCAAAATTACTCAGCCAGAGCTCTCTTGTAAAATTATAGCGGAGGTTCTGATCTGCAGCAAGCATTGCTCCGTCCCTGAAATTACCGAACCAGTTTATCTGACCCGCAGATATTCCATGCTTTACACCCAGGACATAACCCCTCCTGTCCTCACTAAGGGTGTCAAAGGGTTTGTAGGGATAACTGGTAAATATTCCCGGGGAATAGACTATTTCCCCAAGTGAGGGGAAATAGATCCTGCTGGGTATAGCCCCCCCTATCTCTGCAGATGTTCTGAAATAATATCCATCCTTGTCCGCAGATCCATCCTGATTTAAATAGTAGTACTGATTAAGGGAGGCCTGCCAGGTTTTATTTCCAAAGGGAATATCTACAGATATCCCCCCATTTACTTCTGCCGAAAAAGGTTCATCCGGAATATAAACAAGGTCTTCTGAAAAATTGAATTTCCAGCTATAACCCCATGAGTAAAAGGGAACTGCAAGTTTACTGTTAAAGGAATATTCAGACTCACTGTTATCCGGTTTTGTATAATCAAAATTCCAGGCAAAGGTTTCCATACTGCCGAGGAAATTATAGTCTCTGCCCCTTAAACTTAAGAGAACACCCTCATTGGAATCATACTTTGCATAGGGAAGAATAAGTATATTCCAGGTATCTTTTATATAAATATTAAAATCAACAAAGATCAGATCCGGGTTATCCGGATCACTCTTGTAGGTAATTGAAATTTTGCCCTCTGAAATAGTTCTCTGATTGTCAATAATCTGCTGCTTAGCTCCAAGGAAACTTATTAAATCCTCTCGTGATTTAAAGATTTCCCCTGGATTTATTTCCAGATAGTGTCTGATTACATCTTCCCGGGTTGCCCCGTCAATTGTATAGTTTACATTCCGAATTGTAAAAACTGCCCCATCTCCGGTATTTTCACTACCGCTCAACGACCATACCATGAACGAAACAAAAAATAATAAAAAGAAAGTGATAATTTTTTTCAGCATAAAATACTATCCTTTGGAAGCCTGCTAACTGTTAGGATAATACTTCAAAATCGGCTGATACACAATATATTGATCGAGGCATTTACGATGCACCTAAATTCCGTCCACTTATTTTAGTTTATACTCATTTCGGGTTTAAAATTCCATAATAAAGGGTTATATTACACTGCATAAAGCAAGCCTTGGAGAATAATATTGACAATCGCAATTATTTTAGAGGTTTTTCTGCCTATTGTTAATGGTGTTATAACGACAACAATTAACCTTGCAGAAAATCTTCAGAAAAAAGGACATAGAGTAATATTTATAGTTCCTGCGTGGAAAGAGTTCTCAGAGACTTCCATAAACGGCATTCCTGTATACTATATTTCCAGCATACCCACCCACATGTATCCGGGAATACGTTTTGTTTCTCCCTGGAACCGCCAGGTAGAAAAAATTTTTATTAAAGAGCAAGTTGATATCCTGCAGTTAACTGGTCCATGGCTCCTTTCATGGTCAGGAATAAAAGCAGCTAAACGAAATAAAATTCCAGTTATACAGGTTTTTCATACATTAATTTATGAAGATACCTATCTTCGATATTTTGTTAAAGTAAACTGGCTTATTCCGCTTTCCAGAATATTTGTCTGGAATTACATAGGCGCATATATCAAAAGAAGTGATATAATGACGGCACCAAGTGAACATGCCTGCAGAACAATAAAATCCCAATTCCCAAAATCAACAGTCAGACATATTCTCAACGGAATTGATCTGGCTAAGTTTGATACCAAATCTGATTTTGAAACACTCTGCTCCAATTATCCAGGGTATAACAAAAAGACTTTTCTTTTCGTCGGACGACTGGGAGAGGAAAAATCTGTGAGTGTACTCCTAAAAGCATTCCGGAAAGCCCATACAGTAAACAGTGACTTACGCTTATTTATTGTAGGGGACGGACCCGGAAGAAAGGAATACGAAAAAACTGTAAGAAATAATTCTCTGGAAAATGCTGTATTTTTTCTTGGACGGATACCCCATGAAGATCTAATTAACAGTGGACTGATACACCATGCCAGGGCAATGGTAACAGCAAGTACGACAGAAAATCAGCCGATCACCATTATAGAGGCAATAGCCTGTAATATTCCGATCATAATCCCGGATGTCGATGGTATTAACGAACTCCTTAATAAAAACGGAACATCTTTTCCAAGAAATAATACCGAAGTATTTGCCGAAAAAATGGTTGAACTGGCTGACAACGATCAGCTGTATCGATCCTTTACACAGGAAGGAAAGAAATTCAGAAAAGAATTTGACGGAGCAGCGGTAGCCGATGAGTTTGAGCTACTCTACAAGGATACTTTGAGAAGTAAGACTACCTACTAATAGGGTATAAATTCTACATTTTTAAGCATTATTCTGGCTTTGTATAGTGTGGGAATAACATTTACTCCCTTGTACTGAAGGTGAAGACCATTGTCTGTACTATTCCAGAGATTAGATTTCCAGAAGGCCGACAGTACACCATTCATCCGCATGGATAGTTTTTCTGCCCTGTATTCTTTACCCAGAACACTTATTGTTTCTACCCCCTTTTTATCAATCCGCATATTGCGCACTTTTATATTATAGGGATCAAAAAGGGCAAAATTTACTTTTTGATTATCCGACAGTGTAAAGGACATTAAAGAGAATGAAAGAATCTGAAGCCAGTTATCTTCTTTTATATTGAGCTCTTTCGCTACAACCTTACCCTTATCCCGGCCGGAAACTTTTAAAATATTACCTGCCCGCTCAATTATTAAACTGGTATCACTATCTGAAAAGACCATTTTATATGTATTAAAATCCAGATCGGTAAATACTTCTGAACTGTCAGTTATTCCCTTCCAGGCAGCATGATATCCATTTTCGAACTTTTGAACTGTAAGAAAACTCTCTCCTACCCCATCGTAATAGTGCTCTTCATAGGTCAGAATATATTTACCCTCATCAAGTCGATTAAAATCCAATTCAAATATTTCTGCAAATCCGGGAAGAGCTACAGCAAACAACAAAATTAGAGCAGTGACAATATTTTTCAAATTAATACCCCTGAACAGCCTGTTACGCTGTATATTATTTTTGACTTTAAGATCAGTTACTCTATCTGTCCCGGAAGCGGGCTCGAATATATCTGTTTTGCAAACCATCCCTGCAGGGCACTTACCCTGTGGTCAAAAGCTCCAGGCAGATAGATGCTTATTCCCAGAACTTCCTTCCGGGCTTCCTCCTGAAGCTGGCTTAGAGTATAAAATTTCAGATTCCCTTCTCCAGGGATAACAATCATATCTATTTTTAACCCTCCGGCTTTAAGCACAGGAAGAAAGTAATACCACATTAAATTGGTATTGGTCATACTTAACCATATTGCATCGTCATAAACTTTAATTTCAACATTGTACCAGTTGGATCCAAAAGTTGAATCCTTCTGAAAAACTGTATAGGAGATTTCCGAAGGAAGAGCAGTATAGAAAGGATCCGGAAGAGCTTTTTTTCTGCCCGGCTTCTCTACAAGGAAACTCCTGGCAAGATAGGGAACCATTCCCCCTTTTCTGGATGAATAGTAATCTATTCCCTCCATTAAACTGAACTTATTAAGATAATTGAAGAGGAACAGAAGGAGATCACTATTTCCATCCGGCAGAGGCATAGTGTAGAGCATTTCTAGGGATGTTTTGGGGTTGTTCACGATTACTGACTCCAAAAACATCTCTCTCTCGGAAAAATCAGGAAGAAGTGTCAGATCTGCTCCGGAAATAACCTTTTTTTCCTTTAAAAGATAATTCCATCCATCCCCTTCAGGGGGCTTTTGCCCATATAAAAAAGAGGTCAAAAGAAAAAAAACAGCTGCAGAACAGGCAAATAAAAAAATTCTTGTCATACTTTAAGTCCCTTACAATAAGTACAGTTAATATATCCCCAATAATAACAAAAGCACACTGGAAATATATATTATTTTGAGGTATTTTAGAGACAACATAGCGATATTTCCATGAGGAACCAATGTTAAAGAAAAAAGCAAAAAATTTTGCTCTAATAC
>JAJRQE010000242.1 GCA_024280415.1 Spirochaetota bacterium | reverse complement strand
GCAGCAAAATTATCATGTTCGATTCTCATCCGTTTTAACCAGGGAATATCATCAAAAAGCATCTCTTCCAGATAGGCGGGAGTTAGTCTTTCGAGTTCCTTCCCGGGACGGTGGAGGAGGACAGATTTTAATTTTCCTATTTCCGAGAAAACCGAAAGTGATTTTGAAGCTCCCATATTTCTTCTCCCTGTTTATTATATTAAACATTTTTGCCCTGGTTTATGCAAATTAATTAAACATATACCCATATAAGTTAGGATAATTTTGAAATTAGCTCCACTGGTAATATATGTTCTTGTGTTACTACTATAATAGTAATCTAAATGAGTCTGTCTGTATGGTCAAGGTTATTCCAAAATTCCCGGAAAAACCTCCAGAGGCTTTTCCGATAGCATCAAAAATAATATATCTTGTCATCTTCCTGTTAAAAATATAAAATAATGAAGTAATTTCCAAAACAGGGCAGCTCTTATTTTAGAGAAGTGGAGTAGAAGGTTCTGTAAAAAGTGCTACGGAAGAAGGCAGATGGAAAATTCAAATTTTGTACTCAAAGATACGGCTTTTCATGAACTGATGTCTCTGCGTATACGGGAAATTCTTCTTGTCTGCAGTCCCTATGATAAGTTTATGCTGGATGAAGATGGAAGGATTGATGAACAGCTGTTCCAGGAGTATATGGAGCTTAGTCTTCATTATCCTCCGCGGTTTACTCAGGTCTCCACTGCTGCAGAAGCAACCGGCACCCTGGAAAATAAGTACTTTGACTTAATTATTTTAATGCTAAGTGTGGGTGAAGACACTCTTGTAGACTTAGCAGAAACTATAAAGACAAAATATCCTGCAAAACCTGTAATTCTTCTTACCCCTCTTTCTACCCGGGAGACTATGGATCGTCTCAGGATAAAAGATTCGGGATTTATCGACTATATTTTTTCCTGGCAGGGTAATACAAGCATAATGCTTGCAATGGTCAAGCTTATGGAAGATAAAATGAATGTTGATCCTGATATTAATAATGTTGGTGTACAGTGTATTATTCTTGTTGAGGATTCTGTTCGATACTACTCCAGTTACCTTCCGGTTATTTATGAAACCCTGTTCAGACAGGCAAGAAGTTTAATGAAAGAGGGACTGAATGAATGGGAGCAGACAATACGAATGAGGGGCAGGCCGAAGATTCTTCTTGCCCGGTCATACGAAGAGGCTCTGGCTTTGTATGAAAAATATAAAAAAAATATTCTTGGAGTTATATCTGATATTGCATATCTAAAGAATGGAGAGATTGATAACAGGGCGGGGTTAATTCTGTGTTCAGAGATAAGAAAAGAAAATACAGATTTACCTGTACTGCTTCAGTCTTCCCAGCTGGATCATAAGGAATCTGCCAGGAAATGCGGTGCATCCTTTATATATAAGCATACAAAGACTCTTCTAAAGGAACTGGAAAATTATATAAGAATTAACTATGGGTTTGGAGATTTTATCTTTCGGAATCCTGAAACTATGGAAGCTGTCGGATTTGCCAAAAACCTCAGAGATCTTCAGCATAAGCTGCTGGATCTGGATGATTCCACATTTTCATATCATGTGCAGAATAATGAGATATCAAAATGGCTGAAAGCCAGGGCTTTGTTCAATCTTGCAAATTACCTGAGACCTAAAACCATAAGTGATTTTCCTGATATCAGAGAGATGAAAAAATTTATTTATCAGGTAATTAAAGATTACAGGACTCAGCACGGAAGAGGGGTTATTGCAGAATTCGACTCTACTCTTTTCGACGAACTTTCTTTTTTTTCCAGAATAGGATCCGGATCCCTTGGCGGAAAGGGACGGGGGCTTGCTTTTGTTGATCAGCAGTTAAAAAAGAACAATATAACAAATAAGTTCCCCAATGTAATAGTTTCAATTCCAAGAACTGTTGTCCTTACAACAGAAATATTTGATAATTTTATGCAGCAGAATGATCTTTTTGAACTGGCTCTTTCAGATACGGATGATATGGAAATTATGGATGCGTTCCTTAAGGCTGATATTCCGGATACAATTATATCCGATCTTGGAGCAATTCTCCAGAGTCTCACACAACCTGTTGCTGTCCGGTCTTCAAGCCTCCTTGAAGATTCTCATTATCAGCCTTTTGCAGGGATCTATTCTACATATATGCTGCCAAATAATGCCGAAGATCTGGATTCCAGAATTAATGATATCTGCATGGCTGTCAAAGGGGTTTATGCCTCCACCTATATGAAACAGAGCAAAGATTATATGAATGCCACCAATAATATTATCGAAGATGAAAAAATGGCAGTTATAATTCAGGAAATTACCGGGAATGTATTTGGAAATAAATGTTATCCGAATATTTCCGGTGTGGCGCGTTCTCTGAATTTTTACCCTGTCGGGTCGGAGAAGGCTGACGAAGGAATTGTAAATATTGCATTAGGACTTGGAAAAACAGTGGTGGATGGAGGTGTTTCACTAAGATTTTCTCCTTTTCACCCCAAAAAAATAATACAGCTTTCCGATCCTCAGTCTGCTTTGAAAAATACCCAGAAGAAATTTTATGCCCTGGATATGAGTTTTGATAAATTTACTCCTGACAATTTAGATGGGGGTAATTTGCTTTTATGCGATCTGGAGGAAGCAGAGAAGGATGGTTCTTTGACAATGGTGGCTTCCACCTATGATTTTCAGAATAACCGCCTCAGGGATGGAATCGGGCGGAAGGGCAGAAAAGTAGTTACCTTTTCGAGTGTACTTAAATATTCGATGTTTCCTCTTTCAGAAATTGTACGGACGATTCTGAAAATGGGCAGAGATGTTATGAATGTTCCCATAGAAATTGAATTTGCAGTTAATCTGAATACCGATGAGGGAGATCCCCTGGTTTTCAGTTTTCTCCAAATCAGACCTATTGTCCAGGGATCTGAGGGGGCAGACACCGATCTGAGTGATCTGGATATGGATAATGTCATAATCTATTCTGAAAAGGCTATGGGGAATGGTACCTTTACGGATATCTATGATCTTGTTTATATAAAGCCGGAATCTTTTGATCCAGGCAAAACAAAAATTATGGGTAAGATGATCAGTGATATAAATTCTGATTTTGCTAAAAAGGGCAGTTATTATGCACTTGTTGTTCCCGGCAGACTGGGATCGACAGATCCATGGCTGGGAATCCCGATATCCTGGTCAGATATTTCTTATGCAAGGATAATTACCGAAACAGGAACCGGTAGTTTCAGGGTGGAACCCAGTCAGGGTACTCACTTTTTTCAGAATATTACTTCTCTGGGATGTGCCTATCTGACCATAAATCCATATGTTCACGATGGTATTTTCAACACGGAGCTGCTAAACAGAATTCCTGCTCTGACAGAGAACGAATATATAAGGCATATAA
This sequence comes from Spirochaetota bacterium, assembly GCA_024280415.1. Lineage (GTDB taxonomy): Bacteria > Spirochaetota > Spirochaetia > B11-G9 > B11-G9 > JAJRQE01. The sequence continues at coordinate 22,588 of JAJRQE010000242.1, read as the reverse complement.
AATTTAAGACTGCTCTGGATGCCAGGGTTGACGGCAGGTCAGGAAAAGCAGTTGTCAGTCTTAAAGATGGCTATTAGGATGCCAGAAAGCTAATTTCTCCCGGGATAAACCTTAAGGGCTTCTTTTATAATTGTAATTGCTTTTCCCAGATCCTCTCTATTAAGTACGTAGGCTATCCTAACCTGATTTTTGCCGAGACCCGGGGTTGAATAAAACCCTTCTGCAGGTGCAATCATTACCGTTTCATTATGAAGCCTGAAGTCAGAAAGAAGCCATTTTGCAAAATCCTCCGCATTTTTTACCGGCAGGGATACTATTATGTAAAAGGCACCTTCCGGTTTCTTTGCAATAATACCAGGAATATTTGTTAATTCGGAAAATGCGAAATCCCTCCTTTTCCGGTACTCAGTAATAACCTCTTTAAAATAGGAATCGGGTGTGTCGATTGCCGCTTCTGCAGCTATCTGATCCACAGTAGGCGGGCATAACCGTGCCTGCCCGAATCGCAGGATTAAATCCAGAAGAGCCATGTTTTTTGATACTATACATCCAACCCTTGCTCCGCAGGCCGAATATCTTTTTGAAACAGAATCAATTAAAACGGCATTGTCTTCAATCCCTGGAAACTCCATAATAGAGACTGATTTTTTTTCTCCGTAGGTAAACTCTCTGTATGCTTCGTCAGATATAAGATAAAGGTCATTTTCTTTTGCAAAGTCAATCAGGTTTTCCAGTTCCTCTCTTGAAAAAACTGTTCCGGTTGGATTCCCGGGGTTCGAGAACATTATTGCCCTGGTTCTGTCTGTAAGTTTTTCTCTAAACAGATTAATAGGAGGAAGATGAAACCCGTCATCAATGGTAGTTGTGACTGGAACTATACTAACACCTGCCATAGCGGCAAATCCGTTATAATTTGTATAGAAGGGCTCGGGGATAAGAATTTCATCTCCCGGGGAAAGAGCAGACATGAGGGTAAATACAATAGCCTCACTGCCTCCTGTTGTAATAAATATATTTTCAGGATCGACATCTACACCAACTCCCCTGTAATATCCAGCCAGTTTTTTTCTGTAAGCTGGTAAGCCATTACTGGGACCATAGGCGATAATATCAGGGACTGCTGCATAGGCTTCCCGCATTTTTACGGGTGTTTCGATATCCGGTTGTCCAATATTCAGATGGTATACTTTAACTCCCTCTTTCTTTGCCTTATCAGCATAGGGCGCAAGTTTTCTTATGGGGCTCTCCTGCATTATAGCGGATCTGGATGATATTTTCATTTAAACCTCTTGGAATGTGTAACAAAAAACAGTTTATCATTCTTCTTTTATTTTTTTGCAAGAATACTCACAATGTATAATTCCATATATCTGATAAATTCTTCTTTTTTCTTGATCTTTTCGAAGGCACTGTTCTCTGCCAGATGCTCAGCTATATTTCGTATCCTGCTAATATCCGGGGGTTTATGGGCAAAACCTTTTTTCATACCCCGTATATAATCCCGAATCATTGAATTTACATCTTCTATAAGATCAGATTTAGCCTTACCGTCCATAAGGGGATTCCAGACAGTAATGGAGGATGATATTTCCTCTTTCAAAGAACCCTGTTCACCTATGTAATGATTTTTTAACTTTTCCACTGCTTTACGATATTTGGCCAGTTGCTCTTTCGAGGTTTTTGCTCTGCTCTGGGGTGAAGGGATTTCCTGTTTTTCAGGTTCGTTCTGAAAAGAGAGGGCAGGTTTATTTTCGGAAGATTTTTTCCTGTTTGCATTACGGGGGGAATGGGGTTCTCCTGATTTTACGAAGCTGCTGACAATGTCTGAAGGATCTTTTATCCCTTCGGCTCCCTTTTTAACACCAGTAAACAGTTTTTTCAGCAATACTACTATGGGTCCCAGTATTGGAAGGGTTTTCCATAGAGGCAGCATTGTTTTTGCCTCGTTATAGAGACTCCTTCTGTCCAGACGAAAAATTTCATCCAAAGATCTGAAATTATCCCTGTTTCTGTTAAAGAGTCGTTCTGTTTCTATATAAACCTCTCTGGGAGGTTTTGTTTCTTCAAGACAGACTACAAGATGATCAAATTTCATCAGAATCATCAAAACCGGATCCATATTTCTGACTCGTAGAGCAATATCCTCATTGAAGAGATTTCTGTCTGTCATCATCTTTAATCGCTTAAATTCGCCAAGAACATCCTTCCACTCCTCAATATACTGATTGTGGAGTTCCCTGGAGTTTTCCTGAATTTTTCGCAGTGTGAGAGAAAGATACTTTTCTTTGTTCATAAACATATATTTATCAGATGATGTGCTGAACTTAAGAATATCAGGTATTATTTGCTCTTCAACAGGAGTTGTCCTTTTTTCGAGATAATCAGCAAGCTCTTTCCGATCCACTTTTCTCGACAATGGAAATCCGCTCTTATCCTTAAACCCCATAATATCTGTAAATGAAAAAATGAAAGGAGTTTTTCTTAACCCTATCTCTACCATTTTAAAGGAGAGTTCTTTATCCCTTTTTTCCTGTTTTGTTACCTTAAAGTGCAGATTGTAAAATCCAATAAAATAGGCAGCCTGGGAAAATCCATGTTCTCTTTCCAGTTTCTCTTTTTTTTCACGGAATTCTTTTATTATAAGCGATGAGAAATGTGACCAGAATTGAAAAGTGAAATCATCCGGGTTCATAATTGTAGCAATGGCCAGGTTTCTCTGTCCGACAATTTTAGTAAACATCTCTTTTACTATCTGGTCTTTATGCTGAAAAATACCCTGCATTCTATGAAAGATATAGTCATGATTTCTTTTAATACTTAAGTAGAGACGGAATTTTGAGACACAGAGTTTTAAAAGTTCGGGATCTATCATATCTGAATTAATTATTATACTTCGTATTCCATCCGGAAAATTTATTCTGATGAGACCTGATTTATCCTTGTCTCCGGTCTTTAGTATGTCCAGAAAACCAGTTTTTACATCTATTATTGTCAGAATTTCGTTGGGAAACGTTCCTCCCAGGCTGGCTTCATCCGGGAATGATTTTTCAGGATCAAGTTCGATTTCATCAAATGCTTTTCTTACACTGTCTTTATAGAAGCCGGTAAGGGTCACATTTTCTATGTGACCGGGACTCCCGTCTACCGAACAGAGGCCTTCAGATACTAATTTCTCAAGAATCCGTTCGAGTGCTTCTGTGGAAAATCCTGAAAAATCGGTAAAGCCTGATCTTTTTTTTCTAATTTCAACAGACCATTTCTCGGAAAGTTTCTGCAGATCAATAATACTTATTGAGGGTGTCTTTCGCTTTTTAGTGTAGGTTTTAATAATATACAGCAGATCCTGTCGTTCTGACATTTCACCAATCCTTCCCGTTTTCATCTCTATTATAATTTGTGAGTGATCCTTTTACAAGAAGATATCTAAAGGATTTTACAATGTCTATGGTATCAGTTTGTTTTTAACCCCTTGAGCTTCTTGCAAAACTATTGTTTTACAAGAAGCTGTCATGGGGTCAAAAAGTTAACCTGTTACTCTGTAACATTTTAACTTTTCTAAAGATCCTTGCCAATTTCAAAAACCTGGAGTTTTGAAATTGGCTCTCTTATCAATCATTTAAAGGTTGTGAAAATATATCCCAGAGAGAATCGGACGGAGCAGGAGCATTTATATCAATTTTTTCTTTACTGACAGGGTGTATGAATGTCAATTCACGGGCATGGAGATGAATCCCTCCGCCAGGATTGGATCTGGATGCTCCATACTTAAGATCCCCTTTTATTCTGCATCCCACAGCTGCAAGCTGTGCTCTTATCTGGTGATGTCTTCCTGTATGCAGTTCGATTTTCAGGAGGTAGTATTTATCAGTTGCTCTTACAACGGTATATGTAAGGCTTCCGGGCTTGCTGTCAGGGATTTCGTCCGAATGGGCATATGATTTATTCTGCTTCTGATTTTTAATGAGATAATGTGTAAGTGTTCCCCTTTCATCCGGGGGCATTGCATCTGTAACTGCCCAGTAAATTTTTTTAATCTCTCTGTTTCGGAGCATATTGTTAAGCCGGCTGAGAGCTTTGCTTGTTTTTGCAAAGATAACTGCTCCACTTGTCGGTCTGTCCAGACGATGTACTATTCCCAGGAATACATTTCCAGGCTTATTGTATTTTTCCTTTAAATAATCCTTCACTTTATCGGCAAGTGTTTCGTCTCCTGTCTTATCACCCTGAATAATTTCTGAAGGCAGTTTGTTGACTATAATTAAATGATTGTCTTCAAAAAGAACTCTCTCTCTGACAGGGCTTATCTGTATATTTTTTTCCATTAGAATCAGCTCCTGGATTTCTTGAATTTTATTGATTTTATCTCTTTTGTACTTAATCTGTTACCACCGGCTTTAACATTCTTTACAAGAAAGCTGTTTAAGGGCAGAGTTTCTTCAAGAATTTTGATCCGGGGTTTTGGAATGTATGAGATTACTACTTCCATATCTTCCTTTATAGTTAATTTAAGCAGCTTATTTTCATCAGGCACAATCTGATACGACTTATCCATAATAAATTTTTCAATTCTAAAGCGTTTTAAGAACATATATTTAGTTTTCTTATTCTGATATAGTACAGAGAATACAATATTTCCAAGACTTTCCCTGTCTGCATTACCGCAGAAGAGCATCCCCTTATCTACAAATAATCGGTGGGGTACAGCTGTAACAGAGTATATGCCGTTTTTCCTGATTATGAGTATTCGATCATAGTCAGAAACTTTAAACATAGATTTACCAGTTTTTACATCGGTACCCAGATACCCTGTTTCCTCATCATAGTAAATATCAATATCTCTTTTAGCGGCCTCTCTGGCATCAATTTTCCGGAAAGATGTTATCTTTGTTTTCCGTTTAAACCGGTTCCTGTTTTCTGCCAGTACTTCGTTGAGAAAAGATACAGCATATTCGGTCAGATTTTTAAGCTTAAACCTTATCTCTTTCAACCTTGCTTTAAGTTCCTCGATCTCTTTTCTTGCCCTGTTTATATCATAGAGTGATATTCTGCGTATTGGTATTTTCAGAAGTCTCTCTACATCTTCTTCTGTAATTTCCCTTTTAATCTCATTTTCAAATGGTATGAAACCGTTAACAACGGCTTTTTTAACTCCTGAACTGGTCGATTTATCCTCAATATCTTTATAGATACGCTCTTCAATAAAAATACGTTCCAGTGTTCGTGCATGGATTTTATCCTTAAGCTCTCCCTCCGTTACTTTCAATTCTGCTTTAAGTATCTTAAGAAGCTGCTTTGCATGATAATTAATAACTTCTGTAACTGTCATTATTGTGGGAATATTGTCCTTAATAACAAGCAGGTTAATTGAAATTGAATTTTCACAATCAGTAAAGGCGTACAATGCATCTACAACATCATTTGTATGGATATTTCTGGGAAGTTTAATTTCAATCTCGATTGTATCGGTGGTAAAGTCATTTATACTTCCTATTTTTATCTTGCCCTTTCGGGCTGCATTTTCAATGGAAGTAATAATAGATTCTGTCGTGGTTCCAAAGGGGATTTCTCTGATAATAATTTTTTTTGAGTCGGATGTATCGAATTTTGCTCTTACCAGAACTTTTCCCAGACCATCCTGATAGTCTGATATATCAATGAACCCTCCACCGATAAAATCGGGGAAAAGTTGAAATGATTCTCCATGAAGAGAAGCAATTACCCCTTCCAGGACCTCATTAAAGTTGTGGGGAAGTATTTTTGTAGCCATTCCTACCGCTATTCCCTCTGCTCCCTGAATGAGAAGAACCGGAATTTTTGATGGAAATGCAACAGGTTCTCTGTTCCTTCCATCATAGGACTCTTCATATTCTGTAATTGCAGGACTGTAGAGGATTTTTTTTGCAAAAGGGAGAAGCCGGCATTCTATATATCTTGCTGCAGAGGCCACATCCCCGGTAAATATATTTCCAAAATTTCCCTGTTTTTCAATAAAAACATCCTTGTTTGCCAGAACAACCAGAGCAGAATAGATCGATGCATCCCCATGGGGATGGTATTTCATGCAGCTGCCGACAACATTTGCAACCTTATGAAATTTCCCGTCATCCATTTCGAAGAGAGAGTGAAGAATCCTTCTTTGTACCGGTTTAAACCCATCACGAATATCGGGAATAGCCCTGTCCTTGATAACATAGGAGGCATATTCTATAAAATTCTGTTCGTATATTTTTTTTACATAACTCATTAAACAAGATTCTCCATTATATATTCTCTTCTTTCAGGAGTATTTTTTCCCATATAGAACTGCATAATATCCTGAATATCTTTCACAGCTTTTATATCTACTCCCACCAGACGCATGTTTTTTCCTATAAACTGACCGAATTCCTTTGGAGATATCTCTCCAAGCCCCTTAAACCGGGTTACTTCCGGAGAACTGATCTCCTTCAATGCTGCATCCCGCTCTTTTATATTGTAGCAGTATTTTGTTATTTTCTTATTTCTTACCCTGAACAGAGGTGTTTCCAGGATATGAATACGTCCGGCTATTACCAGTTCTTCAAAATAGTTAAGAAAATAGGTCAATAGAAGATTTCGAATATGAAACCCGTCAAAATCTGCATCAGTGGCAATTACAATCCGTCCATAACGGAGATTTTCAATATCATTTTCGATTCCCAGAGCCATCATCATATTGTAGAGCTCTTCATTACGGTAAATATCTGCTCTCTTTTTTCCGAATACGTTTTGGGGTTTACCTCTAAGGGAGAAAATTGCCTGAGTGTAAACATCCCTGGAAGAAACCATTGATCCCGAAGCGGAAGCTCCCTCAGTTATAAAGAGAGTGGAGTTTTCTCCGTTTTTATCCCAGAGGTGATACTTGCAGTCCTTCAGTTTCGGGATCTTCAGGGCTATTTTTTTCGCTGCTTCCTTAGCTTCCTTCTTTACTGCGTTAAGTTCTTTCCGAAGTTTTTCACTATTTATTATCTTGTCTTCCAGATTTTTTGCCGCTGTGCTGTTCTTGTGAAGAAAATCCACAACAGCAGATTTTACATCCTGAATAATCCAGCTCCTGACTTCTGTATTGCCCAGTTTATTCTTGGTCTGGCTTTCAAAAACCGGATTCTGTAGTTTAACGGCAATGGCGCCTGCAACACCCTCCCTGACATCAATTCCTGAATAGTTTTTCTGGAAAAAATCATTTACCCCTTTAAGAAGTCCTTCTCTGAAGGCACTTTGATGAGTCCCTCCGTCACTTGTGAACTGTCCATTAACAAATGAAAAATATGTTTCCCCGTAGTTATTTGTGTGGGTAAAAGCAAATTCAATTCTTTTATTCTTTGAAAATCCAACTTCATACAGAGTGTTGGAATCCCCTATTTCTGCACTTAGAAAATCAAAAAGACCATTTTTTGAGATAAATTTCTTTTTATTAAAAACAAGAGACAGTCCGGAGTTTAAGCAGGCATATATCCACATCCGTTGTTCAATATATTCATCATTAAAAGTATACTCACCAAAGATTTTTTCATCCGGAGTAAATTCCATGAATGTGCCGTCTTTTTCATCTTCTTTCTTCCCCTTCCGGTTTGAAATAAGAACACCCCTTTCAAATATTGCTTCGGAATACTTTCCATCTCTGAATGCAACAACCCTGAATCTTCCTGACAGTGCATTTACCGCCTTTGTTCCAACACCATTCAAACCTACAGAAAACTGAAAAACTTCATCGTTGTATTTTGCCCCGGTATTAATTACCGATACACATTCAATAACCTTTCCCAGAGGAATCCCTCTGCCGTAGTCCCGGACTTTTATTGTATTTTTTTCGCATTTTACAATTATCCTGTTTCCAAATCCCATGATATATTCATCAATACTGTTATCTACTACCTCTTTCAGGAGTATGTATATTCCATCATCTACATTGGATCCATCTCCAAGGCGGCCGATATACATTCCTGTTCTAAGGCGTATATGTTCCAGGGAACTTAGTGTTTTTATCTTGCTTTCATCGTAATTGGTAGTTTTTTTTATACTCATGAGTTGTCCGTTAAATATATTTTGTATATGATCAGAAAAACATTGTATCATAAATAATTAATCTTCTTAAAGAAGAAGTCTTGAACATTTTCATAAATTAGTGAATTTTGTATATATAAACAACCCTGATTCGATAGATTGGAGTGTAAAATGGAATGGAGAGCTAGCCATATTTTGATAAAAAACCGTGGACAGGCACAGGAATTGCTTCGCAAAATCAGGCAGGGAGCAAGATTTGAATCTGTTGCCAGGGATTATTCCACCTGTCCAAGTAAATCCAAGGGTGGGGATCTGGGTTGGTTCGGAGAAGGAAAAATGGTTCCAAAATTTGAACAGGCCGTAAAAAGGATGGGTGTCGGATCTGTCAGTGATCTTGTTCAGACCCAGTTCGGATTTCATATTATTAAGCTCACAGGAAAAAAATAAATTCAGACAGTGAGGAGCAGAGTGTGTTCCTCACTTCTAAATTACGGTAATTAATTCTTTCGGCCGGATTGTATTTCTATCTGGTCTGCATTGAAACAATAAAATCAAAGGCTCTGTCACTGATCATACTTTTTAGGAATAGAAAAAATTTCCCCTCTCTGCCGGCAATATATCTGGCTTTAGGTCTCCCTGTCCGGATAATTTTCTGAAGTTCCCTGATAACTGCTTCCGGGTCTGGCGCTGATTTATTACTTTTTCTTACAGTTGCTGTAAATGAATCTTTGTATTTTTTATACACTTCAGGGTCATTACATTCCTCCAGGCTTCCCATGGCGATTTGTCCAAAGCCTGTATTGATCGACCCTGGCTCAATCAATACTACTGTTATACCAAAGGGTTTAACCTCTGATCTTAATGCTTCAGTCAGACCTTCCACTGCATGTTTGGATGCCGCATACCATCCTAGAAAGGGTAATGAAATTTTCCCAAGCACCGAAGAAACATTTATGATCATTCCATTATTCTGACTTCGCATGACTGGCAGCGCTGCCTGGGTAATATATGCAAGGCCGAATAAATTTACATCAAATCCCTTTCTTGCATCTTCCTGGATAACACCTTCGAGTGTTCCGTATACACCGTATCCTGCATTGTTTATCAATAAATCCAACCTGCCTCTGGTTGTTTTAATATGTTCAATAGTTCTGTCAACAGCTCTGTAATCAGTTACATCCAATTGTACAGGTTCTATATTATCTGACTTTATCAACTCAAGTTTATCCCGACTCCTGGCGGCAGCAAAAACATAGTATCCATTTTGGGAAAGAAATTGTGCCATTGCTTTTCCAATTCCATTTGATGCTCCTGTTACAAAAGCAACTTTATATGCACTGTTTTCCATCTGAAATTCTCCTTGAAACAAGCTGCTGTTATAGTTTTCGAAAATAGATCTGATCCAACTTGCTGTAATTATAGTTTACCTATCCTTTATATAATAATAATTATACGTATAGTATACTTTTAAAGTCATAAAAAATTATAATATCTGGAATACCACAAACCTCATCCAATTATCTATGTCAAAATGACACACCCGGAACCAGCTCGAAGCATAAAAGTGTGTCAAAATTCAACATTCCAGTAATTAAATTTCTTATTAAAAAGTCAGATTGAAACATTTAATAATTATAGCATTTCCATTTTGTAAATTACTGACATCTGTAACTTGTTATACTGTAAGGAAATATAATTTATCTGTATTATTTATAAAACTTGGCATGGGTTATGCTAATTATTAGTATAAATATATATTTCAGGAGGTGCCCAAAATGGCAATAGTTAAATGGAAAAATAAAGATCTTTATGATCCATGGAATGGATTGAGAACTCTGCAGGATGAGATCAATGAGCTCTTTGATATTGACAGAGCTCCATCAACTCCTGGGCTGTTTGACAGGAATCTAGCTCCTTCACTGGATGTAATTGAAGGTGACCAGAATTTTACAGTTCGCTGTGAACTCCCGGGAATTGAGCTCAAGGATATGGAGGTGACAGTTATTTCCAATGTTCTTACCATTAAGGGTGAGAAAAAATCCGGATCAGATGAAAAGCATAGATCTTTCTTTAAGAAGGAATGCTGGACAGGGACATTCCAGCGGACTATTTCTCTTCCCGATTCAGCAGATACAGGGAAAATCGGTGCAGAATTAAAAGATGGAATTCTTACAATAACACTTCCAAAAAAAGAGGAAGCAAAACCAAGACAGATTTCTGTAAAAATTCAGTAGGAGGTAGAAAAGATGTCTGAGAAAGAGATAAATGAACAGAGATATTTTGCAGCAAGGTATAATATCTATAAAACCGGATATAAGATGTTTCTTGATTTGGAAATGCCTGGAGTTTCAAAAGAAGATTTAAACATTCAGGTAGAGGGAAATCATCTTATGGTAGAAGGTGTTAAAAGCACCGGTCAGCTGGCTGGAAAGTATAGGATTCATGAGATGAAAGAGGGTGTTTACCGAAATATCTTTACCCTTGATGATACTATCGATAAGGATAAAATTGAGGGTGCTGTAAAAAACGGAATAGTAAATATATCTCTTGATATAAGGGAATCTGAAAAGCCCCGGAAAATTGAGATAGTTTCAAAGTAAAGTGTTCTGTAGGTGAAGGAGGAGAGGTTAACCACTCCTCCTTCAGTGAAAATTGGTATTAACGTTCCTAATATACAATGATAAAAAACGCATCCGAGTCTCTGCAGGCCGGGTTGAGTTTCTCGGCATTAACCCCATACCTATTGTTTGGATCAGCAGATTTTTTAATAAATACAGCCTTTTCCTTTAATTACAAAAAAAATCACGCTTGTGAATTAGTCGGGTTTAAGGTATTCTTTTACCGGAAGGCAAGGGGGGATTTATGGCTCCAAAAATTGTATATATAACAGGTTTCAGACAGCATGCAGGTAAAACTGTAGCAAGTATCGGTTTGATTTCTCTTTTAAGAAAGTATATCTCTCCTGAGAAAATAGGTTATATCAAACCTGTTGGGCAGGAGCTTATACAGTTATCGGGAGGAGCAAAAGTTGATAAGGATGTTAAGGTAATAGAGAAATTCTGCGGTATTCCGGATATGAAGCTTGAGGATCTTTCTCCTGTTCAGCTTGGTTCCGGTTTTACTAAATCCTATCTTAAGAACAGTGATAAAGATAAGATCTCCGGAGAATTTGCAAGTTCGATAAAAGCCTCCTTTGAATCAATGTCCAATAAAGATATTATTATAGCAGAGGGTACTGGTCATCCTGGTGTAGGTGGAATTGTCAGAATGTCAAATGCACATGTGGGGAATTTGATTGGTGCAGATATTCTGTATATTTCAGGAGGGGGTATAGGTAAAGCTCTGGATATGCTGGAAGTGGATCTCTCCTATTTTTTATATATGAAGAGTAATGTCAGGGGAATCCTTTTCAATAGACTGATACCCAATAAAATATCCACAGTCAAAGAATTTATAACCGAGAGACTTCTGCAGGAGATGTATCCGGGGTTTAAAGATCCTTTAAGCATCTACGGTTATCTTCCTTCTATTAAGGATCTTCCAAACCCCTCTATGGCTGTTGTTAAGAAACACCTGAAAGAAGCCAAAGTCTTTGGTGATCCGGAAACTGAGCCATGGCACCAGACCTGCAGATCAATAAAAATTATCAGCCTTCAGGAGGAATACCTTGATCTGGAAAAATTTCTCCATAGCGGAGATATTGTTGTCATTGCCGCAGGATCCAGGGGTAGAATAAAAAAAATTATCGAATACAGCAATAAGCTTTCGAAGCCTATTGGAGGTTTGGTTATTTCGTGTGTTATTCCTGAAAGAGGTCTGAAAGATGAAAATCTTATGGAAATAAACAAATCGAAGATTCCGACTCTTCTTCTTGAAGACAATACTCAGACTGTAGAGAGGAAACTTTTTTATACCTTTGAAAATACAAAGATTCAGCTCTACGATAAGAAGAAGATCAGAGAGATTGAAGATATGTTTAATGAACATTTTCAGATGGAAAAGTTTATGGAACATTTTTTAAACTGAAATAAAACTCCATACAGGAAGAGATATAAATAATGAATAATGATATTGAAAAAGCTCTTAATTTTTTGAAGAGTTATTATATGGATTCGGATCAGGTTTCTATTGAAGATGTAAGCAGTAAGTTTCTCAAAGAGATGGAACGTGGGTTATCAGGAAAAGAATCTTCTCTAATGATGATTCCAACATACATTGGTACGGAACAGAATATTCCGACAGGGGAACCGGTAATTGTTCTGGATGCCGGGGGGACAAATTTCAGAGTTGCAGTTGTAGAGTTCAGTGAAAGGAAAAAACCTTCCATCTCACATTACAAGAAATTTCCCATGCCAGGGACAAATGGAGAAGGGGAAGTTAGTCGGCTGGAGTTTTTTGACCGGATAGCAGATTCCATGGGGGATCTTATTGACAGCAGCAGCAAAATTGGGTTTTGCTTCTCTTATCCCACAGAGATCTATCCATCCGGAGACGGCCGGCTTATACGTTTTGTTAAGGAAGTAAAAGCTCCGGAAGTTGAGGGCAGCATGATAGGTGAAAATCTGCTGGAAGCTCTTGCACGCAAGAATATGGATTATAAGAAGAATATTGTAGTACTGAATGATACTGTAGCAACTCTTCTTGCTGGAAAGGCTCAGGCAAAAGAGTATTCCACCTATGTTGGCTTTATACTTGGTACAGGTACGAACTGCTGCTATATAGAGGGAAATTCCAATATCAAAAAACTGGAAAATTTAAAAAGTACTGAGAGTCAGGCAATTAATATGGAAAGCGGGCAGTTTTCCCTCTATAGGGGCGGGGTTCTTGATAAGGAATTTGTTTTAACCACAGATAAACCCGATGAAGGCTTGTTTGAAAAAATGATTTCCGGAGCCTATCAGGGGTCCCTGGCTCTGACTGTTTTGAAAAAAGCAGCCGAAGACAGGTTGTTTTCAGAAGAACTTGGAAAAGGTCTTTTGAATCTTAAGCAACTGGATCCGGCAGTAATTGATGGGTTTTTAAATTCTCCTGGCAATACTCTTAATCCTGTTGCTATGCTGTGCAGAACCGGCTCCGATAGAATAAAGGTCTACACTATCCTGGATCAGCTTATAGAGAGGGCTGCAAGATTAACGGCTGCACATCTTGCAGGAGTAGTCCTTAAGACAGGCAGTGGTAGTGATCCTACCTTACCAGTCTGTATTGTTGCTGACGGCACCACTTTCTATAAAACAAAAGCTCTTAAATTCAGAACAGAGTTCTATTTAAAGTCCTATCTTGGATTTGAAAAAAACAAATATTTCGAGTTCTGTCAGCTGGATGATGCCCCTTTGATTGGTGCTGCTGTAGCAGGATTATTACATTAAAAGCTCCTTATTAAATAAATACTTGATTCTTTTTATCTTCTGCAATTATTATTCATGTATGATCAATAAAGTTTCAAAATCAAATTTCAGGATTTCCGCTTTTCCTGCCAGAGGTTGGCTGAAAATATTATTACGTATTTTCGGCTCTCTGATAGATAGAATTTTAGGATTCAGAAAGCTGGAAAGATTCTACACCGAAAGTAATCTTGAAGGGTTGAGTAAGGAGAACTTTGTTCACCGGGCATTGGATAAATTAAATGTTAACTACTGCCTCAATAACAATTTGATTGATAAAATTCCCCATGAGGGTCCCTTTATTATTGTGAGTAATCATCCTTTTGGAGGACTGGAAGGTATAATTCTGGCAGATGTTATTTCGGGTGTCAGAAAAGATCTTAAGTTTATGGCGAATTCCGGACTAAGCCTGATTAAAGAAATGGATAATTTTTTTCTGTTTACCAATCCCCTTAAGACCTCTAACTACAAAAATATATCATCTATCAGAGCCTGTCGGGAACACCTGGACAATAAAGGTATTCTGGTTCTTTTCCCTGCCGGTAAGGTTGCCTATTACAGAAAGGGGAAAAAGAGAATTACGGATGGAGACTGGAACAGGATTGCTGCAAAACTAAGCCGAAATACCAATACTCCGGTACTGCCAATTTTTATTCAGGGTTATAACAGTAGATTATTTTATTTTATGGGCAGGATTTACTTTAGGTTTCGTCTTCTAATGCTTCCCAGGGAATTAGTGAAGATGAAAAACAGGATGGTAAATATCTATTCCGGTAATATTATTAATCCTGATCAGTTAATGGACAGCAGTAGAAAAAATACTGATTTTTTAAGAATGCAGGCCTACCTTCAGGATCCTGAATATATTTTTCGGAGGCAGGTAGAAGCAGATATTACTGATCTTCCCGGATTAATATCTGCTGTCCCATATAGTCTGATAAAGGAGGAACTTACAACGCTTCCTGAAAAGCAGCATCTTCTTGATTTTAAGCATTACTCTGTATATTACGGTTATTATGATCAGCTTGAAAATACTGTCAGAGAGATTACCCGTCTCCGGGAACTTACCTTCAGGGAGATGAAGGAGGGGAGCGGGAAAGAAAGAGATACTGATCGGTTTGATTTTACCTATACACAGCTTTTTATTATGGATAACAAAAATGAGGAAATTATAGGTGCATATCGAATGGGGCAAATTGACAGACTGCTGAAAAATGGTGATATGAAGGATATTTACCTTTCAAAAATGTTTAATTTTGAAGGAGAATTTCTGGAAAAAATTAAGCAGGGTGTCGAAATGGGGCGTTCTTTTCTTATAAAGAGGGAGCAGAAAAGTATCTATGGTTTTTTTCTTCTCTGGCGGGGAATTGGGGAGGTTATGGTTCGGAATCCCCATTACAGATATCTGTATGGAACCGTCTCTCTGAGTAATATCTACGATCCGAGGTCAGTAGCAATTATTCATCGGGTTCTTGTAGGGGAAAAAAATATTGTAAGGCCGATGACAGATATTGATATAAAAATTCATCCTGAGGTGGAGGAGTATATAGCCGCCAGAAATCCAGGAATTAAAGAACTTGACAATATTATCAAATCAATAGAACCTGAAGGCAAGGGGATTCCTGTACTGGTCAGGCAGTATCATAAACTTGGAGCCCGGTTTGTCTCTATCGGATCTGACATTGAATTCAGGCGAACCCCTGGAATGCTTCTGATAGTTAATACAGGGGAATCCAAGGCAAAAACAATTCAGAGATACTTTGGGAACAATACTGATGCCTACTTGAATTACAGACCTGAATCTGACAGAAATTCTCGTTTATAGAATTACCAGGGTTTTCACAATTCTCTGAACTATAATGATTTAATAGATTGTTTCCTGATTTAAAGTGTATGAAGATGCAAAAAATAACAAGATAGTACAATAAAAATTCATAAAATTATGGTTTACATAGGTTTAATATACTATTTTTGCTTATTACATAATTTTTAATTGTAGTTTTTAAGTTTTCAGTATATTATGGAGTTACGGAATAAAATTTTTATCATTTATATAGGAGAAATTATGAGCGAACCAATAAAACTTGATCCCACCAAAATGAAAGATTGGGAAGTTGCTGCAGAAGCGGAAAAGACAATGAAAACTGTTTCGCAGCTGGCAGAGGAACTTGGACTCGAAAAAGAGGAACTGCTGCCATACGGACACTATCTGGGAAAACTTGACTATCAGAAAATAATGAAGCGTCTCGAAAATAAACCAAACGGTAAATATATCGAGGTTACTGCAATAAATCCCACACCTCTTGGTGAGGGTAAAACAACTACAACGATGGGTCTTGTGGAAGGTCTTGGTGCTCTGGGTAAAAAAGTTTCCGGGGCAATCAGACAGCCCTCAGGTGGACCGACTTTTAATGTCAAGGGATCTGCAGCAGGAGGAGGGATTTCCCAGTGTGTTCCTCTGACAGATTTTAGTCTGGGCCTAACCGGTGATATTGATGCCATTACAAATGCACATAATCTTGCAATGACAGCAATGACAGCAAGAATTCAGCACGAGTTCAACTATGGTGACATTACTCTTGGAAAGAAAAACCTTAAACGTTTAAATATTGATCCACGAAATCCTGCAATAGGCTGGGCAATTGACTTTTCTGCTCAGGCTCTCCGTGAAATTATCATGGGAATAGGCGGGAAGATGGATGGCTTCATGATGAAGAGTGGTTTTCAGATTACTGTTTCTTCAGAATTGATGGCTATTCTTGCAGTTGCAAGTGATCTTAAGGATATGAGAGCCAGAATTGGTAAGATGGCTGTTGCATACAATAAAAAGGGTGAAGCTGTAACCTGTGATGACCTTGAGGTTGCAGGGGCTATGACTGCAATTATGGTTAAAACACTTAATCCTACACTTATGCAGACTGTGGAAGGACAGCCGGTACTTGTGCATGCTGGTCCTTTTGCCAATATTGCAATTGGTCAGTCTTCTATTATTGCAGATAAACTCAGCCTTAAACTTTCAGACTATCATGTGACAGAGAGCGGGTTTGGTGCAGATATTGGATTTGAGAAATTCTGGAACCTAAAATGCCGATATTCCGGTCTTATTCCAAATGCATCTGTAATAGTGGCTACTATCCGGGCTTTGAAGATGCATGGTGGCGGTCCAAAGGTTGTTCCTGGAAAACCTCTTGATTCTGCATATGTGGAAGAGAACCTTGAGCTGGTGGAAAAGGGAATGGAAAACCTGATGGCTCATATTGAGACGGTGAAGAAGAGTGGTATTCCGATTGTCGTATGTATAAATAGCTTCTATACAGACAAGCAGAGTGAAATTGATTTGGTTAAAAAGGCTGTCAAAGCTGTTGGTGCAAGAGTTGCAGTTTCCACTCACTGGCAGTTTGGTGGCGCAGGAGCAAAGGAACTTGCAGAAGAAGTAATTGCTGCATGTGAAGAAAAACCGGACTTTAAATTTCTCTATGAGGCTGCAACACCTCATAAGGAAAGAATAGAAAGAATTGCAAGAGAGGTTTATGGTGCGGATGGTGTAACATATTCTGAAAAAGCAGAAGCTAAACTTAAAAAAATTCAGGAAGATGCAGAACTTGCTCCCATGGGAACCTGTATGGTCAAGACTCACCTTAGTCTTTCCCATGAACCTTCTCTCAAGGGAAGACCCAAGGGCTGGATCCTTCCTATTGAGGATGTTCTTATCTACCAGGGTGCAGAATTTATTGTACCTGTTGCTGGTGGAATTAAGCTTATGCCAGGAACTGCTTCAGATCCGGCATTCAGGAGAATCGATGTAGATACTGATACCGGTAAGGTTACAGGTCTTTTCTAAACATTTAATCCTGTTTATTTATTGCAAAAGACTGTCCGTTTCAATGGGCAGTCTTTTTTCTGTTTGAGGTTTTATGGTTAATTCCATTGTAAATTTTCTGTTTGACTTCTTAAATAAAATTCAATAGCATTACAAAATGGTATTTCTGATGCTCCTAGAGTGTATAAATGAGTAAAAAATTACAGTTATTAATTATTCTTTTTGTTTTCCTTGTTGGAACGTTTGGTTTTTATTTTATTGAGGATGGCTGGACCCTTCTTGAAGCGTTTTTTATGACCATAATAACTATCACAACTGTTGGTTACGGTGAGGTGAGACCTCTGTCTCCTTCTGGTCAGTTATTTACCGCTTTTTTTATTATTCTAGGGCTTAGTACTGCAGCTATTCTTGCATCCCAGCTCGCAAGGGTTTTTATTGAAAAAAATTTTAAGGCAATATACGGAGCAGGTAAAATGAGAAAAAAAATTAGTAAAATTCAGAATCATTATATAATCTGCGGGTACGGTGGTATAGGAAGTGCCATCAGCTCTGTTCTTAAAAAGGCAGAAATTCCTTTTGTTGTAATTGAAAATAGTGAGCAGATTGCAGAATTTGCAACAATGGAAGGATACCTTGTAGTTGTGGGAAAGGCTACTTACGATGCAACCCTTCTGGAAGCTGGAATAAAGGAAGCAAGGGGAATTGTTAACTGTCTTGGAGATGATTCTCTGAATATGTATGTTTCCCTGGCAGCCAGGGAGCTGAACCCCGACCTTCTGATACTTGCAAGGGGATATAAATCGGATGGAGAAAAGAGGATGATTAGGGCTGGGGCAAATTCAGTAATCTATCCTTTGAAACTTGGCGGACAGCAGATGGCAGAACTTATAATTTCTGAATATGGAAAGGATAATGAGGCAAATCATCTGGAAGTTACAACCAGTGGTATTATGGGGTATTCCCTTAAAATGTATCGTCACTTTAAAAATGACTCCACAACAATTGGGGAAATACTCTTATCCACTAATGCAGCAGAGGCAGTAAAAATACAGCACATTAACGGCAGTGGAGTGAGTAAACCAAAACCGGAAACTCCTGTATTAAAAAATGAATCTGTTCTTTTACTGATCTATGACGAAACAGATGAAGATCTTCTGGATAATCTGGATGATAAGAAAGATGAACCGGAGGCAGGAACTTATAAACTGGTTTCCTGGAATGATTCATACTCAATAGGTATCCCTGAACTGGACAAGGAACACAGGAAGCTTATAAATCTTATAAATACTTTTCTTAGTGCCATACATACCAACGATGAGGATCTGACGATTAAATCTACTTTTGATAACCTAATTGAATATACCAGGGAGCATTTTAGTAATGAAGAAGCATTTATGGTGCTTCATAAGTATCCAGGGCTGAGGGATCATAAGAAAGAGCATCTTAAATTAACAAAAGAAGTACTTCAGCTTAATCAGGATAAAAGTTATATTTTTCCGGAGAATATAGCAGATTTTTTAATTTCCTGGCTTACGAATCACATTCTTGAATCAGATAAGAAATATTCTGAGTACATACTGAAGGTGAATTCAAAAATGTAGCGGATCTGCATTTACAGGACTTTTAGGAAAGTGATTTTATACGAACCATAATTATAAAGGAAAATATAATTGTATAAGAAACCGATAAATCAGAGAATAACGTATCTTATAATTTTGGGAGTAGGTGCAAAATTATTAATCGATACAACAATTCAGCTGTTTAATCCCTTCTTAATTATTATTGCTGCAGGAGTGGGTATCAGCGTTGTTTCAATGGGAGGAGTCGTAGCTCTAAGAGGATTGGTGGGAATCATTGCACCGCTTATAGGGAGCCTGGCGGATAAAATCGGATATAAGAAAGTAATGCTTATCTCACTCCTGATTACCGGAATTGGTATGCTTATTGCCGGGTTTTCCTGGAACAGCAGTATATTTATCGCGGCAATGATAGTAACTGGAATAGGGCAGGCCGGGTTTACACCTAATCTACATGCTTATTTAAGTTCCAGGCTCCCCTATGAAAAGCGAGCCAGAGGTATTGGTATTGTGGAATATTCATGGGCTCTTGCAGGGATTGTAGGTCTTTTTATTGCCGGATACTTGATCGAGGAGATTTCATGGCGGACTCCCTTTATTTTACTGGGTGTACTCCTGGTCTTTGCATCCATGGTATATATGACACTTCCTGGACAAAAGGGGCTTTCTCTTAAGAGCAAGCCGAAAGAGAGACTCTCTCTGGGAAAGAAGATATCACTTTTTTTTAATCTTGGTCCAAATGCAAAATCAGCATGGGGGACAATAGTAGTTCAGGGTTTGAACATGTTCTCGATTATGCATATTATGATAATTCACGGTGGGTGGCTCCATGATAAATATGGTTTGAGTCCCTCCTTTTTAGGTATGATTGCATTGGTTTTCGGAATAAGTGATTTAATAGCTAGTGTATATGTAAGTGTTGCTGTAGATAAAATTGGAAAGAAAAAAAGTGTGGCAATCGGGGTTATCGGTATGACTGCCGGTTATCTTTTACTGCCTTTCCTAAATACCAGTCTCTATCTTGCCATTTTCGGCTTGATGATTCCGAGAATTTTTTTTGAATTTGCAACTGTCAGTAATCTGGCACTTCTGAGTGAGCAGGTTCCTGAAGAGCGTGGAAAAATTATGAGTCTGAGTACAACCTTTGGTCTGATTGGAATTACTCTAGCTTCTGCATTGGGTCCTTTGTCATACTATCATATTGGGGTTTTCGGTTTGTCGTTTATCAGTTTAATTGCCGGACTTGTCAGTTCTTTCCTAATTCTTTTTGTTGTTAAAGAGCATCCCTCTGTACTAAATTAAGGAGAGAGCCATGTATAAAATTACAGAAGCAGCCGTTGCGATGATGAAGGAGATGGTTTCTGAAAGAAAAGACAAAAACCTTCTTCTGACTATATGTTCCTCCGGGGTTGGATGCGGAGGATCATCCCTTAAGGTTGATATGCGCAGAGGCCTTTCTAATTATCCTGATATACCTTTGCTAACTCTTTTCCCCGGAGGACTCTGAGAGCTGCATCTCTGAGGGCTTCAATTTCATCTTCCCCGGGATAGATAAAGATTTTTCCAATGAAACTGATGCTGGTTTTGATTTTTTCCATGAGAAGTTTGCTGTGTGCAAGACCTCCTGTAAGAATAATTCCATCTACATTTCCGGATAGAACTGCTGCCAAAGCACCAATTTCTTTAGAAATCTGATAGGCCATGGAGTTGAATATTAATTCTGCTTTACGATTCCCTTTTTCAATTAATTCTTCAACCAGAGATCCGTCGGCAGTGGAGAGATATGCTGTTAGTCCCCCATCTCCTTTAAGCTTTTTCATTATTTCGTTCTTTGTTAATTTCCCGGAAAAACATAGTTCAACAAGCTGACCGGCAGGAAGGGTTCCGCTTCTTTCCGGTGAAAAAGGTCCCTCACCGTTCAGCGCATTGTTTACATCTGTAACTTTCCCTCTTAAGTGGGCTCCTACAGAAATACCCCCCCCCATATGTGCAACAATAAAATTACACTCCTCATAAAGTTTTCCCAGTTCCAGGGCAGCTCTCCTGGCAGTTGCTTTTTGATTCAAGGCATGGAAAATAGACAATCTGGGTAGTTCAGGGAGACCTGAAATTCGTGCCATTTCGTTCATTTCATCTACTACAACAGGGTCTGCAATAAAACTGTCGACACCTGCTTTTTCTGCTATACTCCGGGCAATGAGTCCACCAAGATTGGAAGCATGTTCTCCCCTTTCTCCCTTCTCCAGGTCTCTGACCATTAAATCGTTTACAATCCAGACTCCCCCTGATATTGATCGGAGAAGCCCTCCTCTTCCAATTACACAATTCAGTGACGAAACAGGAATCTCTGCAGATTTCAGGGCATCTTTAATGAGATTGCTTCGGAAAGAAAATTGACTTCCTATTGTACTAAATTGTTTAAGATCCTCATGGTTATGTCTAATGGTAATTAATAGTTTTTCCTCTTTACCGTCATAGACAGCAAATTTAGTCGATGTAGATCCGGGATTTATTATGAGTATACGGTATTCCATTAAAGTCTCCTAGTGTCCATTATTACCTGATCGCTTTAGGAAAGCAAGAAAAAATGGATGCGGATTTTTTGCGATCTCAATGCAGTAACTGGGAATTAACTAAAATTCAATTCCCTCTCTGGCAGGAACATTCTTCGTATAGTAGTGCTTTATTTCTCTCATTTCTGTAACGAGATCTGCCAGTTCAAAGAGCTCTTCAGGTATTTTTCGTCCTGTCAGAATAAGTTCCATTTCATTTGGTTTATTATTTATCAGTGCTGCAACTTCTTCAGAGCTGATAAGCCCATAGTGGATTGCAATCCCAATCTCATCGAGAATTAAAATATCAACACTGTTTTCTTTAATAATACCTGAAACAATATCCCACCCATTTCTTGCAATCTCAATATCTTCCGGTTCAGGGTTGTTAAAAATAAAGCAGTCCCTTCCAAACTGTTTCAGAGTAATATTATCAGATAATTTTTTTATGGATTCAAGTTCACCGTACTTCATCCCCTTAACAAACTGTCCTATAAATATTTTTCTGTTATAGGCACTTGCCCGTAGTGCAAGTCCCAGTGCAGCGGTAGTTTTTCCCTTACCGTTTCCTGTATATATTTGTGTATAGCCTTTGTTCATATTTTTATTTACATCCTCTAAATAGTCTGCTAATTATCCGGTTATTATAGTATATCTATAACAGGTAGTACCTGCAAGTTTGGAAATTCCGCAAATGGAAGATAAGGAAGAAATTATCTTATGGAACTGTATAAAACAGAGAAGGATTTTAATTTACTTTTTAAAAAGCTGGGAGTTCGTAAAATTAATACTAATGAATTTTTATTCACAGAAAAAATTACCTTTGATCCCAGAACTACGCCCTATTTCAAAGATAATTTTGATGAGTTTTCCCGTTTAGAAGAGAAATACGGTAAAAAATTGAGGGATAATAATTATGCCCACTGCTATATAAAAAAGATAGATGATTCTATTGGTTATGGACTCTTTGCGGCTGAGCCGATAGTAGCAGGTGTGCTTATAGGAGAATATACGGGAATTATTAAGGAAGCTCTGGTTATGGATTCAGCAGATAAGAATATTGCAGAAGAAACAGAATATGCTTGGGATTATCCTGATACAATCCCTGGATTGCCGGAATTAGAGATAAATGCCGGTTCTGCCGGCAGTATTCTTAGATTTGTTAATCATAGCTTTACACCAAATCTCCGTATTGAACATACTGTCATTGAAAATAACTGGAAGGTATTTTTTGTC
>JAJRQE010000241.1 GCA_024280415.1 Spirochaetota bacterium | reverse complement strand
TCAATAAAGGCTTAACTGTATTATAAAAGCGATGATTTATAGCAACTTCCTCTCTGCTTCCATGCATAGGTACTCCGAATAGATTAATTTGGTTGTAAAATTGACAGATTCATGTATTAATTATATCAGATTTTTTATATACTGAAAGGGGTATTAAATGACTATTCAGTGGACAATGTTCATAAACCTGGGGATAATCTCCTCGGGGTTAATCCTTGCAACCTGGATCCGGGCCAGATTTGGTTTCTTTCAAAGATACCTTATTCCAAACTCCCTCCTTGCAGGTTTTATACTCCTTCCATTGTATAATTTTGTTCTTCCCAGAATGGGTCTTTCCTCGGTTGATCTGGGAGAGATGGCATACCACCTTCTTTCCCTTTCATTTGTTGCACTGGCACTCAAAGCTCCTCCTAAAAAAAATGTAGCAAAAGGAAGAATTTTCGGTACAACCCTTTCGGTACTGTTTCAATTTGGGATACAGGGATTTATAGGTCTTATTCTTACATTTTTCTTTATTCAGACCATTATGCCCGATCTTTATCACAGTTTTGGATATCTCCTTCCCCTGGGTTTTTCCCAGGGACCCGGTCAGGCATATTCAATAGGTAAAAGCTGGACTGCATTCGGGGTGGAAGGAGCAGGAAGTGTGGGACTTACATTTGCCGCCATTGGTTTTATTCTCTGCAGCTTTGGAGGAATTTTTATAATAAACTACGGAATAAAAAAGGGTTGGATTGCCAAAGAAAAAGTTGAATTTCTTCTTCAGAAAGATCTTCGTCCGGGAGTACATCCCAAAGGAAGAAAACTCAAAGTAGGATCTTACCAGACTACAGAAACCGAAGCTATCGATACTCTGACCCTGAACCTGGCTCTTGTCCTGTTCGGATATTTTCTGGCATTTCTCTTTCTGACGGGACTTGAATATGTTCTGTCGTTTATCGGTCCTGCCGGTGAACAGCTTGCGGCAACATTCTGGGGTTTAAGCTTTATTTTCGCAGCACTCATAGGGCTGCTTATGAAAAGATTTTTAAAGGCGACCGATACCCAGCACATAATGGATAATCTGACACTGAACAGGATTACCGGTTTCTCTGTAGATCTAATGGTTACCAGTGCCATTGCAGCAATTTCACTGGTGATGGTATCAAAATACTGGCTGCCTATAATATCTATATCCCTTATTGGAACCGTAGCCATCGGTTTTTCGACAATCTGGTTCTCTTCGAGAATCTTTCGGGATCATAGATTCTTACGAACTCTTCTTATTTTTGGAGTATCTACCGGTACCCTATCAACAGGACTTGCTCTGTTAAGGGTTGTTGATCCGGAGTTTGAAACCCCTGTAGCTACCGACTATACATATGCTTCGGGACTTACCTTTGTGTTTGCAATTCCCTACATTCTTACTGTCAATCTGCCCTTAAGAACCTACATAACAGGGGACTATAAGTGGTTTTGGATTGCAGTCCTTATTAACGTTGCATATCTCCTTTTTTCAGGTATCTTTTTCCTGAAACTGGCAGGAAAAAGAGCCTATACCCACAAGATGAGTCTCTGGTATCCGGAAGAAGAGAGCTGACACTCACCCTTCAAGCTTATCCAGCTTTCTTCTTGTTGAGGCATGAAGGGGATCGATATCCAGTGCTTTACGGTAGTAATCAATCGCAGCTCCTGTATTGCCAGTAAGAAGAGCCAGATCCCCAAGACTTATGTAACTCTGAATAAACCAGGGATCAATTTCCATAGATTTCCTGTACTGCTGCTCTGCCTCTGTATAACTTTGAAGCCTGGAATAGGTTCTTCCCAGCCAGATATATCCCCAGGCATAGTCACCCCGAAGGGCAGTGCTTTTCTTAAAGACATCAAGGGCTTTCCTGTACTGTTTATTTCTATAATATGCCTTTCCCAGGTCATATATAATGGAGCTGTCAAAAGGACTGAGCTCTACTGCTTTCCGTAAAGTCTCCACTGCTTTAATATAATCACGAATCTCATAGTATAGTTCCCCCAGCTTTACGAGACCCGGAAGCTGATCATCCATAAGAAGAAGTGCAGATTTAAGCTCCTTTACAGCTTCAACATTATCACCTCGATACTTGATAAGAAGCGCCAGAGCAAAACTTATATTCCCGTCTGCAGGGTTCAGCTTCCTGGCATTTCTGAAGGCAGTTTCCGCTAAAAGATTATCATTCCCCTTCATTGCAGTTTCTGCCAGAAGAATCCATACTTCCGGATCATCAGGATTAAGATCAACTACACTCCGGAGAGCTTTAAGAGCTTTTTCATTGTCCCCTTCACGGTAATATATCTGGGCAATCTGAATATAGAGACTGTAGTTTCCAGGATCATCAAGAATCATTGATTCCAGTAATTCCAGAGAATCATCGGTATATTCAAGTTTGTCCACAATAATCTTTCCCATGCCAGGATTGATGGAGATAGATTTATTAAATGAGAAATCCGCCCCACTGCTGTCTCCCAGTTTCTGCTGAGACTTACCAAGGTGATACCATATCCAGCTGTTATCTTTTATTGTCTCAAGAGCCTTGTTATAGTAGGTAACGGCCTGGTCATATTTCTCCATAGAATAAAGAGTCTTACCCAGCAGGTATTTTGTATAGGCATCTTCCGGATTTATCGCAATTACCTTCTTATAGGAATCCACTGCATCTGTATACTTTTTTCGATCCATCTGTATAGAGGCCAGCCCCAGCCATCCCTTTGTATAATTCTCATTCAGTGACAGTAATTTTTGATACTGCTCTACTGCTTCATTTATTTCACCATTTTTTTCCAGCTGTTTTGCCAGCTTGTAGCGAAGATACTCATCATCTGGACTAATATCCAGAGCTTCTTTCAGTATCTCCTCAGATTCGGCACCTCTTCCCTGAATTGAGTAGAGCAATGACAATCCGGATCTGTACTTAGAGTTTTCAGGATCAAGATCCACAGCCTTCCGATAAGCCTTCTCGGCTGATTCAAAATCATCCTTCTGCTTAAGGAGCAAAGCCAGATTATACCAGGCACTGGCATAGGAGGGATTTATGGAAAGAACAAGATTGTACTGCTTTTCCGCCAGTTCCAGCTTCCCATCCTTTTTATACTGAACAGCCAGATTAAGGCGGGATTTTACATTGGATGGATTTATATTTACAGCCTCCTCATAGGCCGATACAGCAGCTTTGACAGCACCACGCTGACTATGGATATAACCAATATTATACCAGGCCTGTTCATGAAGAGGATTAAATGAAATTACAGTTTTAAAAGCGTTCAAAGCAAGCTGAGGTTCGTCCTTATCCAGATAAATAAGACCCAGATTATAGTATGCTCTGCTGTAGGTTCCATCAGTCTCAACGGCCAATAGAAGAGTTGATTCCGCTTCATCGATCTTTCCCTGAGCTTTTAAGGCAAGAGCCAGATTATTTAATGACTCAAGGTTGGAATTACCCGAGGCAGTATAGGCCTCTTCGTAGTATTCTCCTGCTTTGATATAATTTTTTTCATCATAGTAGAGTTGTCCCAGTTGAAAGGAAGCTCCGCTTATATCTTTCCCATTCTCAAGAATCCAGAATAACTGGGTTCTTGCTTCTGCATTACGCCCGCTCTTGAAGAATATATCTGCCAGCATCCTTCGCCCTTCATCGTAATAGGGAATTACCCTAAGTGCTTTTTCGAGAAGAACTTCAGCATCAGAAAATTTACCTTCTCCAACCTTTATCTTTGCCAGCCCCTTGTA
>JAJRQE010000240.1 GCA_024280415.1 Spirochaetota bacterium | reverse complement strand
CCGCTTCCTCTATCTCTCTTTTTTCCTTCCCTTCCCTGTTTCTTCTTTTAAAGACCTTGACTCCTGTTAACTCTCTGCTCTACGCTTCCCGTTAACAGCGTCCGTACTTATATCAAATTATCCTGTTTTCTGTCAACCACTTTCGTGCTGTTTTAAGTATAATTTAATTTAATATAAAACTTCGTTTCGGCCTGTTCAGGCGTCACTCAGCGAGATGTAATTTACCTATTGATCATAAAAATGTCAACAGTTAATCTTATTTTTTTTCTTCTTTTTCAAGTATTATCTTTTTCGATTTTATTTCCGAAATTAAGTTCTCCAGTTCAGGGAATATCTCCTTGATTTCCGAAGTTCTGAGAGATACAGTTGAACGCCCTTTATCCTTTAAAAGTGTATAAATCTCTTCTCCTAATTTTCGATACAGAGAATCCAAATCATGCCTGAGCTCTTTTAACTCAGTATTCAGCAGCGTATGCTCTCCGATACTTAAAGCCTGGTTTTTAGCCTTTTCCAGTAATATCTTTGACTGATCAAGCCCCTTACTCACCTTTCTCTTCCAGTTCATTATCTTCCCTCTATTTCATATTTATCTTTTTAATAAGTTATATCCTGAAACAGTTAAAATACAAGACAAAAAATAATTTTTATCGTATATTAATATATAATTATGGATAAAAATGATATTCACTACAGCAAATGCCCTAACTGTGGAAACTATTTTGCCCCCGAACAGGATGATAGTAAAAACAGGATATCTATTTTCTGTTCAGATTTATGCAGTATATATTACCAGGCCTGTATCTCCTGCGGAAACTATTTTCAGGGATTAAAAACAGATAAAACACCTTACTGTTCCGATTACTGCAGGGTTAGTTCAAAAGAGCCGGATCTACAGAACCCCCGGGAAGCGGATCAGGGATCTCTTCCAAAGACTGCAGAGGGGGTGTCATAAAAACTTCCAGAACTGACTCCCTGTCCAAAAGATCAGGAAAGAGCTTCAGCTCCTCAATCCTCTCGGGATCTGAAAATCCATTATCAATCGCTTCTGACAGCAGCACCAGCCCCTTTTTATAATCTTCGAGAGCCGTAAGGAGAATAAAAGCCTCATTAAAAAGAAAAAGAGGATCCGGATTAATTGCAATAAGAACCTCATACATTTCGACGGCTTTTCCGTAATCAGCCTCAGTTTCAAGAGCTTCTATGAGTGATCGGATATACTCTTCCGAGGAAGGATCCCCCTGATAAGCCAGATCAAACCAGTCGAGGCCTGTGGACAGCTCCAGCTCTTTCTCTGCAGAGCCAAGGTAGAAGTATACCAGGGGATCTACACTATCAAGAGACGCCATCTGAAGCAGATATGTATAGGCTTCCTCAAACCGGTTACTGTCCATCAACAGAATAGTAATATTTTTCAGAGTATCACTGTTATAACTGTCGATATTAAGAATTTGTTTATACATTCCAATTGCACCTGGAATATCTCCGCTTTTAAACAGCCCCCATCCGAGAACCTTCATGACCTGAATATTTTCCGGTTCCTGATCCAGCAGACTTTCAAGAACCTTAATTCCCCTCTTATAATCATCGGTCTGAATATAAACGATACCAAGATTATAGGAAGCATTCGGAAATGAGGGATCAAGCTGCACTGCACGGGCATAGACAGCCGCAGAATCTTTAAGATTACCAAGTTCACCGTATGCATTTCCAAGATTGTAGTATGCTTCAACAAGCTCATCACGATACTGTCCGGATGCACATGAAGTCAAAAAGGTTACTGAGAGAACCAGAGACCAGAATACAACCAGGTAAAAGCGAAGTTTCATATTAAAACTACCCCAGAACAGTTTCTTCTATTTTTCGTAACTGAGCCCTGTAAAGAGAAGCAATATTTGTACCGTAATCGGCAATAAGCTGAATAATATTACGAGGATAGTCACGGGTATCCTCTCCGTTTAAACGATCCCCGGCATCACCTAGTCCTGGCACAATATATGCGAGTTCGTTCAGCACAGGATCCATCCATAGAGTATATATTTCAACATTTTCAATTGCCCGTATTACTCTGAGTGATCCTTTAAGAGCTGAAATAACATTAAAACACTTAATAGATTTAGGCTTTATTCCCTGATCCAGAATGTATTTAAGATTTGTCACAAGAGACCCACCCGTGGCACTCATAGGGTCTGCAAAGATAAGATCCTTACCGTTAAGTTCTTCAAGATCATAAAAGGATTTATCCAGATCCAGAACATATTCCATATTATACTCTTTCTTTGAATCATCCCTTTTAATCTTAAAAAGGGCAAAAGGAGTAACATAGTTAGAGGATGAATATTCTTCAATCTCTTTACTCATGATCATAGAGGGAAGAAGAGCTCCCCGAAGCATAACACACATAACTGTATTTTCCACAAGATGATCCACATCCGGAATTTTGTGTACGGCATAATTCTGAACCGGAAATTTTACAGGTGTATCGATAATCAGATAATTTTTTTTCCCGGATTTACTCTTTTCCCCATAGGCAAGATTAAACAGAAGCTCATATGCCCTTTGAATATAATATACAAACTCATGGTGCTGGGTTTTTTTATTCCGGAGTTTTGCTATTAATCTTGAGGCTTCACCATGATTTTCAACAGGAGTATCAAAGGGATATATATGAAGATGCTCCTCCTTCGATGCAATCTCCTGCATAAGCTGTCCCATTGTATCATACAGATTTATAAGTTTATCTTTCTCTTTTTTTAGACGTTGTTCATTATGAGAAGAGGAAAGAATTTCAAAGGAACTTATAGCTTCTTCATAAAAAGAATCCAGTCTGCTTATGTTTGCCCTGTCCTCAGATGTCAAATAGTCATCAAGATCTTCAGCTTTTAATATTATTTTACTCATAAAGATTACCTTAAAGAAAATCCGAAAGTACCGCCGATAGAAAACCTGTTAATACCTGTATCAAAAATATCCATAATTACTGCATCTATTACAAGTTTATAGGAACTGCCCTTAAGAATATCAATTCGCAATCCTGTATTAAATGCCCCTCTCGTATCGGCATTGGTAATTACAGAATCCACACTGTAGGAATAATTAGCAAACTCACTAATCCATCTGACATAGCCCTTAAAAACATCGGGAAACAAAGCCATATCAAATCCCATGGAAAAATCGATCCTGTTATCCCATCCGGATTCCACATTAAAAGTCTTTCCGAAAACAATTGTCGTGGAAGCTGGTATTTCCATAAAATTACCGGAATATGTGGATGCAAGATAGATCTGACTGGAAGTCCGGCTATTGGTCTCCGAGGCGATATCAAGGAACTGTATATTCCCCCCTACTGCCATACCCGATATCCCGTCGGCAAAGATCAGAAACTTTCCAGACAACAGCATATCACTGGTATTGTCAGCGGGAACCGGCTGAATATCCAGGGTCATACCAGCCTCAAACCTCTTAAACATACTAAGGGTCAAACTGAAAATATTCTCATTACTTCCGAATCCCCGGTCTGTTGCAAAATGATATCCGATATCCATACCCAGGTCAGCCGACTCGTCCCATCCTATTCGGCCTGTAGGTGTGGTAATAAGGCCTGTTGTTCCGGCCAGACTAAGACCTCCGGGACTTTGGGAGAAAACAGAAACTCCTGAAATAACCGTTAAAATCAATAATAATGCTACTAGAACCAATTTCCTGCTCATATTCTACCTCATGGAATTATTTACTAAAAAACCATAATATAACATATGAGGATAAAAAAAAAGCCTTTGCCAAAAGAGTATTTCTCTTGACAAAGACTACATCTCCTAGGGGAGTCGAACCCCTGTTGCCGGGATGAAAACCCGGTGTCCTAACCACTAGACGAAGGAGACATATTAAACCTGAGCCGCACAGGATTCGAACCTGTGACCCACGCCTTAAAAGGGCGTTGCTCTACCAACTGAGCTAGCGGCCCGATTATCAACAACCTGCTAAAACGGTGGTCGTTGTTTCGTTAAATCGGTATCATTCCGGGTACGATGGACTATACAAAACAGTGCTCAAAATGTCAATAGTAGGTATATTTTTTAAGCAGAAAGAACAACTTTTAGATAGTGCAGGGATCCTCCAGCAGGATCCCGACTAAGATCAGATTCTGAATTCAAATCCCATCTGTAAATTATAAACAGGCTGCAGCCCTGGTTCTGTGGATTGTTCTGTACCGAACATAGCCATATTTAACTTAAAATAATAAAGATCAAGCCCCAGACCTGCAGAAAAAAGGCCTTCATTAAATCCTATCCTGACATCGAGGATACTCAGCATGGTGATCTCTGAACCAATACCAATATGCAAAAAAGGATTAACGGCAAGGGATGGATATAGCCAGAAATCAAGGATATCGTAATAATCCAGATAGATTTTTATATCACTGATAAAAATATTCCTCGATTCCATATCCGGTGAATACATAACACCTAAATCCAATGAGAACGGAACCACTCCATGCTGTACAGTCAAAGCAGTTCCCCCGGAGGAAAAAAGATTAAAATCTGTATAGGTATTGTGCAATGTCGGGGAATAGAGATCTCTCCCGACAAGACCGACTGTAAACTGGTTCCGAAAGGAATATCGAAGCCCTGCATCAACACCAACACCGGTTATAAATGCAAAAGGTTTATTAATTAAAGAAGCAAGATCAATGTTCATAATTGTCAGGGCAGATTCCTCAAAAGAGATCTCGCCCCGGAAAGTCCCCTTAAGAAGCATACCGGCATCCAGAATATGGTTTTCCGGCATAGGGAAACGCATGGAATAGCCTCCGGAAAGAATTACCTCTGTGCCTGCATCCGCTTTTACTGTCAGTGGTCCGCTGGAAGAAAGGGTGGAATAGGTATTTGTGTAGATTCCAAGGCCAAGACCATTACCCACATATCCGAAAGAAACAGGACCAAGCATATCAAGACCCGTATATATACCCTGCAGCAGAGCAGGAAGCCCGGACATATCTGCAGATACTATAAGGTTTGTAATATCAAAAACAGGTCCCTTTACGCCTAATGTAACCTCGGCAATACTGAATTCAGGTTCCACAGAGTAGAACCCTGCAGGATTGTTCATAAGGGTGGAGAAACCGTCATTCATAGTTGTATGAGGACCCCCGAGAGCAGAAACAGCAGGTGAAATTATTGTAATCGGACGCTCGTAGAGATCGGCACCGAAAAGGGACAGAGAAAAAATGAAAAATGAAAAAATGAGAACCAGTAATAGTGATATATTTTTTTTATTATTCATAAAAACTCCCATCAGTATAATAGCCTAATTTAAGGAAAAACCTCTGTGATACCATAATCTGCTATATTTCCGCCACCTTTGACAATAAAATCCTCTGCCTGAATAAGAGTAGCTTCACCAGCTTCTACAGTACCGCCGATCGTTATTGTATTCAGGGTTGTAAAATCCCCAGACTCATCTGCAGCCTGGGCAAGTAAAATTAAACCTGTATTTAGATACTGCTCGGCTGAAATTGCCGAGGCATCCAGAGCTTCTGCAGCAACTACATGACTCGCAGAAGCAGCAACGAGGGTCAGATCTATAGTCGAAAGTACAGCTTCTATACTTGTGTCAAGATTATTAAGATCCAGGTTTCCAATAGCATCACTGATCCCTGAACCTCCGATTGCGAGATCTGCTGCTAGAAGCTGCAGCTCCACATTGGAAGGATCGGCAGTAACGAGTTTATCAATAACTGCATAGGCAACGGCTATTGCAGCTGTATCTCCGCTGGTAAGAATACTCTCGGCATAGGCAATCTGCTGTACCGGAGGCAGAGTGGAGGGATCCCGCTGAGCCCAGGTCAAGGGGCTGTAGGTAAAAATCTGCTGACAGGAGCTAAAAACAACAACCGTAACTATTGCCAATACAATAAATTTTATTTTTTTCATATAAAACTCCCCTGTTCCTTTTTAGGTCGGCTAAACATTGCTATAACTATAATCTAACACCTGTGACGGAAAAATCAAGGGGTGGAATCTTTTAATCTTTTTTAAAACTATTTCTGAGAATATCAATTTGTTTAGATAATGGTATAACATCGGTTTTTATAGTTCTCCATATTACACCAGTATCAATCACATCGTATCCATGAATCAGACGATCTCTCATACCTGCCATAATTGTCCATGGGATATTAGTATAGTTTTTTCTAAAATCTATTGGCAGTCTTTTAACAGCCTCACCAATAATTTCAAAACACCGTATTACAGCATATTGAGTTTTGTAATCATCAACAAATTGATCGTATTCAAGATTTATAGTAAATTCATTTATATGTTGTATTGAATTATGAATATCATTAATAAAGTCAATATATGTTCTTTCAGACATAAACAACTTCGGATAGAATTTTTTTACCAATATTAGGCTTAAGATTTGATCTAATAACTAAATCTACTTTATTATTTAACGCAATCGAAATTTCATTTTCCATTTTTATCAGAGAAAATAGCGTTAGAGTAGAATTATCCTCAAGATCAATTAGAACATCAATATCACTGTTCTCAGAATAATCTCCTCTTAATCTGGAACCAAACAACCCTATTTTCTTAATACCATATTCAGGATGTTTCTGTCTGGAATCTTTTAAAATCTGAAAAATATCATCTTTTGTAAGCATTTTTCTCTCCAATATTACAAATACTATACATTTGTATTTTGTAAAATTCAAACAGTTTCAGTCAAAGAATATACAAAAAGACTGCCTTCAATTGAAAGCAGCCTTTTTGTACAAAATTATTTTTACTAGAATCTTATTGCCATCTCCATGGTAACACCGCTGTTTGGTTCCACACCGGCATATTCACTCATTTCTCTGGTAAAATATGCAATGTTTACATCCATAAAAAGAACCTTTGCACCGATACCGGCTGTCACATAACCCTGGTTTATTCCAGCTCGGACTTTCATAAACCTGAGTACCTTAATTTCGGTACCAGCATGGAGACCGGTCCAGAATGATGGAGTGTAGTCAGGATCTTTATAGAATATATGCTGATAGTCAAGACTGAAGGTAGGATCAATTAAAAAGCTGAACCCGCCGAAGTCAGGATTATAACTTACACCAAGGGTTCCCTGCATTGGGATACGATAAGTATCAACGGCACCTGAGCCCATAGGATCAAAAGCAGGATCATCTACACTAACAGGATCTGTGTACATAAAAGGTGTCCCGCCAATATCCCGGAGCGAAAGCCCTACAGAGAGTGTTCCCATTTTAAGAATAGCACCCAGATCCATAGCCAGGGCATTTCCGACTCTTACATTAAATGCAGGAGACGCACCGACAAGATCGAGAATAGCAACATTTTCCATTTTAATTCTATGCATTAAGCGAAGGTCACCACCTACATGAACCGCAAAATTATCTGTTCCAAGCTTAAGGGAATATCCTGCAATACCCGTAGCAGTAACAGCACCGTCAAAGGAGGAACCAAGAGCGGTTTTACCTCTGCCGTAGGTATCTAGATCTACAATCAGTCCAAGACCAATACCCTTGCCTACTATACCAATTCCAGTATTGATATTTGCACCAATCCCATTAGAGGTTATTATGTCACTTAATAATGCAATACCACTCTCAGGAGAGCCATTCATCATGGCATCTATACCGTTCATTGCTGCCTCATCCGGCAGAAAATAGGAACCCATATTGGCGGAAAGCAGTGTAAAGGAACCACCCTTCATGGAAAAACCTGCAGGGTTGGTTATAAGAGCTCCATATCCATGGGCGTTTGCAGTAAATGCCCCGCCCTGGGCAATAATCTCAGGGAAAACAGGTGCAAAGAGAGGCTCGTCAATTGTCTGAGCAAAGGAAAAACCTGTTAAAAGTAATGTAATTAGAATTAATAGTATTATTTTTTTCATATTTATCTCCTATACCCCTAAGTCCAGACCGGCAAAAGCCAGTAAATCTGCCATTTCAGTAGCGTAGAGTGAACCGGATGCAGAATCAAAGGGATCATTAACTGACAAAGTTCCGCCATTTATTGCATCCAGTAAAATCTGATCACTAGCAACCTGGGATCTTAGATCTGATACTACCAGTGATATAATCGCCATCTGTACCACATCACCAGCTTCTGCACTGGTCATCCAGTCCGCAGTCCCTCCACCGCTAACAGTCCCTGCAAAGTCTGCATAGGCCATTGCCGCCTGATCCAGATTATTCAGAATAGAGGAAAGACCAGCAAGATCAAGATTTGCCGGAAAAATTGAACTGACAAGTGTTGTGGGATCAATTGTCCCACCAGTACTCAAAGCGTCAGTTACAGCACCTATTACTCCACCTACTACACCAGAAGTTACAGGATCACTGTTTATAATTATGTCACCTGCAAGAACTGCGGCCTGCTGCCCAGTCTGTATATCCGGCGGGGTTGTATATATGGTTTTCAGATTAGTAACTATTGCGGTAATCTGTTCGTCAGTTACTGCATCATTTTCCAGAAAGTTATTATCCATATAATCTTCAATATCACTCACAAAGCCCGATTCATCGGAAGCTGCCTTTGCATTAAGATCTGCTGTACTCGGAATTTCGATTCTGTCCAGCTCTGTAAAGAGATTGAACTGACACCCTGACAGGGCTATAAGCACAAGAACCACAACACCCAGGGCTAATATTTTTTTCATTTTATCCTCCTAAGGACGCATAGCCGAGCAGGGACGAAGTCCCGACCAGGCTAAGGATTATTTCTAAAATTTGTAATACCAAAAGGGAAAATCAACATCCCAGCGATATCTCTCTGTTACTAAGTATAACTCTTTAATTTAAAAAATCAAATATTTATACAGGTTTTTCAATTTCGGTAGAGACACAATATATTGTGTCTCTACCGAAATTGATATTGTGTCTCTACCGAAATTGAATAAATTCAGATTCGACTCCATTCTCAACACTGGTTATTCTGCATTTTGCCAACCTGCCCTTAAAGGAACTATCATTCTTCAGACCCGTCACGCTGACACGAATATAATTCTCCGAAATGCCAGACCAATAGGCAGCCCCAAGGCTTGCCCTGGGGCTGCCTACAATATATTGTTCCAGAATTACTTCAACTTCCCGGCCATTGCAGCTCTCAAGATAAATTCTGTAAAGATTATCAGCAAGCTCACGCAGCTGCCGTGTCCTTTCTCCTGTAATCCTCTCGGGAACCCTCTCTTTAGCATCGTACAAAGCCGTACCCGGGCGGGGTGAATATGGGAAGATATGGAGCTGGGAAAAATTAAGCTCCTTAATAAGAGTGCAGGTATCTGCAAAATCTTCATCTGTCTCCCCGGGTAGTCCTGCAATAATATCTGCTGCAATAAATGGATTTTTTTTGACACTTCCAAGAAGAGAAACGGCCCTCCTTACCCTCTCTGCAGAATAATGGCGTTTTATCCGTTTAAGGATTTCGTCAGACCCACTCTGAACAGGAATATGAAAATGGGGAACAACCGAAGGGTGTTTAACAGACTCTGCAAGCCTCTTATCTATCATATCCGGTTCCAGTGAGGAAAGGCGTATCCGGGCTCTTTTAAGTCCGGATGTAAGTGCATCCACAAGCTCCGGCAGTCGAAAATCAGGTTTTTCCAAACTCCTGTAATCTGTTATATTTACCCCTGTAAGGACAATTTCCCTGAAACCGATCTCCTCCAGAACCAATGCCCGCCTCACTACCTCAGAAGATTCCAGACTGACTGATTCCCCCCTGGCAATAGTGACCCTGCAGTAACCACAACTGTTGTCACAGCCATCCTGAATCTTAAGAAAAGCCCTGGCATGATCTGAAACATTGCTTGTATGGAATAAAAACCTGTCCTGTGGATCGGGTAGCTGACTGCGAGAGTCTTCAAGAAAATCAGAAATTCCCTCAAGAAGGGAGAGACCATGACTCTGTGCTTCTGCCAGAACATCGGGAAGATTAAGAAGGGTATGCTTTCGATCCATAGAGACAACAAATACATTAGACCCAAGATCATCAAGCTCAGAGGGCTCCACCTGAGCATAACATCCGGTAACAAGAATCACAGATTTCGGATTTTCTCTGGAGAATTTTCTTATCATCCTTCTGGCTTTCTGTTCTGCCTTGGTTGTGACAGTACAGGAGTTGATAATGTAGAGATCAGCGTTTTCTGTAACTTTTGAGATAGAAAAACCCCGGCTGTCAAAGGACGATGCCAGGGTCTCACTTTCACTCTGATTAAGCTTACATCCCAGAGTATAAAATGCAGCTTTCATCTAAATTCAGCCATTTGCAAGGATTGCCTCAACTCTCTCTTTCCCCCGCTTGGCATCTGGAAAAGATGGCGCCAGCTTTAACGCCTCGTCGTAAGCTTCAATTGAATATTTATAGTCCTTTGCCATCTCCCTGGCATAACCAAGCCTGGCCCACCATCTGGCAATATTGGGAGCATGATATACAGCAGTTGTAAAAGCAATATCTGCATGATTATACTCTCCCATTCTTATAAAAAGCTCTCCCATAAGGAAATAAACCGTATCAATTCTTCCTCCGGAAGGCGCAAGAGCCACATACTCTTCAAACCATTTCAGAGCATCCAGATTTTTACCAAGGTAAAAATAAGCCTCACCTACAATCTCAACTATTCTTGCATCGTACCTGGAGATTTTAAGGCCATCCTTAGCTCTATCCAGAGCATCCTGATACCTGCCGAGACGAAGAAGGCTCCAGCCCAAAACAGAGTAGGAGTCCATATTTCCGGGTCTTACAGAAAGTTCCTCTTCACAGACCTTCACGGCCTCCTTATAATCTCCGTTCTGATACAGCAGCAGCGCATCCGGTTTACTCTGTCCGAAAACAGAAAGGGTAACAATAAAAACTGTAACACCAGTCAGGATAATTTTTTTCATTCTTTAACCTCTTTCAATGGTGATTCCATTCTGCAGATTCCATTAAACCTGCAGCCGCTCTCCATTATTACATCCGGCGCAGTAATATCCCCGTCAACCATGGCAGAAGAAAACAGTTCAATTCGTGAATAGGCAAAAACATCGCCTTTAACCTTTCCCTTAAGAGAAACAACCTCTGCCTCTACCCGGGCCTCCACATATGCATCACGATCTATATAAAGTTCACCTGTGGCTTTTATATCTCCAAGAAACCGACCCTTTATCATGAGCGATTTCTCGAAATTCAGAGTTCCTTCAAAGTCAATATCACCTGCAAGAACCGTATCTATATCTGCTTCATCAACTTCTCTAATCTGTACATCAGACATCTATTCCTACTCCTGTCTATCTTTAGTCAGGGCAACCAAACAGGCAAATTCCCTAAGTCTCAATTTCCAATCCTTATACTTCTTCTTTCAGCCATGTTATCTGTGCATGAATCCACTGTCAAGCTGTATCAGACAGAAAGCTTTTTACGCTGTGTCACATTTTTAATGTTAAAGCCGGATCCTCTCCGGGACTCATGCATCACGGACAGGATCAGCTTCTGCAAGCATTCTCATGGTGTTCTTTAAAGACTCATTCAGTTTATTCCGCATATCATGGGTGTATGGATTATAATGCTGCAGATCCATAAAAAGCTGCAGAGGGTCGTTGCATGTCTGCTCAACTATGGTAAGTAAATTTCTATAACCAGTTGTAGAAATTTCGTTATTCTGCAGATTAAGGCCATCCAGAACTCTTCCTATAAAATGGGTAACTCCCTGAGTAAAAGCTGCATCCCTGTCATGCATCTCTGCTGAAATTTCAACAACTTTCAGGTTAAATCCATTGAATATTTTCTTCCAGTTTTCAGCTTCATTAGCTCTGATCCTTACAGGTGTAAAAACAAGAGGCAGATCCTGAACTCCGTTTTTACCGGAATCGGGTCCAAACATTGGGTGTGTACCAATAATACCAACCGATTCAGGAAGTATTTTTCTCATAATTTCAATAGGATAAACCTTAACTGAACAGGTATCAAAAATAAGAGCAGCAGGATTTATTCGATCCGCTACATTCATAAGAACCTGCCCGAGAGAAGAGATAGAAACACAGAAAAACAACACATCGCAATCCAGAACTGTTTTCTCATCAGAGGAAACTACCCCAGAGGGATAAACCGACAGATCACTTCTATTGTAGCCATATACTGTAAATTTTTCAGCCAGCAGTTCTGACCAGAAAAAGCCGAATCTCCCCAGACCATAAACACCAATATTCATTTGCGAAGAATAACAGATTAAATTATTTTTTTATATAGATAAATAAAATCTTTTGGATTATTATAGACCGTAATCTATACAAAATTTATCGAAAACAGATGGAGGACTCAATGTCGTTTCCTGAAACAATGATCAGTAAAGCAGTGGCTATGAAAAAAAAGCTGGTGCTTCCGGAAGGAACTGAACCAAGAACACTTGCAGCTGCAAGAATAATCATGGACAAGGGTATTGCCGCAGAGATATTTCTTGTAGGAGCAGAAGAAGAGGTTAGAAATGCTGCAGAGGAAAACAATGTAGATTTATCGGGAATAAAAATAATTAATCCAGCTACATCTGAATTACTTCCCGGGTTTGTCAATGAATACTTTGAACTCCGTAAACATAAAAAGATATCACTGAAGCTTGCCGAAAAAATAGTTAAGACACCTCTCTCATGGGGTGCCATGATGCTAAGAAAGGGGATTGTAGACGGAATGGTGGCAGGTGCGGAAAATTCAACCGGTAATGTATTAATTGCATCTTTTACAATTATAAAAACCAAACCCGGAATAAAATCTGCATCTTCATGCTTTATAATGACTATGAAAGATAAAAAATGGGGTGCGGACGGGAATTTTGTATTTTCCGACTGTGCAACAATTCCCGATCCGACTGCCGAAGAACTGGCCGAAATAGCAATAGCCTCATCTGATACGTTCAGAATCTTTCTGGAAACAGAACCCATAACAGCCATGTTATCATTTTCGACTAAGGGGTCATCAAAACATCCGAACATCGACAAGGTAAAAAAAGCTCTGGCAATTGTTCAGGAAAAACGCCCGGATATTACTATCGATGGAGAACTACAGCTGGATGCGGCAATAGTGGGAAATATAGGAGAAAAGAAAGCTCCTGGTTCGGCAGTTGCAGGTAAAGCCAATGTTCTAATATTCCCCGATCTTCAATCGGGTAATATTGGGTACAAACTGACTCAGCGACTGGCAGGAGCAGATGCATGGGGACCAATCCTTCAGGGCTTTGCAAAACCGGTGAGTGACCTTTCCAGAGGCTGCAGCATTGAAGATATTGTAGTAACTTCCGCCATGACTCTCATTCAGTCATAAACCAAAGAGACGCCCAAACAGGGCGTCTCCAATAGTTCCATTAAACAGGTTAGTGCTATCTGTTTAATTTAGCGATTGCACTCTTTGCTTCACGCTTCACAGAACTCTCCCATGAATCAGAATACTGAACATTGGCAAGCTCCTCAAATCCCAGAGGATTAGCAGTATTTCCAATGGCAATAATAGCCGACTTGGATATTCTATAGTCTATATTCCCGCCGCTTTCCCGCCTGTCAGTAAGATATGCAAGGAATTCAGTCTGAGCCTTTACACTTGCATCACTGGAAAAAGTTCCCAGAGTCTCAAAGAGGTTTACCATCTCATCAATATCAAAAATTCTGTCGGTTCTGTATAGAATCAGCATCCTTTTCAAATACTTTACAGCATTTTCCGGTTTTGATGTGGAGTTTTTAAGTATATTCAATGCCTTAACACGAAGGCTCTTGAGCTGTAAGAGCTCTACAGGATTAGCACCTGTATTCTGAAGCCCCTCAATTAATGCAGTAACTGCCAGAGCTGATTTTTTCTCATCTGCGGCACCTGATTCCTCCCCAGCAGAAAGTGCCGCAAGCTTTATATCATATTCTTTACTTTCAACGAGAATTTTTTCCAGTTGTTCAGTCGGATCATCCAGAATAGTCAGCAAGGCCTCTCCTGCTTTCTGTCTTACCCCGCTTTTTGAGGAATACCATCCTGTAGATGCGAAAAAAAGAGAAGAATAACTTTCCGCTTTTTTCAAACGTTCGAGGGCAACTACAAGTGAATAAGCAACTATTTCATTGTCCCTCTGATCCTGAATATCACCAAAATTAAAATTTAAATTCCTGAGCATTGTGTTCAGTTCTACCACATATTTTCCGGCACCAACCCTTGAAAGGGCAATAATTGATTCTCCCTTCAGAAAGGGATCTTCCGAATTTTCAACTATCTGCCAGATAAGAGGAGCAGATTCACCAGCTTTTAACTGTCCAAGCTCCTTTACTATCATTTTTATATACTCATTAGTCTGAACCCTTGCTGTTATATCTCCCGGATTCTGCAGAGCACCAATCTGTTCATCGAGAGCTTCCATCAATACAGGAATCATCTCTCTGTCATTCTGTTCGATAATATTCAGCATGATACTCGTTTTTTGTGAAAAGGAAGATGCTCTTCTGAACAATCTTGTCCAGACAGCAGAGACTTCACTCGCAGACAAAACAGATGAAAATAACATTAAAATAATTATTGCTGTTAAAAAGTTCGATTTCCTAATTCTCATAACTAATCTCTTCCCTGCTTTCATAAGCTATAATAACCCTTTCAGATACATTATTACCTGCATCCATGTAAACTATCTCTACAGGATTACCGTTCTTATCATTTATGTACATTATCTTCCGCTTTACAGAACCATTTTTACGGTGAAATTTTTCAACTGTAAGATATCCATCTTCATACTCATATGATATTGATCCCTCGACTTCATCGGAAGCGCTGTAATGAGTATTTTTTTCAACAAGCCCTTTACTGTTATAATTCAGAAGAAAATACTCTTCCAGATCACCACCGGAATTAACACTTTCTATTCGAGTCAGTTTCCCGTCTGTATATCTGTAGAAAGTCTCACTTAAAAGGTTCAGAGAAGAACCGTAGACCCTCCATTTAATTTTTAAACCATCTTTATACTCATAATCTGACCTGGACTGTAACTGATCTTTACTGTTATAATTTTCAACCCTGATAATGTTACCGTCAGAATCGGTATTATCATCTGTATAAGACACGAGATTCCCTGCAGAGTCATAATTACGTTTTATGAAAAAATCGGAACCCTTATACTCATACTCTGAGTATTCACTAAGTTTTTCATCTGAACTATAGAGATCCTCTCTTAGAAGAAATATACCCTTTTCATCGTATGTAAAAATCCGGTATTCATCCTTTGTTCCGTCCCCAAAATAGATATCTTTCTTTATGGGAAAAAAAACTGTTGTAACAATTTTTACCGGTTCTTTCTTTACTTCCTGTGCAACGTCTACAGCAGCTGTAGAAATTTGTTCAGTAGTTTCCAGCTCTATAACTGCAGGACTTGATGTACATCCGATAAAGAACACAACAACAAGAACCAATAATAAATATGTCAATTTCATTTAGATCTCCTTAGGAGGTATAGGCGAGCAGGAAGCCCACGAACAACCTTCCTTAATATATTGATATAAATTATTATAAAAATAATTAATAATTGCAACTCAATTTGTCTTTATTTTCATCAACTATCCAGATACTGAACAAATTCAGCAATACTGCTAACAGGAATATTTTCTCCTCTGTCATCAGGACTTATATCTGAAAGCTTCAGTGCCATGGCAACTGTCGCCCATGGAATATTCTTCCCTGTCCAGCCCCTTGTGAGATTATTTCGTATCTGTTTTCTTCTGGACTGAAAAAGATCCCGGATAACCCTGAAGTAGAGCTCTGAATTTACACCAGGATAAAGACCATGTGGTTTCAGAGTAATAATTGTTGAAGTAACATCCGGAGAAGGATAGAAGGAGCCTGCTTTTAAATCTCCCATATTTTTTATGGTGAAAACATACTGACAAAGCATTGAAAAGGATGAGTAGTTTTTCGAACCTGGAGAGGCAGTCATCCGCTGTGCCATCTCTTTCTGCACCGTTATGACCATCCCTGCAGGAATACAGTTATTTTCAATTAGTACAGAAATTATAGCAGATGCAGAGTTATATGGCAGATTACCTAAAATTCTGTCAGGTACGCCTTCTTCCTGAGCTGAGGCCTTCCATGTTTTTACAAAATCTCCGGAAATTATTCTGAACCCTTTTTCTGATCCGAAGGCCTCCTCCAGATACCTGATAAATCCATAATCGATCTCAAATACAGTCAGAGCATCAAAATAATTTATAAGCATGTGGGTCATGGCACCAAGCCCCGGACCGATTTCCCATATTTTTGCCTCCGGTGATGCATCGAGAAGGTTAATAATTTTCTCCCTGGCTCCCGGAGACATCAGAAAGTTCTGCCCAAATCGTTTGGACATTCCAAACCCGTTTATTTCCAGAACAGATTTTATTTCAGATACTGAATCATAATTTTCTATAAGTTTCATGGCTTTGATGGAGAGTACTCTGTAAAAATGAAAGTCGTCAAGAGTCCTAATCAGAACCTTTAAGTTAATTAAAAGGATACTGAATCTATATTTTTCCCCTTTTGCATAGACTTCAATAAATAAATTCCAAAAATAACAGAAGCAGCTATTAGTGATCCCCTAAAGGAGAGGGAAGGAAAGGTTGAAAAAAATCCTGCAGAAATTTTTATTATCAGATAGGTTTTCATTAACAGCCAGGAAACAAGCTCTCTGAGAATAAGGGGAAGGGGGAAAAGACCAATTATTCCAACCCAGATAAAAAGAGTGATAAGAGGAATAAAAACTACACCCGAAATTATTCCAATAGGGTAAATCCGGCCAAAGGAGTAAACAACAAGAGCCCCGGTGGCTATTTGGGCTGCAGCAGAAGCTGCAAAAATACTCCGGATTCCTGCAGGTATAATTCCCGGCAAAGGCAGGCTTATCCCTGAACTCCAGAGAATAATCCCTCCCAGTGCAAGATAGGAAAGCTGAAAGGAGAGGGTCTGGGCACTTTCAGGGAAAATAACTGTCTGCAACAAAAAACTCAGGACAAGAATATGAAAAATATCTGCTCTTTTACCTATAATCCCCACCATACCTGCAAGCCCGAAAAGGATGAAAGCCCTTGTCAGGGAAGGAGAAAAACCCACCAGGAAAACATAGGCAAAAATAACAATTAATGTAAGTATAAAACTAATTTTTCTGCTAAAGAAAATCTTTAGAATTATTACCACTCCGAAAGCAATAATTCCAAGATGCAATCCGGAAAGTGCAAGAATATGGGATGCACCTGACCTTCTTAAGTCGGAATAGATCTCCCCATCAGGATTGTCTCTTATTCCAAATACCAGTGCAGTAAAAAAGGAAAAAGACTCCGGGGATACCACTTTCATCCGGGAGGAGAGGATCTTTAGAATATCAGCCCGCCTTCGGAATATCTCTCCCTGAAGGGTATTCTCCCATTCATCAATTTCAATCTGACTCCTGTTTAGAAAGAGAAATTTCCTGTTTCTGTACAGGAGATTTCTCTTTCTGATTATTATCTGCTCACCTTTGTAGACATTTAGACTGGAAAAAACAGAGATTGTTCCACGGGCATCGGTTCTCAGCTTATTTTGATTCTCTGCATAAATTATCTGAACAGTAAAAACTTTTACTCCCCCTCCAATCTCCCTGCTGTCTGAAAGAACTCTTCCTCCCACCTCCGAAATATAATCAGGATTCTGCCCCCAGAACCTAAGCTCTCCTTCAGAACCCGGAAAGAGAAACAGACTAATCAGAGCTGAAATTGTCAGACATGCAGAGACTCTCCATACCCAGCGTAATAATAC
Organism: Spirochaetota bacterium; assembly: GCA_024280415.1. Lineage (GTDB taxonomy): Bacteria > Spirochaetota > Spirochaetia > B11-G9 > B11-G9 > JAJRQE01. The sequence continues at coordinate 8,787 of JAJRQE010000240.1, read as the reverse complement.
CATAGAGAAAATTGTAATACAGATACTACCAAATATCACAGCTGTAATAATAAGAATGGGAAATAGAATATCCCGGGGAACAGAAATATAAAGTGTAACACCAACAGGAAGGAGAAGTGCAAAATCAAATAATCTTTCCAGGGGCAGGAAAAAAGATCTATTTGTTTTTAAGTTTATTCAGAGCCTCTCTGGCGGCCTTTTTAACAGATGCAGAGTAATCGAGATACCCGGAATAGAGAAGGTGGTCAAAGGCTACTTCATCACCTATTACTCCAATGTTTTCTATCACAGCCATAGCAATCTGCTGATCGACATCCTGCCCGTTTTCCATATATGAGTTCATAACCTCTAAGTACAGGGTTAATCGAGCTGCTGCTTCATGAGTGCCCATAGATCCAAGACACTCAACAGCTTCCAGGAAGTTTGTTTTGGAAATAATTCCCTTTTCATATTCAACAATAACTCTGTTAAAATGTTCTATTACAAGGCTGCCGGCATCTGCCCATTTCAACTGAGTCAGTTCCCTTATTACGATAAACCTCAGCTCACGAAGAAGCCCCTCATCGGAAGAGTTTTCCGCCTTGCTGTTTAAACCAACTTCAAGCGTCCTTCTCAGCAGATTTCCCCGCTCCTCTAAATAACTTTCATTATCGTCGATTGCAAGTTTTAAAGCAGAGAGTTTATCCGACGGTACAGATTCAATAATAACATTGAGAAGAGAGTCAGTGTAGGAGCCTTCAATATTTTTCAAAGCCTGATTTGCCTTGTACGTAATATCCTCTGAGTATTTTGCAGAACCCGTACTGAAAATAACAGAGAAAGAGGAACTGTCACCAAGTTTTCCCAGAGTCACAACTGCTTCAGAAACTACCTGTTCCTCAACTTCCCCTCCGGATCTGAATTCGGAGTTCTGCACACCAAGCCATTTATTAAGTTCCGAAACAACCTGAGGATCAGGATCCATATTACCAAGTGCACCCAGAATTTCCACTCTTACAGCGGTATCATCATAGAGATCAAAAAGTTTCCATACAATAGACGCAGATTCACTATACTTGTTTATACCTGCAAGTCGCACAGCAAGAACAGCCATCTCTCTGGTGGTTATATCCGAAGCAAGATTTTTAGAATTATCAATAATAAATTCTATAGCCTGGGTGTATAAAACACCCATATCCACATCGGAATACTCCATTGAATTCTGCAGAACCTGAATTTTTGTGGAAATCGATCCCCGGGCAAAGTTTTTCTGCATAGCCGCCAGTACGGAACCTGCATCCTGTGCTGATAAAAATATTGAAAAAATTAAAAGAAAGATCAGTGCAAACCCAGATCTCTTCATTTTATTACTCCTAAAATAACTACCACCCTTCAAGAACAGCTGCGTGTTTATTAACCTGTTTTGAGCTTCGTTCGCCAAAAAGATCATAGACATATGCAAGGATCCTGTTCTTTGTCCGATCCGATAGAGGAACTGCCTGTATATGTATAATGGATGTATTTTTATTTTTATGAAAACTTACACCTTTTACAACCCCGCACATTATAAGAACAGAATTAGAAATTTTAAACTGTAATTTAACATTCATACCAACCTTACCATGTCCACCGATAAGGAGAGCCGCACCATCTTCAGAAATATCCTGAAGTCTGCACCTGATTCCACGTTTTGGTTCTTCCTCTTCAGATGCCTGATGTATAGTCCGGAGTGGATAAAGATGTGCAGGTATATTCAGATCAGCTCTGACAGAACCCCGCTTCTGACTCCTGATAATGGAATCGGAATGGGAAATATAGAGAATTGGGACTTTGCGATCCATATGATCTTCCAGAACTCTTGAATCAAAAACATAACCAGCATCATCCTTTCGCCAGAAGTAGATACTCAGCTTTTCTCCCTTAAACTCATACCCGGGAGGAAGTTTGGGACCTTCCGGATAGGTAATCGCAATATATTTCCTCTGGTTATCCACTACCTGAGAAACATAATTACCAACATTAGGAACTGTAATTTTCAGATACTGCATTTTGATGATTTTCCGGGTCGATTTTAGCCCTATCATATATTTTGGTAATTTCAGTTCAACATTTTTTCTAAAATCAAAGAGCTTGGATAAAAACACCATATTATCTATGTCATCCAAAAGACCCTCGGATTTAAATCTTATTATTGTTCCCCGAATAGACCGATCCAGCTGTTTAATTGACCAGAAAAGAGATGTGGGATTATTAAGTCGCCCCTCTACAGCAACCTTCCTGAGAAGATTTACCTCACTGAAAGAAAAACCAGCCTCTTTCCCCTTGGCATAGAAGTGGATCCAGGGGAATGTACCGCCGCCGGCTTTTCTTAAAAGTACAATTATGGCAATTACAATAATCAGCAGTACAAATAAAAAAATCATAAGAAACATATTAATATTATCGAATCCCTTTCCATTTTTATTATCTTTTTATATTGAGACAACCCAAAAATATCCTGTTTACAAATTATCCTGTAAACTTAACAATAATAGTTTACATTTGTCTCTAAAAATATATGATACAGCAATAACGGAGCAAATAAAACATGTTTTTTTATAAGAATAGGAAAAAAATTGATTTTTCAGGCATAAAAGAGCCAATTATTCTGTTTATGCTTTTTTACCTGCCTGGATTTATAAGTCAAAACCAGATTTTTGACGGTTCTGTATTTAATTCATTACAGTTCAATTTAATCTACATTATTACAATTATTCCCCGGATTCTCCTTATTCTCTATCTGATTGAGAAAAAACCAACTCAAAAAAGAGAGCTGTACGGTATTGGCAGACTGAGGGGAAGAGATATTCTTGCCAGTCTTCTTTACTTTGCAGGAATTATGCTGATTGTTGCGGTAGCAGGTATGATTTTTGGCCTGATTACGAGTATAGCAAATTTTGACGAGGTTGCATCCCCGCTGTGGGAGTTTAATAATTGGAGTCTTATCCCTCTCGTTTTTCTAACATGCCTTAGCATAGGGTACAGTGAAGAACTATTTTTTCGAAGTTACCTTCTGACAGAATTTCATCTGCCGGGCAAAGGGATCTATGCTGTAGCCGTAACATCCCTGGTATTTGCTTCAGGACATATATACCAGGGATTTTTGGGTTTTCCGGTAACCTTTGTTATAGGTTTTTTTCTTGGAATCATGTTCATTAGAAAAAGGAATCTGCACTCCATAGCCATTGCTCATGGACTCTACAACTTTACAATATTGATTTTGAGCGGAACATGGAATCAATTTACTTGATTTTAAGAAAACAAACAGATATCTTGGGTCTATGAAAAAGATACTGATAATATTGAGTCTACTGACTTTAACAACTGTACTGATATATGCACAGGATACTCCTCCTATGACTGCGGTTCAGGAAAAACTATGGAAAGCAGGGTTCGGAGTTCCCCAGCATCAAATTGATGCACCTGCATTTTCTGCCGAAAATCTGAATGGGGATATGGTAAGTTTAAACTCTCAGAGAGGAAAGGTGGTACTGCTCAACCTCTGGGCTACGTGGTGCCCTCCTTGCAGGGCGGAGATGCCCTCGATGGAAACTCTCTACAATAAGCTGAAAGATGAAAACTTTACTATCCTCGCAATTGCAACACCAACTCCTCCCAGGGAAACCAGAGAAAAGATAGTTAATTTCATAGAAACCAATGGATATACCTTCCCTGTTCTTATCGATGATTCCCAGGAAATTTCCTACCAGTATGGATCCGGAAGCATTCCTACTTCGTGGATTATCGATGCTGAGGGAAAAATTGTTGCAAGATTTGTCGGCGGTATGGAGTGGGCTTCAGATTTAATGCTGGAAATATTTGAAGAACTGATTCCCTGATCATGAAAAAAACATCTAAACTGATTGTTCTTCTTCTGTTTTTATCATCTGTACTGATTTATGCACAGGAACCAGTCATTGTCAGGGGGGAAATAACCCCTTCAGTTCTGAACCCTGGAGATAGGGCAACATTAACCGTAAGCTTTGAAATTCCAGAAGGCTTCCATCAGACCCGGGCGGATGATTTCTTTTTTATGAGTCTTGAGAATAACACACAGTTTTCCTTAGCTGAGATAAACTACCCGGAAGGTGTATTAGAGGAGGGACTGGAAAATTTCTACGGGACAGTGACTCTCACAGCAGCTTTTCTGGTATCTGAAGATATTGATCCCGGCAGACAGACAGTCCAGGTTAAAGCAGCCTGGCAGATTTGTGATGAATATGGAGTCTGCTTTTTTCCCGAAGAGTCTATTATTGAGATACCCCTTGAAATAACAGGAACCAATACAGAAACAGGTCAGGCTCTGGGAATCCTCCTGAAATTTCTCTTTTTTGCCTTTCTGGGAGGCCTCCTGCTCAATGTGATGCCCTGTGTTCTGCCGATTCTTTCCATGAGAGCATTAAATCTTGTTCGTCAGAGTGGTAATGACCGGAAGAGTATATTTATTGGCTCCCTTCTCTATGGTGCAGGGGTGCTTGTTTCACTCCTTATTCTGGCAGTAATAGTCATTCTTCTAAAAATGACAGGACAGCTTGCAGGCTGGGGATTTCAGTTCCAGAACCCCATCTTTGTTATTACACTCATAACTGTAATATTTATTTTTGCCCTTTCACTCTTTGATATTTTCCTGATTAATGTTCCGGGTATGAATAAAATGGTAGATGCTTCCAATAGAAAAGGCTGGGTCGGTTCATTTTTTAACGGTATCTTTGCAGTACTTCTGGCAACTCCTTGCACCGCTCCGTTCCTGGGTACGGCACTGGGATTTGCCTTCAGCCAGACACCCTTCTTTATTATTACAAGCTTTACGGCTATAGGATTAGGCTTTGCCCTCCCCTTCCTGTTGATTGGAATCCAGCCCAAGCTTATACAATCTCTGCCCAAACCAGGACCATGGATGGATACATTCAAAGAGATTATGGGGTTTCTCCTTTTTGGAACAGTTCTCTATCTGATCAGTTCTCTTCGCTTTCAGATCAGTTCAGATGCTATGTTTAAGTTTTTAGTCTTTCTAACAATTACAGGGTTTTTATCCTGGCTCTATGGGAAACTCAGCAATCCTGGTTCAGGATTCCCTTCTCAGCTCCTTGCATTTGCCATAACTCTTTCCCTTCTGGCATTTTCCGCCTACTATCTGGTTGATGTAAACGACGATTACTCCCCGGGAACCGAGGTTAGTGAACTTAGATCAGGGTGGGAAAAATTTGATCCTGAGATACTGGAACATTACCGGACAGAGGGAAAAGCAATTTTCCTGGCGTTTGGAGCAAAATGGTGCTCAGTGTGTAAGATAAATGAGAGCAAAGTACTCTTTACCGAAAGGGGAGATCTGTTCTTCGATGAAAGATCCATAATCAGAATTAAGGGAGATTATACAAATAAAGACCCTGTTATTGATGAATGGATAAGAAAATTTGGGAAAGCAGGGGTTCCTGTCTATGTCTATTACCCTTCTGACGGAAGTGATTATGTTATTTTACCGGAAATTCTTAACTGGAGTATAATGGAAAAATATATCCCGATTAAAACAGTAAAGAAAAGACTTGACGACACTCTGTTTATGATACAACCTAATAAATAGACCCCGGCAAAACCTGTCGAGTATCTTATAATTCATTTCGGTCGCTGACCGAAATACGGAGGAGAATATATGACCACCCCCAATACGTTACCCAAAAGAATTAAGGCAACATCTCTAAAGCATCCTGAAAAACCTGCTCTAATGAGTAAAGATGAAAATGGAGACTTTCAGAATATCTCGTTCAAGGAATTTTATGAAAAAATTAAAATACTTGGAACCGGTCTTCATAAGCTGGGAGTTAAAAGAGATGATCATGTTGCAATCATGTCTGACAACTGTAAGGAATGGATAATAACCGATCTTGCAATATTAGGAATTGGTGCCATTGACGTACCAAGAGGATCTGACTCTACTGCAGAGGAGATGAAGTATATTATTGAACATGCAGACTGTGAACTTGTTTTTGCAGAGAATGCTGTACAGACCGAAAAAATACTTTCAAGAAAAAAAGATCTTCCTAAAATGAAAAGAATAATTACATTTTTTTCCGAAGGTAAAATTGACAAAAAACTATCTGAAGGAGTAGAAATTATCCCTTTTGAAGAACTGGAAAAGCTTTCAAACGAAGCATATGAAAAGGATAATAAATTCTTTGAAACAGAACTTGAAAAAGGAACCGATGAAGATGTTGCAACAATAATTTATACTTCCGGGACTACAGGCACCCCAAAAGGTGTTTTACTTCAACATAGAAGTTATATGTTTCAGCTGGATAACCTCTATGATTATGTAGACATAACAGCAGGTGAAATACTCCTCAGTGTTTTACCGGTATGGCACTCATTTGAACGAATTATAGAATACGTTGTACTTGAAAGAGGTGCTGCACTTGCCTACTCCAAACCGATTGGTGCAATTATGCTTCCGGATATGGCAAAGGTAAAACCTCAGTGGATGGCCTCTGTTCCAAGAATCTGGGAGGGAGTGAGAGCAGGTATTTATAGAAATGTTAATAAAGAAGGTGGAGCTAAAAAAGGTATTTTCCTCTTCTTTGTTTCTGTCGGAAGTGCATGGGCGCATTTAAATAATATGTTTAAAGGAACCCTCCCAACTTTTCACAGACGAATAAGAGCTTTGGATGTAATACTAAGTATTATTCCATTGATACTGATAACTCCTTTCAAATTACTGGGGGATGTTCTTGTATTTTCAAAAATTAAAGCAAAACTGGGCGGCAGGTTTATAGCCGGAATTTCCGGGGGAGGGGCACTACCTCCCTATGTTGACAGCTTCTTTCAGGCTGCAGGAATTGGCCTCCTTGAAGGTTATGGTCTGACAGAAACAGGACCGGTTGTTGCTATCAGAAAACAGCATCATCCTGTAGGGAATACTGTAGGCCCACTGTTTCCTGACATTGAATACAGAGTTATTGGAAAGGATGGGGCTTTAAAAGGACCTGGCGAAAAGGGAACCCTTTATTTAAAGGGTGATATGAACATGAAGGGCTATTACAAACGACAGGAAGCCACAGATGACGTTTTAAAAGATGGATGGCTTAATACCGGTGATATCTGTATAGCAACGCATAATAAAGAAGTCAGTATTGTAGGAAGATCTAAAGAAACTATTGTTCTTATGGGTGGAGAAAATATTGAACCTGTTCCCATAGAAGATAAAATCAACGCCTCAGAAGCTATTCTTCAAAATATGGTTGTAGGACAGGATAAAAAGTTTCTGGCGGCTCTTATTGTTCCAAACATGGAACTTCTGGAAGAAAAAGCCAAAGAATTAGGTATTAGTTATGTTCCACCTGAGGATCTTCTCAGTGATCCTGAAATACAGGAATATATTCACAACGAAATCCAGGCTCAGGTAAGTCCTAAAACAGGGTTTAAAAATTTTGAATGTGTTTTCAGGTTTAAACTTCTGGAAAAGCCCTTTGAAGTCGGAAAAGAACTGACACAAACACTTAAACTGAGAAGAAGCGTGATCGATGATCTATACGCAAAAGAGATAAAAGCGCTTTTTAAGTAAGTATAGAGTGCAATTTTTTAGGAATGATCTTGAGGGTCTTTTTTTGGAAAGACCCAACAGATTCGTTGTAATGGCAGAAACTTCTGCCGGGATAATAAGGGCTCACTGCCCCAACCCCGGCAGACTAATTGAAATACTCACACCTGGTAGAAAATTAATATTTCAGAAAGCAGATAATCCGACAAGAAAAACTCCTTACAGTCTGGTTGCAGCATATTATAAAGAAAAAATAATACCCTTAAATTCTGTTATGGCAAATAAAGCAGCCGCACAACTTGTTATACCCCTCCTGTTTCCCACTGCAGAAAAAATTCTGCCAGAGCAGACCTTTGGCAAAAGCCGGTTTGATTTTCTTATACTGGAAGGAGAACTAAAGACCTATCTTGAAGTAAAATCATGTACTTTAGTTGAAAAAAGAAGGGCAATGTTTCCTGATGCACCAACAAAACGGGGTGCCAGGCATGTTGAAGAACTAATCGAAATTCAAAAATCGGATAACAAAATTCATGGAAGAGTTCTTTTTATTATAACTCATGAAGATGCAGAAGTTTTTACCCCCAACATGCATACCGATCCCCATTTTGCATTTACCCTTAAAAAAGCTCTAAATAGTATACAAGTTGATTTTGTATCAATTAAATGTGATATACAAGGCAGAACAACACTGGTTAATTTACATATTCCTATAGATATAAAACCAGTTAAATTTGCTGAAGAAGATTCCGGAATCTACATAGTTGTTGTCAGACTGGAAAACGATAAAAATATCCCAACAGGAAAACTTAAGTATTCGGAATACAAATCCGGATACTATACATACGCAGGTTCTGCAAAAATAAATCTATCCAAAAGAATTAAACGGCATAGAAATAAAAAAAAGAAAACTTTTCACTGGCACATAGATTATCTTACTGCAAATGCAGACGAAGTTAAAACATTTGGGATTTATACAGACAGGTTTTCCGAATGTGATATTGCAAAAGGACTAGAGGAAATAGGGGGTAGTGAAATACCTAATTTTGGATCCAGTGACTGCAGATGTTCCTCCCATCTTTTCTATTTTAAAGAAGACCCTCTAAAAGTCAGAGCTTTTCTGGATCTGCTTCACCACATGCGACATAGCTATAAAAGCAAACCATAAAACAGGAACTTCCACCAAAAATGGTAGAAGATTTCCCGTAATGGAATGGTCTTCCCTTTGTTACAAACCTGTT
>JAJRQE010000239.1 GCA_024280415.1 Spirochaetota bacterium | reverse complement strand
AGAACTTTTTCGAACCTATAATAACAGATACACTATTATTCACACCGTCACAGAAGGTGGTGAAGGGCTTTTCAATGCTGACATCTTTATTATAGAAAAAGATGCAGTTGTAGATCATATTAAAAATGTTCGACGTATTCTTTCGGGATATCTGGAAACTGCATATTCCTATAACAGAGAAGATGCTGATCTTATTGCAGAATTTGCAAGTTACTACAATGCTGTTTACAGGGGGAATTTACAGTATTATATTTCTGCCTATAACCAGGTTGTAATTGATAAGCTGGATAGTGAAAAAGTTGGTATTTCAACCCGATACCCTGAATGGCCCGGTGCAACCCAGATTGTTCTTCCCCTCACACCTTCAGGCGAATTAAAGATTGATACCGATACAATAAGTAATAAGACCGTAATTGAAGATCTACGAACCCAGGAAGATATGGGAATTGAACCTCGAAAAGAGATTGTGGAGCTAAAAGAACGGGAGATTGAAGCGGAACAGCAGAATATCGATGATCAGAAAGAAAAACTTCAGGAAGAAACTGCTGCATTGGAAAATGAAACAGCAAAACTGCAGGAAGATAAACCTAACCTTACAGATCCTGAAATTCAGCAAAAGGAGGAGATAATTGTTGAAAAAAAGTCTGATCTTGCTGTAAGACAGGAAGATCTGGCAGTTCAGGAGGAGAAACAACAGGACAGACAGGAAGCAGTTCAGGAGGAAAGACAGCAGATAGCTAAGGATGAGAAAACACTCATAGCAACCAGTACTGGGAATAGCCGGGAAAGCCAGGCAGAGATCAACACAGTTCCCTTTCTGCTTATTGATGGAGATAATTCTGATCTCATGGGAAGGCTGGCACTGATAGATATCAATACTGGTAAAATTGATAAGCGCTCTTCAATAAACACTGTCAGAGGACGGCGGTACTATATCTCCGGTAGTAAGCTTCTTATAGTCTCCGGGATTGATCGTGCACCCCAGGCTATCCGGTTAATGTATGTGGACTCACAGACTCTTAAAGTCCTGGTTCAGGGAGATACTGACCTCTTTAGTGAATCAGACATAGTTCTTGAGGGTAATAATATATATGCAGTTATCAGAGAAGATGGAAAATGGTATGTCGGTCGGTTTAACAGTGATCTGGAACTTCAGAGCCGCTCAGGTGAGACAGTTCTCTCCTATACACCTCTGCAGATCAATAGCGGGGTATTATATGTTCAGCTGGATAACAGCAGAGTGGTTCCTCTTGATTTAATTTCTCTGGAAATAATCAGAAAATAGATATATGGTATTAAATTTACGGGTATAGTCATGGGGAACAAATTCTTAAATCTCAGATTTTGAAAATTTTTTTGAAGAGCTTTCTTATATATCTGAATATTCTCTGTAGTAATCCGGGATTTTTTAACTTTTCAAGCTTTGCAAATGCATCTACTATTTCATCGGTGGTAAATGACTTTCTGTGAAGATTCTCCTCAATTTCCATTTCCAGTTTGTCAATCCTGGAGGGAACATCAACTATAGTAGCTTCAATTGAGTTCCATCCCAGCTTTTTTGCCGATTCTAGCCGTCTCTGACCTGCTATAAGCACCAATTCTCTTGTAACTACAATGGGGTTCATTAGACCATGAAGTTTCATGCTTTCTGCAAGCTCATTAAGATTACCGAAATCCTTTCTGATTCTTCTTTTAATCTGAATTTCATTTATCTTAACAAGCATAGGATCCTAATCCAATAAGGGGTTTGCATCTGTGTTAGTCTCTGCAGTATCATCATCAAGAAGAGATCCAAGATCAAGATCCGGAATATCACTGGAAAAAAGATCTGTGGAAAGTGAGTTGAGATCAAATGTATCCACTCCGAAATCTTCGATCAGGAGTATATCCTGAAGACCTTCAATGAGATTCTCATCCCGCTCTTTTTCAAAAGGATGAATATCACAGAATGTCTTGGGTTCAGTTCCCAGTATAAATATTTCATCCACAAGACCTTCATCGCACTCACTTGTGGGAAGCAGACCGGAAATTGCATCAACCTTCATTTCCACTAGTCCTGTTTCAGGTTTTTGAAATTCGATTCTTGGAAGACCTGCATGAATAGTTTTCATGTATTCAGCCCAGACGGGGCCTGCTGCAGTTGCTCCGGTTAATTCTCGTCCTAAGGAGTTGCCCGGGGTATCAAACCCGAACCATATAGCAGTTGTATAGTAGGGAGAAAATCCAACAGTCCAGGCATCTCCCCAGTTTTGTGTTGTTCCTGTTTTTCCTGCCATGGGCATACCGTCAAAACCGCCAATATTAATTCTTCTCCACTTTAAGGTACCAAATTCGACAGTACTTTGCAGAATTGAAACCATAATATACGCATTTTGGGGGGTCATTATTTCCCCGTCCTTACCTCTGTTGCGCTGCTGTTCCCTGAGTCTTTCTTTCTCCGGTTCCAATACAATATTTCCGTTTCGATCCAGAACTGATATTACTGCAATAGGTACAACAGCCTTTCCCTGGTTTGGGAAGGTTGCAAAGGCTCTTGCCATGTTTATAGGAGCGACAGATGTTATTCCGAGACCGAGAGGAAAACTTCTTGGAAAGAGAGTTCGATTGTCGGCCTGATCCTCCATGCCAAGTAGTCGTGAGGCTCTTTCAATGGCAGGTTCAAAACCCAGTCCTTCAAGAACCTGCAGGGATGGTACGTTCATGGATGTTGCCAGAGCATAACGGAGAAGTACCGAACCTTTCCAGCTTCCAAGATAAGTTGTCGGAGTATATTTCTTTCCCCCATCATCATAAAATATAATTGGACCGTCATAGAGCCTGGTAGCTGTAGTAAACTTACCGGAACCTATGGCTGCAGAGTAGTAAAGGGGTTTAAAACTTGAACCTGGCTGAATCTTGGCATCCACTGCTCGGTTGTATTTCTTGGTTTCAAAATCACTCCCACCTACCATACTCATTATGTGGCCGCTGTGGTTGTCTATAGTAATGAGGGCACCTTCAACAGTTGTTTTTTTTGCGGATAACTGATCTTTATATGCAGCGTAGCTGGTAAGATCCTTTACCCCCTCCAGACCAAACATTAATGACATTACTTCAAGGGTAGGGCTTAAGGTTTTATAGAATTCATTCCTTGCAGCTTTCTTCTGTTTTGAACCTGCAACCTGGATATCCTCCAGGTTAAAAATAAGTCCCAGCATATCAATTACAGGGACATAGGTTTCATCAACGATAGCAAGCCTTGAATCGGATTTTGTTTTATAACGTTCATTAATACTGTGGAATGCCTTGTTCATAATATTATCAGCTATCGCCTGATATCCCAGATCGAGGGTTGTATTAACAATATATCCATCCTTATTTATATCAACAGCACCATAAAGCATATCGTTAAGCTGAATTCTGACATATTCGCTGAAGTAGGGTGCTTTACTGTCATTATCAAAGTATGCACTGGAGATATTGGATCTGGTATAGTTATAACTGTCCCAGTATTGCTGAAAAGAAATATCTGCTTCCGATCTGGAAACATATCCGAGATTTACCATCTGATTTAATACATCAATTTGTCTTGCTCTAGCACGTTCAGGATGGTTGATAGGTGAGTAAAAAGCCGGACTTGCCAGCTGCACTACAAGGATTGCAGATTCCGCTATGGTTATATCCCGTGCACTATGTCCAAAATAGAACTGAGAAGCTGATTCAACCCCGTAAGCATTATGTCCGAAATACATCTGGTTTACATATATCTCAAGAATTTCATCCTTTGAGAGATCTCTTTCAAATTGAAAGGCATACCATATCTCTTTCAGTTTACGTTTAATGGAAATCTCTGAACGGTCAGCGTAGTGTCTTCCGGCAACCTGCATAGTAAGAGTGCTGAATCCGGAAAAATAACGACCTGTGATAATATTAAAAGCAGCCCGGAAAAACTGCCCGAAATCCACCCCTCTGTGATAATAAAAGTTACTGTCTTCTCTGCTTATCAGGGCATACAAAAAATCTCTGGGTAGTTCATCTATGGGAACAATATCCCTCTTTTCATCTGAGAATATTTCGGTAATCAATTCACCATTTCTGTCAAGTATTTGTGTTGGTAGAGCAGGTTTGTAGGAGCTCAGATCTCCCCTGACATCTGTATTATGACTTCCGGAAAGAAAGAAACCCACACCAAGACCAAGTATTATTGAAGATAAAAATGTTAAGCCTATAAGAATACCTGCAAGGATTCTTCTTTTTCCAGTTCGAAGCATAGGCATACATTATTTATTACAGAGCCTTATGTCAAGAAGAAGGCCGATCCTTTTTGGAGAATCGGCCTTAATCTGATAAATCGGTTTGATGGTATAGTAAACTGGGAGGGGAACTATACCAGCATCCCGACAAGTTTATTATCGACTCTTTTAAAAAATAACTTGAGGTTCTTGGAAATTAATTATCCTGAATTATAATATCAAGGGAAAGAGATATTATATAGTTTTTATCTGATGTAACAGTGAATTTTTTGCTTAGGGAGTAATCATTGAGCTCTATTCTGACTACATGTTCACCAGGTTCTATTTGAATCCCTTCTTTAGCTAAATGATTAAGTTTATTACCATCCAGGTAGATAATAGTTCCGGCAGGTGATTCAAATATAACTGTCGGGAGGAGAGGGGTAAGCTCTAAACTTATTTCAGTTGTTACTCCCTTCTCAATTACAAATGATCTTAGAAAGGGTCTAAAATAATCAGATTCTATTTTTATACTATGAATGCCAGTCAGAAGGACAATGTTTTTTTTATCAGAAATCTCTTTTCCGTCCATGATTATAGTGTATGAGTTCTCGGGAGATGGATTTGATACATTGATATTTAGTATCCCCTTATTGCTGAGAACCGGTATGATTTCAAGTTTAAAGACACTTGTAAGAACACTTGAAGGAATACCCTTCATTACAGGTGTTACAGAGAGGAGAAGAGGAAAGCCGGAAGCCTCGACTTTTGAGCTCAAGACTGTACCGGGAATAATATCAGATCCGGGATTGTCTGTAAGAGGTATGGAAATAAACATTTTATTTGAGACTGGTATAACTGTAGAGATAGTCTTACTTCCTGTATAGGTCCTCAGTAATTTGTCTGGTTTGTTATTAAGGGTGGAATAAATGTTTATCATGAAGCTGTCTCGATATTTAGAGAGTTCTTCAGGTATGGTAAGAGTTAAATCGATTCTCTCTATAAAGGTGGTATTTTCAATTACTATAGCTGTCAGATCATGTAAAAGAAATTCAGTTGAAGCTTTCCCGGTCGAAATCGTAATAATTCCTGTAAGTTCTCCTCTTATATTTACGGGAAAAATATAAAAGATTGAAAAAAAAAGTAAAATGACTGCAATAAGTCTGATTTTCATCGATTATTCCCCGGTAGTAATAAGGTTGGGTCTTTTGGATCTCCTGCAGTTCTTATCTCAAAGTGGAGATGAGGTCCTGTGGACATCCCTGTTGAACCCACCAGACCTATAATCATACCCGATTGAACCTGCTGATTCAACTGAACAATTATTTTTTTTAAGTGGCAGTATTTGGTTTCGTAATTGTTTTCATGGGAAATCACAATAAAATTTCCGCAAACAGCATCGTTTCCTGTAGTTTTGATGGTACCGCCCCTTGATGCCATAACCTCTGTCCCCATTGGTGCGGCTATATCAATTCCATTATGAAAATCATTTGTTCCATTTATGGGGTGAATTCTGTTGCCAAAGCCAGAAGAAATATAACCTGTCGGCAGGGGGAATCTGAACATAATGCCAAGAAAAAAAGCTCTTTCCACCCTATGGAATTTCTTACCCGGAAGAAAGTAAAAGATTTCACTCCCTTTATTGTCAACTGTCAACTCTAAGGATTCAGAGATATCTCTCCATGATTTTACCATAAATTCCAGATCGGATACAGGTTGATCCCTAACAAAAAGTCCAGGGGTATTTGGAATAAGAATTTTTGTTCCTTTGGATATATTCATGGGCCGGCTTAAAGAGTTAAGGGTTACGATTGTCTCATAGGGAATATTAAATCTGGCTGCAAGAATAAAGATTGTTGTATCGTTCACAGTAGTATAGGAATATATCTGTAGCGGCAGCAGCTCTTTGTTTTGCTCATAGTTTTGATAGTAGCTGTCTATATCTTCGGTAATCTGACGGAAAATAAGATCTGAGGACTCCATTTTTTTGATTTCAGGGTAAATACTAATTCCATCTGGAACAGCAGGAACGGTAAAGATTGCAAATAGCAGACCAACTATGAGTATTCGTATTTTTTTATTAGAGCTAAAGAGATCTCCATTGGTGATACTCAATGTTTAGGGGTCTGACCTGGAGATGTTTGTTGATTTCGAATAAAAAAGTAATATCCGAAGACTAACAAATATAGTATTGAGAGTAAAATTGCAGGCAGAGCCAAATTTCTCGAAAATAGGAAAACAATTAAATAAAGAGCAGATAAGAATAAAATGGCAGCTGCAGTTTTTCTGACAGGAATCAATATAATTGCTCTCCCTGTTAATCCAAATTTTTTCTTTTTATTAACCCATTTTTTCATGCGGTCTGCACCAAGAAAGATTGCAGCTAACACAATGACTGAAACGACAAGAACAGAATAAGATTTACTGTAGTTTGTGGCGGCAAACCAGAGTGGAAAAGTTATAACAAGACTTATAATCGATATAAATAGGAAAAAAGAAAGAAAATATAAAAAGTTTATCACTATTTTCCTGTAATTCTTCATAATAATAATTAGTTTATAGGTTAAACCGGCTAATCTCATAGTTTTTCTTCCAGAGCTTTTCTTGTTTGAAACCATCCCTCAGCTTCCTTATCCAGGGATAATTTTCCTGCTGTTTCTTCCAGTTTTTTAAGGGTTTTGACAACTTCATTAGGTAGGGATAAAGTTTCGTATATCAGAACACTTTTCCTGAAATAGAGGTAGGCCTCTTCGTAGGCTTTCAAATATTCATGGATTATTCCCAAAGCATAGATATCCTTTGCAATCCCCTGTTCGTTTTCCTGGTTTTTATCAAGTTCAAGGGCATTCTGAATATAAATCAGTGCAGTGGTATAGTCCTCTGTTTTTGAGTATATCGAGGATAGTACATAATTATTGGAGGCCATCTCTTTATAGCGTTTTAGTCCACTGTTTATGGAGAGAGACTCGTTTAAAGATGACTTTGCAGCTTCATAGTCATTATTTCGCTGGTATACTATTCCTATATTCTGAAGGATATCCGCGGCATCCGGACTTTTATCAGGTTTTTCAATTATTACAAGTGCCTGTTTAAAATAATTCATTGCGGAATCATAATTTCCTGTTGCCAGTTGAAGTTCGCCTAAATTGTTTAGAGTTTGTGCTTTAAAAAAAGACTTACCCAGGTAATCGGCTATATCATTAGCTTTTTTATAGTAAATGCCTGCAGATTCGAGATCTCCGGAGTTTAAATAAGTTTTGCCTATTGAGTTATAGGAGCTAATTATTCCCTCCTCATTATCTATGGAAATATTCTGTTTTAGAGATAAAAAGTAAAAATCAAGTGCTTTTTCATAATCCCTTTCAGAAAAGAATTTTATTCCCAGCTGGGCATATTCAACTGCACGATTGTGTTTATCTGATATGACTTCAGGGTTTGCATCTTTCAGAGATGAACAACCGTACAGCAGAAAAGACAGCAATAGGATTGGAATGACTGTTTTTTTCATTAGAAATCCTCTTCTGCCGAATTAGTGTAGGTGGTCGGCTGTTCCGCAGCCTCTGTAATACCACCTCTAAGGAGAGGGTTGTTTGAAAGCCCTTCGAGAACATCTCTGCTCTTGATAATTGCCGCACGGCTCCCTTCCAGGAGTTCAGAAATCTGAGGCTGGGTATTATTAATGTATTTGACAAAGTCAGAAAGTTCAGAGCTTGTTTTTGCAGCATCTTCGATAATTGAATAGAGTTCCTTATAGAGTTTATCATCATCATCAAGGAGGGTTGCAATCGACCCTTTCGGATCAAGAAGCCGGGTAATAAGTCCCTTTGTTTCTGTCAGACCGGAAGTAGTCATTTTAATATCGGAAGTAATACCAGTTGTATTTTCAAGTATTGTGTTTGCGGAGATCATTGCTTCTGTAATAGCTTTATTAAGCATTATAACCATGGTGGATACTTCATCAATTATATCTGCAATTGGTCCTGTTGCGTCACCTGTAAGAGTTGCATTCGTTAGTTTCATAAGATCATCCAGGGAAGCCATTGTTGATCTTGTTGACTGAAGAAGGGGGCTTATATCATTGATAATATTTAAAATTGTATCATCCCTTTCGGGTACATTAACAAGTTCCTTATTGATAAGATTCTGTCCTTCCATGAAATCTGTTGAAGGAATAAAGCTGTCTTCGGGAATGATATTTGTTGCTTTACCGGGATAAAACAGCATCCCGGCACCACCAATTCCAATCGGGCTGACAGAAAGCTCAAGAACAGAATTGATTCTTACCTTCTCGATATAGGTATCAAATATATGAAAATTGATCTCTACCGTATCATCATCAAGGAGGCGGATGGTATCAACCGATCCAATTTGAAATCCCTTAAGTTTGATAGGCATCCCCACACTCAGCCCGTTTCCTGTTTTAAATTTACTTGTATACTGGTAGTCTTTTGCAAACCATCGCTGATTTATTCCCATCATTATAAGAATAAAAACTAGACTCATTACTGCAAGAATAATAAAGAGTCCAACTATCTGCTCTGCGAATTTTATTTGAAATTTCATCTAATTCAATTCTATTTCAATTAGATATGTAATGTCAAACAGAATCAGTTCCAATGGGATGATTTAAAAGGGAGTTCAGAATAAATCTTGTATCTGGTATTGAGCTGTTCCTTATCGATTCCATAGTTCCTGTTTCTACTAATTTACCATCTTTCATTATTACCAGATAGTCTGCAATGGAGTTGATAAGTTTTACAGAAGAAAAATTTGCAATAATCGTTGTTTCTGATTTATGGAGGTCATCTATAAGTCTCTCCATCTTTTTGGCAACTGAAGGATCTACGAGTACAAGAGGATTATCCATATATAGAAGAGAGGGGGAAATTATGAGAGCTCTTGCAAGGCTGACCATTTTCCGTTCTCCATTGGATAGTTGTGCAGGCCTTAGATGGATACTGTCAGTATAGCCAACAAGTTCCAGCATCTCATTGATCCTCTTTGTCTGGGTT
>JAJRQE010000238.1 GCA_024280415.1 Spirochaetota bacterium | reverse complement strand
GGCTTAGGTTGCATAGCCGAGCAGTAAGCGAAGCGCACGACCAGGCTTAGGTTGCATAGCCGAGCAGTAAGCGAAGCGCACGACCAGGCTTAGGTTGCATAGCCGAGCAGTAAGCGAAGCGCACGACCAGGCTTAGGTTGCTGAGATCGTTCCCAAGGCTGCACGGGCGAGCAGGAAGCTTGCTTCCGACCAGCCTCGGCACTCCGTGCCTGTGGTACGACTCATTGCCGAGCAGTATATGAAGAATACTACTATTATAGGGAGAAGGGAATGTCAATGGCATTAAAAAGAGTTATAAATAATTGGAGAACATGTTCAGGCTAAGGGCGCCGGATAAGCCGAAAACCCAGATTGTCGTAGCGATTAGACGGAGTATCGCTTCCCCGAAATGCGGGCCGGGAGAAAGACGCGCTATCGCGCCAGCTGCCGCCGCGATCCACACGGCGCGAGCCCGGGACCCCGCCGGCGGGGTCAGGCTGACTACTGCTCGAATAGCTTCCATACCAGTCCCAGCACCACTCCCATACATTCCCACTCATATCGTACAGTCCCAATTCATTAGACTGTTTACCACCCACCGGGTGGGTTTTACTTCCACTATTGCCATTATACCAGGCTGCATTTCCTATATTAGGGCTACCAGCATAGGTTGCTGAGCTTGTCGAAGCACCTCCCCTGGCAGCATACTCCCACTCCGCCTCTGTGGGCAGGCAGATAATTCCAACAGATCTGGATAAGATAGACAATATTTCTACAGAAATTGATAATCTTTACGGAAAATCCGAGCTTGACATCTATGTTACAACAAGCCGTGGAGATGGAGGTGTTTTTGTTGAAGATGAGAATATGAAGGTATTTCTTTTAGAAAATACGTGAGGGATAGAAACGGAAATCCCGCACCATGATTGTATGTTGCCATTATATATTTTCCCGTAGGGGCGCGCTTTATCGCGCCCAATTGAATTTGTGAAAATCAAAATGTGATCTTTGTAAACATTTCCGGGAGGAATTGCAGTGAATAGCCCGACCCCATGATCCGGTATCTCGATACAATTGCCTGTGTTTAAGTGAAATAGGTGAGTTTCTATTAAGATCCCGGCAATCACTCGATAACAGGATCACGGGGTCACGCCCAAAATAATAAAAACCGTCCCGGGAATAATCCATTGGGACGGTTTAATTTATAACTTATAAAAGAAATTATTTCTTCTTAGCTTCCTCATGCAACCATGCATTCTTGGAACCATCGATGTCACCGAATTTTGTAAGTTCACACTTAGCTTTTGTAGCCATCAATTTTTCGTATCTGTCATCTTCTACAAATGCTACAATACGTGCAATTGAAGATTCACCATCTACAAATTTCCATGGGAAACAACCAACCTGGCATCTTGAGTTAAGAAGAAGGTCAATATCTCCACCCATACATTCTGCATGGATAATTCCATGGTTGAACATTTCAAGGTGCATAAGCTGATATTTATCTTCTGCAAAAATCTCATCCAGACCCTTACCATATTTTTCTTTCATGTGTGCATCACAATGTCTTGCTTCTTTCGGCATCCAGTCTCGAATTTTTGTGTTCATTGGATGATCCGCAGAACCACAGTCTACACCAATCCATTTAAGTTTTTTCTTTTTTGCCCATTCAGCAAACTCTCTGTCCGGACCGGGATGTTTGATCATGTATCTTACTTCATCTGCAGTAGACTGATCCCAGCCATAATGATGATAACCAGTATGGATAATAAGAATATCACCCTCTTTTACCTCTACTCTGTCTTCTACCATTTTGGAAGTATAAACATCGTAGTCACCGGCAATATCGGAAAGATCTACAATTGCAGCATCATTAAAAAGATAATCAAGCTGAAGTTCAGCCATATCTTTTCCAGGTGTGTAGAAGTGAATCTCACCATCAAGGTGTGTACCAACATGGTTAGAGTGTTTCACAATCTGACCATTAGCGCCATTTGGGGCAAGTCTTTTAAAGTACTCTACCTGAAGTGGAACATATGTTGGCCATGCAGGTGTACCGATTCCTAATGGAATAGTTAAATCTATTGCTTTCATTATTTTCTCCTATGAAAAAATTTGTTTATAATATCAGCCGGGAACAATACTCCCGGCAAAAATTCAATAATAAGTTTTACGAATATTTTGCTACAAATGCTTTAAATGCATCCAGAAAACATTTTTCAGGTGGGCTTACAAGCCCTGCTCCAACCATCCCAATACCAGGCTTTTTATGTGCAATACCTGTATTTATAGCAGGAAGTATTCCTGTTTCCACAATCTTGGCTACATCGATACCTGTGGGAGTACCACGAAAGTCGAGAACAGGAATCTGGAATATGTTATTCTCTGTTTCTGTAATTTCATACATCTTTGTAGTAAATGTAATGGCATCCTTGGGTGTACCACCAACAAACTTTACAATTGCAGGTGCTGCCGCCATGGCAAAACCACCTATACCAACAGTTTCTGTTATAACAGAATCACCAATATCCGGAGCTGCATCATCTTCTGTAAACCCGGGAAGATATAGACCATCTACCATTGTTGCCGGAGCAACATACCAGTCATCTCCAGTAGCAGAAATTCTAATAGCAAAATCTGTACCGTTTCTACACATGGTTGTAATTATTGTAGAGCCTTCAATACCGGCTGCAGCATCAATTATACACTTACTTGCAGGCATTGACAAATTTAAAAAGAAGTGATCATTTTCGTGCATAAATTTCAGCACTTTGGATATTTTCTCTTTAGGTTCATCAAGCATTACCATATAAGGAGCAAGCTCTCTGATAAACAGAGAAGTACCTGCTCTGTTTCTGTTATGACCTTCATCACCCATCTGAAGAACCTGGGCAAGGATATTTTTCATATCTATTTCACCATGAAGATCCAATGTCTTTTTCATAATTGGAGCAAGATCACTTTCCATCCATTTAAGCTTAGCCATTACTTCATCGCCATAAGCACCATAACGAAGAACCTTTCCAAGACCTTCATTCAATGTACAGTAAGATTTATTCCCATAAGCCTTATTCTCAAATACCCAAACAGGCATACTCCAGGTAACAATACCTGCCATTGGGCCTACTGTAGAGTGATGATGACATGGTTCAAAAATAATATCACCGGAAGCTGCAACTTTTTCTGCTTCTTCATAAGACGAGGCCAGTCCTTCATAAACTAAACCGCCTATAACAGCACCTCTTGTTGGTCCACTCATTCTGTCCCATGTTACAGGAGGCCCTGCATGAAGAATCATGTTCTTTTTCATACCGGGAATTGATTCACCAGCTGTGGAAACATCTATTAGGGTTGGTTTTCCCTTATTTATAATTTCTGCAGCTTTTTTATTGGCTTCATCAGTTCCAACTTTAATTTTAATTGCATCATATTTATCCAACAGGCCTGCAATTTCCATGTTACCACCTGCCGGTGGTTTCCATTGTACCTGTATAGCCTTTACACCTTCATTTTTCAAATTATCAGCAAAGGATTCAAGGCCGAGGTTTATTGCAGAAAGGTCCTGTTTAAAAAGTTCGTTAATGTTCTTTACATCCATTATTTTTCCACCTTTCGCATTATTTCCAATGCAAGAGTCGATGCCTGAAAGTTCGACGGCATAACAATACATCCAATGGATTCCAGTTTACTCTTTGTAGCAGCAATAGATTGGAAGTCACCTTCGGTACCGGTAATCGAAGTAATTATTGAAAGATATCCACCCCGGGCAGCAAATTTCTCTTTAGCTACACGCATGGAATCAAGTATTGCTCCGGCAGGATCATCATGAGATCCATACCCCAGAACAATATCAAGAAGCATTACTGCCATCTCTTCATCTTCCACTTCAATTTTAATTCTATCTTCTCTGGTTGAAGGATCTATCATAGGATGAGGTCTTCCAACTGTATAAACATCATCACCTAAGTCAACAATTGTATGTTCAATTGATTTATTTGGATCAGAAGGAATAAAATCCTCTTTAGATTGATTATTGGAGTAAATATTTCCAATTTCACGATCAAACATAATTAATGCTTCATCTGCAAGAGTTCCACCAGTATATAATCCACGGATATATTTCTGTATACCTGCCATACCTTTCGTTTCTTTCTCAATTATTGCATCAACTTCGGCTCTGGCGATTGTATAGGTTCTTTCCTTATAGGTTTCACCCTTGGAAAGAGCAACAGCCATACCAGCAGCTTCTTCCAGATTACCTGCAAAATACAGGTTTCCTTTCTGCTCTCTTGGCTCAAGACCAATAAAGTGAATAACAGAAGGTTTACCGGTTTTGCTTAATGCATCAATTACTTTTTCTGCAACAACGTCTGCTGGTGGTTTGGAAACTACAACTATAACTTTTGTTGTATCATCATTTTTAAGGGCTTCAATACCCATCAGCATCATAGTTCCGCCAATCTGAACATTTTTCAGATCCCTGCCGCCGGTACCAATACCCTGGGTAATACCAGCACCAAATTTTTCTATAGCACAGGTAATTTCCTGGAGTCCGGTTCCGGAGGCTCCTACAACACCAATATCACCAGGTCTTACTACATTGGCAAAACACAGAGGTTTCCCATTAATTATAGCAGTTCCACAGTCAGGTCCCATCATTAACAGACCTTTCTCTTTAGCAAGATTTTTAAGTTCGATCTCACTTTCCACACTAATGTTATCAGAAAAAAGCATTACATGAAGGCCGTTGTTTAATGACTTACGAACTTCTCTGGTAGCAAATTCACCAGGAAGTGAGATAATAACAAGATTTGCATCGGGAACAGTCTTAATTGCTCCTTCAAGACTGGCCGGTTTATACCCTTCGCCTTCATCACCACCGCTCTTTTTATCCATTAAATCTTTTGCTGCTTTCATAGCCTCTGCAACAACTTCTTCACTTGTTCCTTCGATGGCAATAATAAGATCGTTTGGTGTAACACCATCCAGCTCTTTATCTGCCAGACCCGTATCTCTAAGTAATGTAATATTCATCTCTGTCCCCATGGAGACAACAGCATCTAATACACCCTCAATCTTTTTAACATCTCTGTTAATAAGCATTAAAAATACGGAGTCATAATAAGCATCTTTTTCTATAAGTACTTGTTTCACATTTCCTCCTTAAACTTCGGATCATTCATTCTCATAGCAATTTTCTCTGATGTTACAGGAACATCGGTAATTCTTACACCAAGACCATTGGCTACTGCATTTGCAATTGCCGGCATAACAGGAATCATCGTGTGTTCAGAATGCCCTCTGGCTCCATATGGTCCGTCAGGCTGGGGTACCTCTACAAGAATAGGTTTCATATCCCTTGGGACATCAACGATGGTTGGAATTTTATAATCTGTAAATCCATCATTAAGCATTTTACCTTTTTCATCAAAGATACACTCTTCCCACATAGCTGTTCCTAGACCCTGAACAAATCCACCATTAATCTGATCCTTTGAAAGGTCAGGATTTATAGCCTTACCAAGGTCAAAGGCTTCTGCCATTTTAAGAACCTTCATTCGACCTGTTTCTTTATCAATTTCTACCTTTACTGCACCGGCACCTACTGTATAGTGAACCATAGGGTGTCCGCCTAAACCGGTTTTAGGATCAACCATAGCATTAGTATATTCAGGCATAAACATACCGCTGCCAAGTATAGGACCACCAACCCAGGTATTATGCTCAGTCTGAATTCCAGTTATGACAAAATCAGAAAAAGGGATAAAAAAGGAATCCTGAGTTGTACATTTGACACCATTATCTTCCAGATACAACTGACTCTTATCAATAAAGTGTGCTCTCTGGACAGTATCAAGAATCTTATTTTTGGCATCTATTGCTGCACGTTTTACAGCATTTCCACAGCTCCATGTTACATGGGAAGCTACAGTCTGCCATTCGTAAGGGTTACGATCTGTATCAGGAAGTTCTACACGAACCTTATCCAGTGTAAGACCAAGAACTTCTGCGGCTATTTTGGCCATAGCAGTAAGAAACCCCTGTCCAAGATCCATACCGGATACAAGAATATTTATACTTCCATCTTCCGAAAATTTTATAAATGCACTGGAAGATTCGTTGGCCGGCATAGCAGGAGCTTTCCATACAGAGGCAAAACCCTTAGCTATAATTTTATTGGGATCATCAGATTTTTCTTCGATTCCCCATCCTATCTCTTCTGCAACCTTATCGATACATTCAATCATACCGTTAGGGTTCATAGCAACACCGTAGGCTACACCTTCACCCTCTTTAATTGCATTAATTCGCCGAAGTTCCACAGCATCAAAGCCCATAATCTTAGCAGCTTTATCCATGGTACTTTCAATACCAAAGGAGAATTCAGAATATCCAAATCCTCTGTAGGCAGAACATGTAGGATTATTTGTATAACAAGCCTTGGAATCTATATATACATTTGGAATATAGTAAGGACCTGTAGCAGAAAAACCTGTTGCATTTACAACATTGGAACCATATTCAGCAGAGGCACCAACATCCCAGAACATTTCATGTTTAAAGGCAATAATTTTACCATTTTTCTTAAAACCAATTTTCACCTTATTTCTAAGACCTGTTCTCTGAGATGAGTTATAGAACTCCTCTTCCCGTGTCCATCTAAGTTTAACAGGATGACCGGGGCAGGATTTAGCACCTGCAGCTGCCATAACTTCCATGGAAATTCCAGCCTTACCACCAAAACCACCGCCAATAGGAGGAGCAACAACACGAACATCTTTATGAGCCATACCAAGTGCAACAGCCATGATATTTCGCTGTGTATGGGGAGACTGAGTAGAATTCCACATTGTAAGTCTGCCGTCAAGACTAAACTTGGAAACTGATATATGTGTTTCAATACATGTATGAGCTACATGGGGGATTTTATACTCACCCTCTACAATTTCATCTGCTTCTGCAAAACCTTTATCTATATCACCCTTTCGTATTCTTCTTAAATGTCCAATGTTTGTTCCCGGCTGCGCTTCCAGCCAGGGTTCAATTACATAATTACCAAGGTCAGGATGAATCAATACTGCACCTTCTGCAACAGAATCATAAGGATCAAGAATTACAGGAAGTTCTTTATATTCAACTTTAATCAATTTAACTGCTGCTTTTGCAATCTCATAGGTTGTAGCAACAACACCAGCAACCTGCTCCCCAACCTGACGAACTCTGTCTACAGGGAAAATTGATTTATCTTTTAGATAAAGACCAAATTTTTCAGGATAGTCTTCTCCTGTAATAACAGCCTTAACACCTGGAAGCTTTTTTGCTTCACTGGTATCTATACTTATCAACTCTGCATGAGCATAGGGGCTTCCAAGAATTGCCATATGGAGAAGATTGGGACCAAAGGCCAGATCATCTGTATATTCTGCAGCACCTGTTACTTTTTCGACAATATCAAGCCGTACTGCATTATGACCAACAACTTTAAGAACTTCTTTCATTACTTGCCTCCCTTGTTGTCTTCTGCAACTTCATTCATTGCATCTACAATATTCTGATATCCTGTACATCTGCACAGATTTCCAGCAAGGGCATGTCTCATCTCTTCCTCATCCGGAGAAGGATTTTTTTCTATAAGCTCTGTAGCCGCCATTATAAATCCGGGAGCACAAAAACCACACTGAAAGGCATTATGTTTAATAAATGCCTTCTGAATTTGGGTAGGACCATCGGCCTGAAGTCCTTCAAGAGTTACAATACTTTTTCCTTCAACTTCAACTGCAAAAGTTATACATGATCTTACAGAAAGACCATCAATAAGAACTGTACAGGCTCCGCATTCTGCTACACCGCAACCAAATTTTGCACTTACAGCCCCAAGTTTATCACGGAGAACATCAAGCAGTTTTTCGTTTGACTTTACAGCAACTTCAACCGCATCTCCATTTAAATTAAATTTTAATATATGATTCATCTGATATCTCCCCCCTAAATCAACCGTGTACTTAAAGCAGGTACACCTGTTTCCATTCTGGAAACACTTGCGATTAGTCCACGTTTAACCATAATTCTGCACATGTGGATCCGATACTCTTTACTTGACCTAAGGTCTGAAATTGGTGAAATAGCTTCCAAAGCAAGTTCCGCAGCTTCTGCAGCAAGATCAGGGTTTAGTTTTTTACCTTTTAAAAATTCCTCTGCCTTTACTGCACGAACCGGAGTTACAGCTACAGCACTCAGAGCAATTCGATAATTATTATCCTGGTCAGCAAAAACAGATACACCAGCCTGGGCAAGGTCTTCCCCCTCATATCGCCCCATTTTAATGTATACTTCTCCTGACTTCTTCTCTACAGGAATTTTAACTCCCGTCATAAGCTCATCATCTCTAAGAAGAGTCTTCTTTACTCCTGTAAAAAATTCTTTAATGGAAACTTCTCTTTTACCATCCTTTCCTTCGAGGAGCACTACTGCATCCCGTACATAGAGAGGAGCTCCCCCCTCAAGGGAAGGAACTGCATTACAGAGATTTCCAACCAGGGTAGCAGTATTTCTGACACCCACAGACGCAACAAGATCCGCAGCTTCCCATAAACCCGGAACAACTTTTTTAATCAGTTCAGACTCTAGAATTTCCGTCCATGTAACAGCCGCTCCTATAAAGACAGCTCCATCCCTTTCTTCCAGATATTTAAGGGACTCGATACCTTTCAGATCAATTACAGTTT
>JAJRQE010000009.1 GCA_024280415.1 Spirochaetota bacterium | reverse complement strand
TGATTTCCATGATGACGGGATGGGGTTCAGAGGCTCCGTTTATTCCCCCTTTACATTTATGGTTGTGAAGGGACTTGAGAAGTATGCCAAATATGAGCTTGCCCGGGAATGTTCGATTCGGCACCTCTACTATATTCTGGATACTCTTCACCCTGAGGGAGATGAAAAGGGTAATATATATGAGGCTTATCTTCCCCACAAAGAGGGACCGGCTGTCTGGCAGGAGAAAAATGCCTTCCCAAGAACAATGTTTCTTACCTATACAGCACTTGCATCTATAACTCTTATGATCGAAAATGTCCTGGGGCTCTATATCAGTCTTCCAAGAAAAACAGTCGACTGGATAATGCCTACCCTGGAAATTATGGGAATTGAGGATCTCTCTTTAAAAAGAAATATGATTACTATACTTAGTAATAATAGTTCCAGAGGATGGGAGATACGCCTTGAATCTGAGAAACTTTACTACTTTACAATAAATATTCTGGATGAAGATAAGAAGAAAACTCTTCCCATACCTTCCGGTAAATGTTCAATGCTGATTGGGAAATTATAGAAGAATACTTAGGAAGCTGTCAGGAAATTTTTGTTCTTCCTCTGAGTGATCTGGAGAGTGTAAGTTTATCGGCATATTCAAGATCACCCCCAACAGGCAGACCAAGAGCAAGCCGGGAAACAAGAACCCCGCTGTTCTTAAGAAGGTTTACAAGGTAAAGTGCGGTTGTGTCTCCCTCTATGGTCGGATTTGTTGCAATAATTACCTCTTTAACACTGACCTCACCCGAATTGTCAGAAATTCTTGCCAGTAGTTTTCTTATTGAAAGATCCTCCGGACCTACTCCGTCCAGTGGAGAGATAACACCTCCCAATACGTGAAAGGTTCCATTAAATTCACCTGTAGACTCAATTGTCTGAACATCCCGGGACTCTTCCACTACACATATCAGCTCTCTGTTTCTCCGAAAGTCAGAACATATACTACACAGATCCGATTCAGTGTAGGTACCGCATACAGTACAGGATTTAACACTTGCCTGCAGGCGCCGTATCAGATCGGATAAAGAATTAAGATATTCAGCATCAGCTTTGAGCAAAAAATAGACTATCCGGGATGCGCTTTTTTTCCCCACCCCCGGAAGTCGTGAAAATCCTTTAATCAGCTGTTCAAGTATTGTCATCCTGAGAAACCGAGACCACCTGTCATTGAAGACATCTCGGAAGCAAGCTTAACCTTTATTTTGGTTCCGGCATCTGTAAATGCTGCCAGAACCAGATCTTCAAGCATAGTAACATCCTCAGGATCTACTATCTCCGGGGCTATAGACACCCTTGTAACTTCCATGGCACCATTTATTTCAACTGTTACCATGTCTCCACCTGAACTGCCTACAGCACTGACATCCTTCATTTTATCCTGCATCCCGGACATTTGGGACTGAAGGTTCTGCAAGTTTTTAAAAAGATCCATTGGGTCCATTATTAATCTCCATTAACTATTTCACCGCGAAAAACTCGCTTTACAAGCTCAATATTCTCATCCAAATCACTATTTCCATCCCTATCAGGATTTATAATTGAAATTTCAATATCTATACTTTCATCCAGTACTTCTGAGGTTTTCTCCCTTACAGACTTCAGGTCGCTCTTGACAGCATTACCTGAATAAGTTGAATCAAATGTCAACTGTAATATTGACCCCTTCAGACTCCATGATACAGCTTTTTCCAGAGCAGAAGAAAGTGCAAGTTTATTTTTTCTTAAAGATTGAATAATTCGATCCCTTATTTCCGGGGAAATAGCTTCTTCAGTTTCAGTATGGGGGAGAGAATCAGCTTTTTCTTCAGAAACAGAAAGATGTCCGCTTTTTATCTCATTCCTAATCTCCTCAATTTTTCTTAAAATTTCGTTGGGAGAGATATAGGAGCATAGAGAAGATAGCCTGCTAAAGGCAAGTTCAAGTTCAAATCTTTGATTAAGAGAAAACTTTAAATCCTTATACAGTTTAAAAAGAAGCTCTATTGCATACTCCACCTGAGCCCCGGAAAACTGCTCTACCACCGTTTTTGAAAATCGTGAAGGGTTGGAACCCACCAAAGATTCCTTTAAAATATTATTCTTAATAAATAGAATACTTCTAAAATAAGCAGTAAAGTCCATTACAAGCTGATCAATGGATACTCCTCCCATAAGAACTTCGTCCGTAAGTTCAAGAACCCTCCGGGTATTCTCACGAGCCATCTCCTCTGCAATTGCATCGACTCTGTCAACACCTGTAATACCAAGTTTACTGCGAATCTTTTCCATGGTAATCTCATTACCCGAAAAGGATACAACCTGATCAAAGAGTGTGTATGCATCCCGCAGGGAGCCGGTAGCTTCTTTAGCTATCCAGAACAGAGCCTCATCCTCGGCTGTAATACCTGTTTCCTCAGCTGTACCAATAAGAATCTCTTTAAGTTTTTCCACACTGATCAGCCGGAAATTAAACTGCTGACATCTCGATCTTATTGTCGCCGGAACCTTTTGTATTTCTGTAGTAGCAAAAACAAATACAACATAGGGAGGGGGTTCCTCAATTGTCTTCAACAATGCATTAAAAGCACTGTTGCTGAGCATATGCACCTCATCAATTATATAAACCTTATACTTACTGCTGTTGGGTGCAAAAAGCACCTCTTCCTTAATAGTCCGGATATCGTTTACAGAAGTATTACTTGCACCATCAATCTCAATAACATCCAGCGAATTACCTCTGGCTATACTCTGACAGTTTGAGCAAACACCACAGGGAGTATCTGACTGCCCCTCTTCACAGTTAAGGGACTTAGCAAGTATCCTGGCTGCTGAAGTTTTACCTACACCTCTGGGACCGGAAAAAAGATATGCATGAGCTATTCTTTCATTATTAAGTGCATTATTAATTGTGGAAACAACAAACTCCTGCCCTTGTAGTTCAGAAAATGTTGCAGGACGTTTTCTGGTAGCGGTAACTTCATATGCCATATATACTTCCCTTCTATTTAATGACCCGTCATTATGAGTTCCGGTTTATCGAGTCAGATCTTCTATAAAATTCAGTATAAATAAAAAACCCCTTTAGCTCCAGTCAAGTTTACTGCGACTCATCAATTAATCACTTACCGCTGCTACCTTCCAGTCCTGACGGAATTGGGCGACAATCAATAGCGCAGAACCCAACATTCAACACTAAAGGGGAATTACGGAGAAGGGGGGATTCGAACCCCCGGAACCCGGTTAGGGTTCATACGCTTTCCAAGCGTACTCCTTCGGCCTCTCGGACACCTCTCCAGTTTTCTAAAACTTTATTTAATAGCAAGCGTTTAAATTCCTCTCTCGGAGAAAGAGGGATTCGAACCCTCGGAGCTGACAAGCAGCTCAACGGCTTTCGAGGCCGCCCGATTCAACCACTCTCGCATCTCTCCAGTTTTTGTACCCAAGAGGATTCGAACCTCCGACCTTTAGGTCCGCAACCTAATACTCTATCCAGCTGAGCTATAGGTACAAAAAAAAACGGAGAGGGAGGGATTCGAACCCTCGGTACCGTCTCCAGTACAACTCCTTAGCAGGGAGCCCGATTCAACCGCTCTCGCACCTCTCCAGAAAAATACTATAAAATTATTATCAGTATTCTAAAAAGAACACCAATATATCGGAGAAGGTGGGATTCGAACCCACGGAACCTTGCAGTTCAATAGTTTTCAAGACTACCTCCTTCGACCACTCGGACACCTCTCCAAAGATAAAATAATAATTCTACCGGTGTTCAAATATATAAAAATAGATCCTCTTTTGTCAATATAGCAGAGACCTTCAAAGGAAAGTCTCTACCCTCATTTGCCGGAAAAAGAGGAGAGCATCCGAATTTCTTCTGCCCAGATATCAGGATCCGGAGTTTCCAGAATCAGGGGAATATTATCCGTCCTTGGATCTTCAATTATGTATCGGAATGCATCAGTTCCAATATTCCCGACTCCAATGGAATTATGTCTGTCAACTCTGCTCTGAAACTCACTCCTGGCATCATTTAAATGAAATCCTCTCAGGTATTTTAAACCTACTACCGTATTAAAATCATCCATTGTTCGGTTATATGCCTCACGGGTACGAATATCATATCCGGCTGCAAATATATGACAGGTATCTATACAGACACCAACCCTGGATTTATCCCGGATACTGTCTATAATTTCAGCCAGATGTTCAAATTTATACCCGACATTGTTTCCCTGCCCTGCTGTTGTCTCAATTACAAAAACAGTAGAATCTGTTTCATTTATCGCCTTATTAATTCCAGCAGATATCAGGGCCAAAGATGCTGAAGGGTCAATTTGTCCTAAATGACTCCCAGGATGAAAATTAAGAAGCTTTAGCCCCAGCTGCTCTACCCTCCTGGCTTCAACTATAAAAGCATCCAGAGATTTTGCCCTCTTCTCATTATCGGGATTACCAAGATTTATAAGATAGGAATCATGAGGAAGAACCATGTCTGCCTGGATTCCGGCTTTTTCCAGATTATTTTGAAATTCACGTATCGATTTTTCAGTTAGGGGAGGAGCCACCCATCGTTTCTGATTCTTTGTAAACAGGGCAAAAGCCTTCGCACCTATTTTTGCCGCATTAATGGGAGCATTCTCTACTCCCCCGGAAGCACTCACATGGGCACCTATATATTTCATAAGTTTTAACTCCAATTAAGGGGGTTGGAAAACAATCAGGTATTCCTTCTGTTTACAAGGATAACACCTGCCATAATTACAAGTCCACCAATAAACTGTAAGATTGTAAGTGTTTCTTTTAAAAAAAGATAGCTGATTACAATACCGAATACAGGCGGAAGATTCGCATAAACAGAGGTTCGTGTGGAACCCAAATGATGGATCCCCTGATACCAGAAAATATTTGCAATATATGATCCGAAAATTCCGGTAAAACCTACACCGAACCATGCTGTAAACGATATTTTAGAAATTGAATCGGACTGAAATAAAACCAGGAGATCCCTCCCTCCTATTAAGAGAAAAGGAATAAAAGAAAACACCAGGACTATAAACATAACCTGATAAAAAGGGTACTTTGCTATAAGACTCCTGGAGTAAACCGTATAAACAGCAAATCCCAGTTCTGCAGCTATTAGAAGCACAACCCCCCTGGTATAAGTACCCTCAAGGGAGAGCCCCCCCTGTGTTCCCCATATAATAGCAGCAATTCCTGCAATAGAGAGGATAATTCCTCCAACAGTCCGTATTTTCACATCTTCATTTCTACTTATTAAATTAATAAGTATGACATT
Source organism: Spirochaetota bacterium (assembly GCA_024280415.1). Lineage (GTDB taxonomy): Bacteria > Spirochaetota > Spirochaetia > B11-G9 > B11-G9 > JAJRQE01. The sequence goes on along the minus strand of JAJRQE010000009.1, from coordinate 11,546 downwards.
AACAGGCAAGGTAGCCATAATCAAAGCCGAGATACTTGCGGATGTATATTTAACACCCAAAGGAAAACAAACCTGAAAGATAAAAAAACCAAACAGGCCAATAACAACAAAGGAGATCCAGTCTCCCTTTTCAACCCGCTCCCATTTACTAAAAAACAGCAAAAGAACCAATGAAGTAATAAGAGCTAAAAATAACCTGAAAATACTGAAAACATAGGGATCCAGCTCCAGCAGACTTAATTTTATAAATGACGGCGTCAGTCCCCAGAAAACTGCTGCCAGAAGGAGCATAATATGGATTTTGATATTACTGGTGCCTCTAGTCAAACAGATACCTCCATTTTTTAATTAGCTCCTCAGTAAAGAAATATCAGAGCAACACTACCTGCAATTATACCATAAAGTATCATTGGAAGAACTGTTCTTTTAAGAATATACCCCTCTTTATTTTCAAGACCCAGAACAGAAGAGACTGCAACAATATTATTTATACAGATCATATTCCCATAGGCTCCTCCCACTGACTGCATGGCAAGTACTGTTGGAATACTTAAACCAAGATTTTGAGCCATAGAAAGCTGTATCCCTCCGAAGGTCAGATTGGAAATAGTATTGGAACCAGCAAAGAATGATCCAAATGCACCCAGATATGAAGCAAAAAACTTCCAGTTTGACCCAACCAAAACTGTCAGGGCTCTACCGATAATAACAGTTCCCGACTGCTCCCCTCCTGTCATCAGGAGTTTTACAAAAACCAGAGCTGCCATTAGAGCAATGGCGGGATTTTTTATTTTTGAATTTGTATCTGCCAAAGTTAGTCTGATAGAACTTCCGCTCATTTTCATTATACGGAAAGTAATTAAAGAGATTAAAAAAAACGGGAGAATTGCAGGAATATAGAGGAGTTTTATACTCCATCCGACATCAGTTAAAAAAATATTGTCTAAAACTATTACCAGTGACGGGCTTATGAAAAGCTGACCTAATGATCCCAGGTCAATACCCAGAAAAGGGGTTCCGGATGTAAGAATTGTTTTTATACCGAGTTGCTGTATTCTGGTAATAATAAGTAAAGCTATTGTTCCCCAAAGAGGGAAGGATGCTTTTAAGAGAACCTTTGCAGGAATATACTTATTATTTTTATCTGCCTTATCTTTTTCCAGGCCAATCCCCCTTTTTGCAAAAAATGTACTGAACACGAGACCTGATGCCCCCCCAATAAGGGCAGGAAATTCATAGTTGAAACCTGCAATAATAAAATAGGGAATCACTGTACTAAGAATTGAAAGATATACAAAAATAATATTTTTCCTAATTTCAGACCAGGAAGCAACAAAGGAGAGAGCAATAACAGGAATAACAAGTGCTGCTGCAAAATGAATCAGTGCAGACTCAAACCCTATACGGATAAGCTGTTCACTGTTCAAATTAAGACTGCCAAATCCAAACCATGTTGGAGTACCAATAGCTCCAAAGGAAACAGGTACTGTATTCATTATCAGAGCCAGAATGGCAACTCTGACAGGTTTAAACCCAAGGCCGACAAGAACTGGAGCTGCAAGTGCAGCAGGTGTCCCGAACCCGCTGGCACCTTCGATAAGAAAAGCAAAAGCCCATCCTATTATCATTAGCTGGGCTATTTTATTTCGTGAAATAGTATTCAACCACTCTTTTATTGTATTCATGGATCCGGAGGTATTCATTGTGCGGAATAGAAGAATTGCACCCCAGATTATAAGAATTGGTGTCCAGGCAGTCAGAATCCCACTTAGAACAGTTGCGTTAATAATATTTGCATTCCCTTTAAAAAATATAAGTTTAATAAAATAATAGAGCAATGCAACAATAGGGAGAGCAACATGGGAGGGCAGAGGATTCTTCTTAACCATTAAAAATATCAGCAGACCTATAGGAAAAATTGAAAAATATATATCCATAGTAATTTACCTGTTTATTTCTATCAGCTGAAATTATTCACAATGATAACATATTTCATTGGTAAGTTTATTACCGGACTGATACTCCCTGATATTCGAGAGAGTTGTAAACGAAATATTTTTCAGAGCTTCTTTTGTAAAAAATGCCTGATGTGAAGTTATCAGAACATTATTGAAAGTCTGAAGCCGGGAAAGAATATCATCTGTAATAATGGAATCAGAATGATCCTCAAAAAAGAAGTTCTCCTCCTCCTCATATACATCCAGACCGACATACCCTATTTTACCCTCCTTTAACGAATCTACCAATGCTCTTGTATCAATTAGACCGCCACGAGAGGTGTTAATAAGCATTACATTGCTTTTCATTAAACGTACTGCATCCTTATCAATAAGATGAAAAGTTTCTTTTGTCAAAGGACAATGGAGGGATATTACATCGGCAATTGTATACAGTTCATCAATACCTACATAGGTAAAACCCAATTCCGAAGCATAGGACGCATTGGGATAAGGGTCATAGGCAACAACATCCATACCAAGACCTTTTACTATACTGATAAAAATACGTCCAATCTTACCGGTTCCCACTACTCCTGCTTTTTTGCCATGTAAATCAAAACCAAGTAAGCCTTTTAAACTGAAGTTGGATTCCCTGGTTCGATTATATGCTTTATGGGTTTTTCTGTTAAGGGACATAATCAAAGCTAATGCATGTTCGGCTACAGCATAGGGAGAATAGGAGGGAACACGGGTAATCTCTATTCTATTAAAAGCTGTTTTCATATCTATATTATTATAACCAGAACATCGCATGGCAAGATGCCGTATATTCAGCTTTTCGAGTTTCAAAATTACTTCCTCATTTATATCATCATTTACAAAAGCACAGACAACATCAAATCCGGAAGCCATAATTACAGTATCGACACTCAGTCGCTCTGTGAAATATTTAATAGTAAATCCAAAGTCTTTATTTGCATCATTGAAAAAATCGATATCATATTTCTTTGCATCAAAAAAAGCAATTTTCATTCTTTTACCCCTTAATACCTGATTTAAATAATAGTCATAAACAATATCAGTAATCAAGGGATTTTATCTAAGCTTTTTACACTGCTGCACATTCTTCTGATCCCGGTGCTGTCAGAGCATCTCGCGATCCTTAACATCCTGACTAAGCATTTTATCACCATCAAATATAAAATGTCCGGTAATGTATTTACCTTTAATGGCCAGGGGCAGCCATAGCTGATCATCCGCCCACATTTTTTCATAGGGTATTTCAGCAACAGGGTGCCAAAAGGGATCAGCCTCATCAGTTTCAACCATATTGCCAGTAAAATCATCGGAAAAATAAACAATCCCTTTCAGGGAATAACCGTCTTTAAAAATAAATGAAAGCTGCCCGACCTCTCTGACATTAAGGGGAGTTAGGCCAGTCTCTTCCTGAACCTCCCTGACTGCAGCATCAATTGCCATTTCAGCCGGCTCAACACGACCCCCAGGAGCATTCACCTTACCTGCCCCAAGTCCTGTTTTCTTATTAATTAACAGAACTTTATCATCTTTGAAAATAAAGCATATTACAGCAGTCTCTTTTGGTTCCCAGGCATCCCAGTCTACATCTCCAACTGTATCAGGATTATCAGAATATTTTTCAGCCACTGCAATTTCTGCTGCAGCTGTCTTTTCCTCTTCTGTTTCCGGCTGGCAGCTGTCACACAAGTTATTATCCCAATAGATAATCCTTTTGTAATCCATTTTCGTACTACATTCTGTACACTTTGTTTTAAAAATAAAGATCCTTAAACGCAGGGGATAGAAAAGTGCAAGAGCCAGTATAAACGCAGGTATTAAAAAAAGATCAGAGACCTTAAAATGCTGAATTAATACTAATTCCACCTGGAGAAAAAGAAGGATTCCCGCCACCCAAAGGGTAGCCATACGTTTTTTATTTCCATGTTTAACATGTTTTCTCTGGGTTAGATTGGCAATGAGTACTGCCATCATCAAATAATAGAGGGGTTGTGATAATTTTTCTGCAATCATTCCATGACACTACATTTTAGCAATATCAAAGTCAAGGTTTCTTTCTAAAAAAGCTTTTTGCGCTGTACCCTATTTTGAGCTTAAAAATCAACTCTATACCAAATTAAGCAACTCAAACTGAGCAAAATACCAAGTGACAAACTAAACTCTCAGACATCGCAAAAGCCGCATTATTGGCTTTTGCATAAACAGAGTTAATAAGTTACTATATAATTATGCAGGAAGTACAAAACAGTTCAGATACAACAGATTTCTTAAAGAGTCTAGGTTTCCCCAGTGTTAGAATCCATCATTCTTTTAATCATTTTGATTTTACCCGGGATTCCAGGAGAATACTTGTCATTGGTCCTATGGGATCAGGCAAGACCGAATACTCATCCAGGGTATGGAGAGATTCCCTCGTTGCCCAAAAAAAAAGCAGGAAAATAGCAAAACTTACGACTAGCAGTAATGCTGACAGGAGGAAAGTATTTTTTATCAGATCAATGCTGGATAAAAACCGGTTTCCGGACTATCCCGAAGATGCTTTGGCTTACAGAGGGGGATACGAACGCTGCGGAGGATCAATTGCCCATATAAGTGACTCATTTGAGCTGGAAGAAATACTGAATAATAATACTGATGTAGGTACATGGATAATTGATGAAGCATCCTTTTATGATGAACGGCTTGTTTATGTAGTCAGAAATGCCAGCCTTGAAAGGGGACTCACATTTGTATTTCCAACGCTAATTTTAAATTTTCGAAAAGATATTTTTAATTCCACAGCAAGACTTATGCTGGAAACAGCGACAGATGTGTTCCCCCTAACTGCATACTGTGAACACGAGGACTGTATTGAAGACTCATTCTATACCTACAGGTACTACATGATTGACGGAATGGAATGTCCTTCCCTCTATTTTGATCCTCTGATTGTTATTGGAGGTGACAGAGAAAAACTAGGCTCTCTGGAACCCAATTACTGTACAAGATGTGATCACCACCACTATCTGCCGGGTAAGGAATATACCTTTTTTACTCTTAAGCCCCTGGGGGAAACAGCTTCAGCAGGAAATATTGAGCCATTGAAAAATGAACTCAAAGCTTTAAAGCACAACATAAATGAGTCTGTTCTTTACAGACATCTCCATGATCGCCATGTCAGTAATCCGGAAACACGGATAAATTTAAATTCTCTGAAAGTAGATTTTATTTCCGAAAAAGCTCTTATATACCTCTTTTCCGAACAGAATCTTATAACAGAGGAACTCCTCCTGATACTAGTCGAATAACTCGTTCTAGATCGAAGATACATGGAAAAAACACTTGCTGATAACAGAAGACCCATTAACTTGGATCAGCGATTACTCCTGTAAGCAGCATCCCAGGCGTCCAGGGACGCTGCTTACAAATAAACTCCTTTTATGGGGGTTGCTGATTAAATAAGTAAAAAAGAACTTTAGATACTTGACCTCTACATTAATCTATATTATATTGTCATACATACCCTAGGGGGGTATGGTATTATAATTGATAAGGAGAACAATATGATGATTATTTTAGTCCTGCTGGCAGTTGGTGCTGTTTACCTGGTTAATAGTATGGGGCAGAAGGCAGTATACAGTAGAAGTGAAGTTCCTGAAAATTTTATTTCACGGGAAAATAATTCTTCTCTGGAAATTTTAAAGGAAAGATATGCAGAAGGTGAAATATCATTCATTGAGTATGAAGATATAAGAAATGCCCTTTTGGAAAATGATAGATAATTTAATTTGGGCTACTGGATACAATGCACTTGCCATTCCACTGGCCGCAGGAGCTCTTTACAGCTTTGGTATTATACTTAGTCCTGCAGCAGGAGCAGTTCTTATGTCATTAAGTACAGTAATTGTTGCTGTAAATGCCAGGTTACTCAAAATTAAAGAAGATAAATAATAGCGAAACCAATTAAAAAGCATAGATACTCTGTCCGGATATCTATGCTTTTTAATTTTATTTTTATGCAATATATTGCATTTATTTTATTTATGTAATATATTGCCTAAATGGATATTAACAGAATCGATCAGGAAAAATTTATTTTTGCCTCACTGTTTGACATTACCAACAGACTGCAGGTTCTTGGCGACCGGAAATTAAAAGGAACAGGAATAACAACAAGACAATGGTTTTTAACACTTGTCATCCAGCAGAAACAACCCAAAGCCCCGAGTATTGGAGAATGTGCTGCAATGATGGGAACAAGCCACCAGAATATCAGGCAGCTGATTAAACGGCTGGAAAAAAGAGGGTTTTTAGTGGTTAAACAGGATCTCCATGACCTTCGCACACAAAGACTCTATCTGACACAGCTTTGCAGAGAATTCTGGGATACAAGAAGCAGCGAAGATCTTGTTTTTATTAATGAAATATTTAATGAATTTGAAGAAAAAGAAATTGCAAATTTCTTCGGGTACATTGGTAAACTTAGAAAACTTATCAACAGGTAGGCAGATGATATATACAGATATTTTAAAAAAATCTCTTAGAAGGAACAGGAAATTATTCTTCCTGACAATTTTAATTTTACTGGAGCTGACAATGACAGGATGTGCAGGTTTTAAAACCTATAAAAAAGATGTTGAAAATTTTCAAAGTGACGGGAATGCCGCCAATAACATAGAAAACAACTCGGATCAATTGACCTACCCTGTTGCGGACGAAATCATCAGACCGGAACATCTGGAAAATCTACCCGATATTGTACAAAGATATCTAACAAATACCGGAATTTTAGGAACAAAGATGGTATCTACAGTTCAGCTCAGACAATCAGGTAAAATCCGGACAAAACCTGGAGCCCAATGGATGAACCTCAAAGCAGTGGAGACGTATAATATAGAGCTTTCCGGATTTATCTGGTATGCCGAAGTAAAAATGAATTCATTTGTATGGATGACCGGATACGATAACTTTCAGAACGGCCGGGGAAAGATGAAAATTAAACTATACGATCTCTTCCCTGTAGTTAACGCATCCGGAGAATCAATTGATCAGGGAGGTATGATTCGATACCTGAATGAACTTATGTGGTTTCCAATGGGGTTTCTCCACCCTTCTGTTACCTGGGGAAAGGAAACAAAAAATTCCATCGAAGTAATGCTGACAATTAGAGACAGAACAGTTTCCGGTACATTTGAGTTCAGTAGGGAGGGTATTCCAATTAATTTTACCGCAAAAAGATATATGGATGACGGCAAGGGGAATGCATCACTGGAAACATGGATTACACCCATGGATTCATGGAGAGTCTACAGTGGGCTTACACTTCCGGAACATGGCTATGCTGCATGGGTTCTGGATTCCGGGGAGTTCCGCTATATCGAGCTTAAGGTAGAGGATGTGGAATTTGGAACAGATAGTATATGGGAACCATAAAATTCGTTCGGGAATAACCAACGAACTACTGCAAGATCGACTGGGCAGCCCTCCCGGGATGAAGATGACAAGATTATAAAGATAAACGATCACTAATGGATGCAGTAAGATATGCAATATTTTCACCGGTGTGCAGGGGGTTGATATGGGTTAGTTAAAGCCTGTAGCAGAATTACATACACGACAGGTTGACTAACTAACGATAGTTAGTATATATGTATATATAATAAATGCTGTAAAGGAATAATATGGAGACAGATATAACAAAAAAAAGCACCAAAGAACGCATTTTTGAAGCAGCTGTAGAACTTTTTTCCAAACAGGGCTATCAAGGGACATCAATACGGGTACTGGCAAAGGCTGTGGGAATTAAAGAAAGTTCTATCTATAACCATTATACCAGTAAAAGATCTATTCTGGATGCGATTCTCGATTATCAGATATCCGGTTTCAATACGGCTATCACTTCCGTAGAAAAAATGGAAGCATCTTTTGCCAATATTACTGATCCGGTTGAACTCTGGCTTACCTGTATGGTTGAGTTTGTCAGAATACTTCCTCCCCTGACAGAGCCAATTTCACGTATTATTAATAATGAGATGTTTCTCGATGAACAATGCCGTCAATTTGTTTTGAATAACATGTTTACAGCACAGAAAAATTTGGCGGAGAGATTATTGAACGATATGAATGCAAGAGGGATGATCAGAGATTGTGATATTCGTAAAACAGCCGTTCAATACGTGTATATGTTACAGGGATTGGACATAGAGAATAAGCTGCTCAAAATGGAGGGACACAACCCTGAAAAAATTCAGCAAAATCTTATTGAACATATAACCCTGTTTATATCCGGGTTAAAAAAAAGTTAAGCTTTTAAAGGATATGAGATTGAAGATAGAGAGAAAAGAAGTTAAAGACAATTTAGATCAGAAAGAAAGGAGAATTATCATGAAAACAACTGTTATTTCATATTCCTTCACAGGAAACAATAAAGCTTTGGCAGATAGCATAGTCTCTGTATTGTCAGCAGAGCATATTACAATTAGCGAATCGAGAACCAGGACATTCGGAACAATAGCTCTCGACATGTTGTTTAACCGAACACCAAAAATTTACCCGGCTATGGATGGCATTTCAGAGAGCGATATGATCCTCTTTATCAGTCCTGTCTGGATGGGTCATGTCGCAGCACCACTTCGGGCATGTTTTAAAGGTTTGAAATCAAATCTGAAACAGTATGCTTTCATTTCTATTAGCGGTGGTGCCGATGGCCCAAATCCCAGGCTAACTGCTGAGCTGAAAAAAAGACTTGGGAAAAAGCCCTCTACAGTCATTGATTTGCATATAACCGAAATACTCCCATCAAATCCCAAACCTACAAGAGAAGATACATCTTCCTACCGTTTAAATGAGGAAGATATTGAAAGACTGACTGAAAGGATTTTTCCTCCTCTGCAGGAAATCATGACAGAGACAAAATAGAGGAGTAATTACAATGCCCAGATGGCTCATTATATTTATTGCGATAACAGTAAGCTACTTATTAACTTCATGCTTTTCTTTATCCAGGGAACATGAAGAAGCAAGAAACGTCGAAATTAGAAACATCAATTTCATGAAGTTGTTTGATGGGAACTATAATGGCTTCTATGAAGGAGGAATGTACAAATGGAGAGAGAATGAAGTTCGGGTCATGATCACATCAGGCAAAGTCTCAGAAATAGCTTTATTGAGCAGCAAAGAGAATCGACCACCGGAGTTCACTGAGGAATTGTTCAACCGGATTATTGAGAATCAATCGCTTCAGGTAGATGTTATCACCGGCGCTACACTGACCTCAAAAGCCTTTTTAAAATCAATAGAAAATGCACTAATTAAAGCAGAACAGTAATCAATTTATAATCTTAATTTGAGGAACGAAAATATGATTAGATGTTGTAATGATAATAAAGACGAACTGCTCAGGTTTCTGTTAAAAAAACCTGCAGAAAATTGTTTTCTTATAGGCGATATTGAAAACTTTGATCTGGATGAGGAATTTCTAGATGTATGGATTCTAAAGGATGTGGGCAGAGTTACTTCTATACTGCTTAGATTTTATAGATATTATATTGTTCATTGTGAAGATAAAAAGGATATTGAAAAAATTTGCTTGCAAATAAGGAAAGACAAAAACTGTATAAATGTAGCCGGTATAGAAAAAACTGTAGATAAGATGGCTCCATTCTTACCCATAAAAGAATTTAAAAGAGAATCCCTTGCAGAATTAAGCAGTGATAGTTTTAAGAATCAGGAAATAATTTATAAGCCAATAAAAGCTGAAGAATCAGATATAGACGAATTATTTGAGTTCCAAAAAGGTATCGAAGAGTTCAGTTTGACTGAGGATAGTAGAGGGAGCTTCGGAAAAGAAGTAAAAAGTAACACCGGGCGGATATATTTTTGCAGGGATGGAAATGATATCGTTTCATCAGCTACACTAACAGCAGAAAACAGTATTAATGGAATGATTATAGGTGTCGCTACAGCATCAGAGTACAGAAGAAAAGGATATGCAAAATCCTGTATGAATACTTTATGTAATGAGCTTATTACTGATGGAAAGAATGCGATATTATTTTACAGGAATATGGATGCAGGCAAACTGTATAAGACAATTGGTTTTAAAGATATTAATAGATGGACCATTGCATCATTGAAATGAGGGAATAATGAGCTTAGGCCCCAGATTGCGGTGTGTAAACACCAGATTTTTGATACATAATGTACCTCCATATTGATTTTTATCGAAACCAGAGGAACCACCCTCTGCTTCCCGCTTTTGAAAAGGAAACACATGCCTTCACCTGACCATGTCAAGGCCGGGGCAATCACCCGAAGAGCATTTACATGGGCAGATAAGGCTGTATAATGTAGAGAGTGCGGAAGCAGGTAAAGTGCAGGATACTTCTTCCAGAAATTTTTCTATACAATCCTAATGGGTAAAAAGTTTTATTGCTTAAAAAATAATGCCTTGATTTTTTTCATAGTAAGTATTTAGAATATAGAAATCAAGTTTTCTAAACCTATCCATTGGTTAGTCGGTCATGTTTAAGCAGACACTTAAATTTAAATGCTGGACAAATGGATTATATTGGTTTAGTCTTTTCTGTAGACGTGTGGATATGCATTTATTGTATAACACGAATACTAAATATTATATTTTGATGTATTCTAAAATATAGATTTGTTATAGAATTTAAGTGTATTAAAACTGGTTGAAGTTGTACTATATAGGACATGGGAAAAATATGAAAATACTAGACAAATTTATATTCTTCTTAATCAACAAAACTGCAAAGAGGGCGATGATCAGCGTTTTGTCAGGGCAATTGCCACAAAACTCAATATATGAATTAAACACTAATATTTGGAAAAACTATGGCATCAGGGTTACAGACCTTGAAAAGCAGAATACATTCGGCTCCAAAGTAATGGTAAAACTATCATTATTAACCTTGATGATTTTTCAACAATTAGTAAATCAAAAATTACCCGATCATAAGGCAATTCAACTGACTGCAAAAATAAACTGGATCATCTATGAAAAATTAACAAATAGATTTTGGGTTTTTACAAGGGTCTTTTCCAAGAGACCAATTAAAAGAGTCGGAAAAGCAATGAATTTCTTCATAAAGTATTTTCCATATCGAAGACCTGGATATGAAATGGAGATCCTAAAAACAGAGAATACTGAGTATGCGTTTAATGTGTACAAATGCCCTGCGGCAGAGTTCTTCAACAAACATGACCGGAGCGATTTATGCGTTGCAAGTTGGTGCGATCTGGATTATCCACTTGCAAAAAAATGGGAAGTAACTCTTTAAAGAGACAAGACAATTACGAGGGGAAATAGTTTATGTAATTTCAGGTTCTTGGAATAGATAAACGATAGATCAGTGCCTAAATCGGGTAGCCGGAGGTTTCTCTCCTCCAGCCCCCACACCACCCTGCATGCGGATCCGCACAGGGCGGTTCACTCCATGGAGCAAACATAAACTATGATTTGATCAAGAATACCCCTGTGCTTTACACCATTGAGCTTTGATATTGATCAATCCTTGCTTTTCCAGCCATTTATTGGACATGCCTGCGTTAGTCGAAAAAGTCTTTGAC
>JAJRQE010000237.1 GCA_024280415.1 Spirochaetota bacterium | reverse complement strand
TTTCCATAGATTCTCTCATCTCAACTCTCGTGTATTTTTTCATAAATACACCTCCTATAATATTGTTGCTTTACAATACCATAGCGACAGTAGTAAAGTGAGAGTGTTAAAGGGCACCACCGTAGGTGGTTTAGTTCAACACTGGCTATAGGCACCTCCGCTCTTCTCCACAAGAATATTTTTTTTATAATGTCCAGGTTAAAGTAAATAATGGTATAATCTTGTAACGAAGACTATTTTTTATTTGATGGAATATTCTTGCTCCGAAGGACTACGGCTTAAACATTTTGCTGGATGTTTTTTAAATTTAGGGTTAGTATTCTTTACAGAGGGAATATTTAATAAGGAGATCGGATTGTTATATTTGCTTTTAAGCACAACGTCCCATAGCCTGACCCGCCCGTTAGGTTTCATGCAAATAAGACCACAAAAGGAAGATAGAATATGAACAATAATTTTTATATAGAAACAAAAGGAGCAATATCATGGAAAGACTTTTTAGCCGAACCTGACAAACAATGGAAAACAGGTTATTCTGCTAAAAGTCTTGCATATTCTTGGGAATCTGAAAACGGATTTCCGCTGACTATTCAAAAGTCTTTTAAAAAGTCAAAACTTGACTTAGAAATGCTTCTAGGGATACCAGAATACAAGGTTTTCTTAGACACGAAGAAAGCACCAAGTCAAAATGATTTATTCGTTTTAGCAAAAGACAAATTTGGACTTGCTACTATAATGGTAGAAGGTAAAGTTTCGGAATCATTCGATAAATTAATAAAAGACTGGTTTAATGAAACTGAAAGTAAAAAACAAAGACTGGATTTTTTGTTGGAAAAACTAGAATTGAACAAAACAATTACAGAAATAGAAGATTTAAGGTATCAATTATTTCACAGGACTGTATCTGCAATTATTACAGCAGAAAATTTCACTGCAAAAAAAGCAATAATGATTGTTCATTCATTTTCCCAAGCAAACGAGTGGTTCGAAGATTTTTCAGACTTCTTGACTCTGTTGAATCCGAAAATAGATAATCCAACTACAAATGAAGTTTATAAATGTGGAGTACTGACTTCAGGAATTGAGTTGTATATTGGTTGGGTTAAAGGCGATAAAAAATATTTGAGTAAATAATGCACGAAAACCTAACACTGTATATAGTTTATGGCGGGTGAAGTGCTAAATATGAGCGATTTAACAATAAATAAACATCGGTGTAAGTTGAAAGTTTTGTGTTTCAAAACCGCCACAAAACCATATACTTAACGTTGTAGCCAATTTGAACAAAGGGTTCCTCACAGGAATTTGAAACTCATTTCAGGTCTTGGAAGCTTTCCCATACAATGATAAAGAGCAAGTTTGTAAGTTTCGACAGTACGAAATCCATAGGCACGATGAGAAATAACCTTTGCTTTATTATTCAAACCTTCAACAATTCCATTAGAAATAGGAACTTTGATATAGTTTAATATTCCTTCTTCATGCCTTCTAACCATCCATGCGAAATCACGAAGAGGTTTAAGTCTTGAATGGGTAGCCATCCAGAACCACTGCTTCAAAAACTTCTTAGCCCATCCTGGATACTTGTATTCCCACACATATTGAAAGTTCTCTTTGAGAAGATAAGCCCTGTTTATTTTTAGGTTCAGTTTCTCAAGAGTGGATAGTTTAACTTTTTGTTTGTCGGTGAGATTCCATGGATTTTTCAACCAGAGATATCTGGTATCTTTTAGAATATCAGGCTCTGTTTCTTTAAGCTCCCGAGCCTCTTGCCGTCGGACTTCATCTACTGCTGTATTAAGATGGCTTACAATATGAAACTTATCAAAAACGATAACAGCATCAGGGAAGTACAGCTTTAAATTATCAATATACGGCTGCCACATATCACAGCAAATAGCTGTAACAGAAGCATTTAGCTTATGTCCCACTTCATTATAAAATTTCTTTATTGTGGTTTTATCACGCCCTTTTCCTGACCAGAGAAGTCGTTTTTCTTTCAGATCATAGACATTGGTGAGGTAAACTTGCCCTTTTTTTCGGGATATTTCATCAATTCCAAAGTAGATTACATCTCCTATTTCACGATGCTCTAAGCCGTATTCAACTATCTGTTTTACAGCATTTTTTACGGTGGTCCAGTGAACGTGGAATAGTTCTGCTACCTGTTTCCATGGAAGCAGTTCTGCCAAAATACCAATGTGAGCAATCAATGGTGATGTAATACGAATCTTGCCTCTTGACCATGGAATATCTTCTACAACTAATTTTCCATCACACATCACTCTACATGGAGAATAAATAATCTCAACTTCGAGTCCCCAAAGAGAGACGTGCTGCCACCTTCTTTCTGGAAGCTGGTCTACTACTTTGTATTTTCCCTCATGATTTTCACAAGGCAATAATCGCCTTTTCTTATGGCTTATATGGATTTCTATTGTCCCTTCCGGGGTTTCTATTATTTTATCGATCTTGTGATTCTTGAGTTCTAAGGTCTTTCGTGCTATAGTTTTTACTAACATACGCTTCCTTTTTTATAAGTTGTCTCATAACTTCCTATAATATCAGAAGTTAGCGTATGTTTTTACTACTTTTTATTTCAAATTTACGTGACGAACCCAAAAAAATGAATACTACATCTAACGAATAGAAGTCTTAGCGTAGCTGCCGAAAGACACCTTCCCTTGAATAATCTTGACTAAAAGAGAAATCTCAGTTTAATAAGGAATTTGTCGTAGCTATGTTAAGACTTTGTTGGACGAAACCACCGCTGCCAATGTAAGGAAATTGAATAGCCTTTTTCCTGATTTATTACTGATAATTTACATAATCGATTAATTATTGTTTTCCAAAAATACTTATTTATTATCATAATTC
>JAJRQE010000236.1 GCA_024280415.1 Spirochaetota bacterium | reverse complement strand
GGGATTGGTATAGCAGAAGATAAGCAGAATGCAGTATTTCTTTTGTTTACCCAGGCAGATATGTCAACAGAGCGTAAATATGGAGGAACCGGTCTTGGATTAGCAATATCTCTAAAGCTTGCAAATCTGCTTGGGGGAGATATTTCATTAAAAAGTAGACTTGGTGTTGGATCTGCATTTATTTTGAAAATCCCTTTCCCCTCAGTGCTTAGTAGTGCATAATAGATCAGTGACAGACTTTATGAAGGGGAGGCAGTAGATCAAAATAATGGAAAAAGATTTTATAACGCCATTCGGTACATTCGCTCTAAACAGGGATTCAGAAGATGATAAAACTCTTAGAGCATGGGATTCTTCTGACAGTTATGCCCTTGATACCTTCAAATTAGAGTATAATTCATTTGCTGACAGGAAAGATTTAAGGATTACTGTTTTTAATGACAGTTTTGGTGCTCTTACATGTGCATTGGCAGATTTTAGTCCGGAATCTGTTCTGGATTCTTTTTCTATTATCGAAACTGTGAAAAAGAATCTGGGTTTGAATATCCTAAGAACTGATAAAATAGCTTTTACCCCTCCTGTTAAGGACTTTGATCAGATTCCTGAGTTTATTTTTTTAAAAATACCAAAGAGTAATAACTATCTCGAATTTCTCCTTCAGAGAATAAGCAGCAAATTCCCTGCAGGTATTCCCGTCCTCGGCTCTGGTATGACCAGAAATATTCATACATCTACTGTAGAGCTTTTTGAACACTATTTAGGAGAGGTTTCTACCAGTCTTGCCAGAAAGAAATCGCGTCTTTTATTTGGGAAAACAAAAGGAGTTGTGGGAAATATTAGTGAATACCCTGTTAAATTTAAAGTTTCCGACTATTCCATGGAGTTAATCAACAGTGCAAACGGGTTTTCGTTTGGAAAAATGGACAGAGGAACTGCTTTTTTTCTTGATCATTTTCCCAGGTTTAAAAATCAGCCTGAGAAAATAATTGATCTGGGATGCGGTGATGGTAGCCTTGCAGTGTTTGCTGCGGAAAAGTGGCCTGAATCTCCTATTCTGTGTGTCGATGATTCTTATCTGGCCGTAGAATCTGCAAAGGAGAATTTTGCGATTAATGGATATAATGGAAGGGCTGAGTTTCTGGTTACGGATTGTCTTAATGGGGTGGAGGGGGAATCTGCTGATCTTATACTCTGTAATCCCCCCTTTCATGAGTATCATTCGGTGTCCATGGGTACTGCAGGGAGAATGTTCAAAGATGCCTACCGTGTTCTAAAGAGGGAGGGGAGCCTCTTTATCGTAAAGAATAAACACCTTGGTTATCGGGCTTATCTTGAAAAGCTTTTCGGTGAGTGTAAAACAATTGCAGGTAATAAAAAATATGAAATTCTTAAAGCTGTAAAAAAGTAGTTTTTTATCCTTAAAAATCACTCACTCTGGTATATGTTCTAAGAAAGGATACAATGATCCTAATTAACTGGAGGTACGGTGTGGGTAACGAGCTTGAACTAGAAGGTCTGCTGTTTGAAGAAGATGAGAGTATGGACTTTCAAACTGAGAGTGATTTGCCTGACACCGCTGCTACTATGTCTGAGAGATGGGCTTCCTGGATCGATATTGTTAACAGGTAATGTTTTTCCCTTATTTTTTTAATTCCCGCTCAATTATCCCTTGGAGAATAATACCTGCTTCCAGAACTATTGGTCTGCATCCGGTTACAGGATCCTGATATTTCTCCCTGATATTACTGCAGGCCAGGTCTCCCATCTTATCTTCAAAGAAGGAAACCATCTCTTCGCAGAGTTCTCTGATGTATGGACTCTCATGTCCCTTCTCTTTTACGAAGAGGTGACTAAGAACCATTATGGCACCTGTCAGTGCTCCGCAGGTACTTCCCGCACCCATGCCTCCGCCGAACCCTGCTGCAAGTTTAAGTGAAGTTTTATCAAGTTTCATGTTATAGGCAATATTAGATGCCTTGAGGATGGTTTCTGCACAGTTTAGATCCTCTTTACTGTCAAGACCGGATATTATTATCTCAGTTAGGCTTAATTTTTGTTGCGTCATAGTGATATTCTATAGGAGAGATCATTAAATCTCAACCATTATCCGGTTTGTGTTTATTATGCAAAATAGTAATTATAAATCATCTCAACCTCTTTTAATGTGAAAATAAGTATACTAATAACGGAACATGGCAATAAGTATATAAATAAACGAGAAAATATATTAAAAACTCTATATTCTATGAGTTAAATATTGACCTTTGTAACAATAATGAATATCATCTGAATGATTTTTTTGTGTCTGATTTATTCAATTATTTGAAAAACCAGTATTCCAAAATTTTGCATCAATTAAATAATGGAGGGCAAATGAAGAATTTGTTTATTTCAGTTGTACTGCTTCTGTCAGTATGGTTATTATTGAATGCTTCTTTATCTCCGGTGGTAATTGTTTCAGGGTTGATTGTGACCGCAATAATTGCGATCTTTTTTTCAGCCCGCAATCCTGTTTTTAAGGATATGAAACTAAACCCCAAAGCAATAATTTACTTCTTTCTCTATTTTTTTGTGTTCACCTTTGAACTTTTTAAAGCAAACCTTGATGTTGCAAAAAGAGTTATCTCCCCTAAATTACCGATTAATCCTGGTATTGTTGAGGTCAGGACTCGTTTGACTTCAAAAATAGGAAGACTTTTTCTTGCAAACTCAATTACCCTTACCCCCGGGACTCTGACAGTAGATATTAAGAATGACTCGCTCTTTATCCACTGGATAGATGTTAGTTCAACGGATATCGAAGGGGCAACAAAGAAAATTGTAGAAAACTTCGAAAAGTATCTGGAGGTAATCTATGGCTGATACCCTTTTTCTGATAGCCGGGGGAATTATAATTCTCTCTCTTTTTGTAGCAGCAATCAGATTTTTTCTCGGTCCTGATCCTGTAGACAGGGTCATTGCATTTGATGTTCTAACCATAATATCAATCTCCCTTATTGCCCTTATTGCCCATGAGGCAGGCAGGGGCATCTATCTTGATGTTGCCGTGGTTTATGGTCTTTTAAGCTTTCTTGGAGTCATTGTTGTGGCTAAATATTTGGAAAGGGGGCTCTAGTTATGGAAGTCTTACAAATAACCGGCGGGTTTGTTTCCCTTATCGGTGCAGTTTTCCTTTTTCTTGGTTCTTTGGGTATTGTAAGAATGCCCGATTCCTACAATAGAATTCAAACAGGTACTAAGGCAACCACTCTGGGAACCCTTATGTTTCTAATCGGAGTTGGATTATACAATCCCTCCTGGTTCCCGAAACTGATTGTTTTAATTTTTTTTATTCTGTTTACGAATCCTGTTTCATCCCATGTACTTGCCAGAGCTGCATACTCAATAGGCACAGAACTAACAAAGCTGACTGTAGTGGATAAACTGAAGGATTCCAGAGGGGAGGATATAGATGCTTAGTGTCATTATAATTATTGCCCTGACTATTCTTGTTCTGGCAGCTGCAATTCTTGCTGTACAGACAACGAATCTGGTAGTTGCGGTAATTTCAGCAGGACTTGTTTCTCTTATGGCCTCTGTTGGTTATCTATTTCTTTCGGCTCCGGATGTTGCAATGACCGAGGCTGCAATAGGAAGCGGCCTGTCTACCATAATCTTTTTTTACGTCCTTAACAGGGTAAGGGGGAAGGATCATGGTTAGAAAGATATTTGTAATTATTCTGCTTATTGGATTGGGATGGTTTTTTTACGGTATGGCAGACTCCTTTCACGGGAGTGATTCCCTCAATATGACTGCCTCATACTATGCTGAAAACGGAGCAGAGGAGGTTGGTGCCGCCAACCTTGTGACAGCTATTGTTGTTACATACAGGGGGCTGGATACCCTTGGAGAGGTTACTATCCTGTTTCTGACAGCTGCAATAGCAGCTTTTTTCTTAAAGAGTAAAGAGGAGTTTTCAAAAAGAGATGTAAAACCTTCGAGTGAACTTCTCCAGACTGCTGCAGGAATGCTTGTGCCATTAATTTTTGTTCTTGGTGTATATGTTTTTGTAAACGGACATCTCTCTCCAGGTGGTGGATTTCAGGGGGGAGCAATAATTGCTTCCGGACTCGTCCTCCTTCTTCTTTCAAAACCACTTCAAAAGGTTAATTCAAGATTTTTTGCCCTTGTAGAATCATTTTCCGGTCTTTTCTATGTTGGAATTGGTGTTGCCGGGATTTTCCTTGCAGGTGGATTCCTCGATAACTCCATTCTTCCCCTTGGAGAGTTTGGTACTCTTCTCAGCGCCGGTATTCTCCCGGTAATCTATATTCTTGTGGGTTTGAAGGTTGGGTCTGAATTATCGGGTCTCCTTACAAAATTTCAGGAAACACAGGAGGAAAACTAATGGATTTTGGTCTTGTTGCAGTAGTTGTTGGGTTTCTTCTTATTCTTATAGGAATCTGGGGAATCTTAACTCAAAAAAATATAGTTAAAATAGTTATAGGCTTTTCTATTTTTGATACAGGTCTTCATGCAATTATGGTTGGTATCGGGTATTTAAAGGGAAGGACGGCACCAATTCTTGACAGTGCAGTCTCTCCTGCAGATGCTTTAACATCTATTGTTGACCCTGTTCCCCAGGCACTGGTGCTTACCGCCATAGTTATCGGACTGGGGGTTACAGCACTTATGCTGGCCTATGTAGTCAGGCTTTACGATTACAGAAAATCCCTGGATATAAGTAGTTATGAGGACTTGAAATGGTAGATTCAATATTGTTGAATCCGATTTATATAATCGGTATAGGACTGGGTACGTCATTTATTCTTGGATTCTTTAAGTCTGGTCGGTTCCAGGCTCACCCTTCGGCTATGCATTCTGAGAGGATAAAAACCGCCCCATGGGTGCTTATGATTGGGGCTTTAACTGTTATGACTTTTATATCTGCAGAGTGGTTGTGGTCCTTTCTTTTCAATGGACAGCTTCCTCAGCAGATCTATACAGCTGGTTTCGAGCCTCCTTTCTCCATTAATCTGCTTATGGGGAGAAATGAGGCTTTTTTTACCCTTATGGTGAATCTCGTTGGACTCTTAAGCGGACTCTATCTTCTTGATAAGTTTAAAGAGATGGGTACCCATGCTCTTTCTGTCTATCTGGTGCTTATTATGGGTCTGAATGGGATAATAATGACAAGAGATATATTCAATCTCTTTGTTTTTCTGGAAATTGCTTCCATTGCAACTGCCGGACTCATTGTAATGACCTCAGATGTAAAGGCTCTTTCTGCAGGATTTAAGTATATGATTGCTACAGGCTTGATTTCCGGATTTCTTTTAATCGGAATTATTTTTGCCTACTATTTTGGCGGCTCCTTAAATATTGATTCTCTTGCAGAAGCAAATCTTACTACTGTTCAGGGTGGAGTATTTGCAGTCTTTTTAATTGTTGTATCTCTGCTTTTGGAATTAAAACCATTTCCTGCGAACGGCTGGGGGATTGATGCATATGAAGCATCTCCTGTTGGTATTAATGCTGTAATATCTTCTGCAAGTGCAGGAGCAACATACTATGTCCTTTCTAAAGTACTAATTATTACCGATGCAAAGTGGTATGCAGTAACTGCAGTTGTGGGGATCATAACCTTTTTGGGATCAAACCTTATGGGGATAAAGCAGACAAACGCAAAGAGAATGCTTGGGTATTCTTCTGTCGGCCAGGTTGGTCTTCTGCTTGTTATCCTCGGTTTATCGGAACAGCTTGGGAATAGTTTTAAATTTATTATTTTTGGAATTATGATGAGTCATTACCTTGCAAAAGCAGGGCTGTTCTGGCTTGTGGGGATTGTTAAAACAGGGATACTTAAGGACTGGGGTATTTTAAGAAAAAAGCCGGTTCTGGTTTTTTTCATGGGGACATTTATTTTTGCCCTTCTGGGTCTGCCCCCTTTTCCATCTTTCTTTGCAAAGTGGACACTTGTTCTCACCTTAAGTGCTGCAGGGTTGAATCTTTGGGTAGGTTTAATTCTTTTTGGTTCACTCATAGAAGCGGTCTACCTTTTTAGATGGTTCGGATATGTTCTAAAACTGGATGCAGATAAAGAAAGATCTCTGAGTACACCTTTTTACCGTACTTTTCCTGTGTGGTTGTTTGGATTGCTTAGCTATTATATAGGCTATGTTGCTTCTGTTATGGTTCCAGGGGGAGAAACTCTGGGTATGTTCTATTTGCCCCTGGCTTTTGTCGGATTTCTCTTTATAATTGACAGATATCTCCCTGTGTGGGTTAAGAATACTCTTTCCATGGCTGCCATGGCCTTATATGGCTGGTATTATATGGCCGGATTGTCAGAGTTCAGAATGCTTTTTGCAATAATTTTTATAGGCGGCGGAATAGTTACAATGATTGCCGGTTATGCAAAGAGCGGTAAGCGAGTCGGTTTCTATCCCTTTGTTGTTATGATGTATATTGGTCTGGGAGGTCTTCTGCTCTCTGAAAATATACTACAGTTCTTTATTTCCTGGGAGCTGATGACTCTTGGCTCTTATGTTCTGATAATTCGCGGTAAAAAATCGATGCCCCATGCCCTGAGCTATATGATGTTTTCCCTGGGAGGAGCCTTCCTTATTCTGGCTGGGTTCGGTCTTGCCTTTGCAGGATCCGGAGTTTCTTCCATATCACTGGATATACTGAAAAATGTTACCCGGTACTCCGGACTTATCTATACCTTCCTGGCCATTGGGTTTATGACAAAAACAGCCGTAATCGGTCTTCATATCTGGCTCCCCGGAGCACATGCGGAAGCCGAGAGCGATGTTTCTCCGATGGTATCTGCCATTCTTCTTAAAGCAGGTATGTTTGGCCTGGTTGTTTTAATGCTCGCCATGGGCTCCCAGTCTCTTGGAGGGGTAAGCCTTCCATATCTTCTTGGCTGGCTTGGTGCAATAACAGCCCTTCTTGGTAATCTTATGGCTGCTTTTCAGGAAGATGCAAAACGTCTCCTTGCCTACTCCAGTGTCGGGCAGCTGGGTTATGTTGTTTTTGCCATGGCTTTTATGTCCCATCTTGGATGGCTCACGGCCCTTGCCTTTGCCCTTAACCATTTTGTTTTCAAGGCACTTCTCTTCCTTGCAATTGGCGGAGTTGTAATGCGGACAAAGACCAAAACTATGTACGAAATGGGAGGGCTGATAAAAAGAATGCCATTGAGCTTCATTTCTGTTCTCATAGGTATAATTGCACTTTCAGGTCTGCCTCCACTAACAGGTTTTGCAGGAAAGTGGCTCTCCTACAACGCTGTAATAGAAAAGGGCTGGTATTTTCAGGGATTTTTAGTATCAATTGCAGGTCTTGTGGCTTTCCTTTACTGTTTCAGGCTTATACATGTAATTTTTCTGGGACAGCCCAAAGACAAATTCAAAAATATTAAAGAAGCACCAATTGCCATGCTGATTCCTCAGTATATTTTAATAGGTGTAATAATGCTCTTTTCTTTAATGCCTAATATGGTTCTTAAACCCATTGGTGAATTCCTTGTTCAGTATTTTCCTGACGGAGCACTTCAATGGGACGGGGGAACAGCTGTTTCCAGTCTCGGGCGATGGAGCGGTGTAGCTATTATGAATATAACAATTGGAATATTCGGTACAATACTGATATGGCTTCTCTTTATGAGCAGAAAAGCTGTAAAGGTAAAACAGTTTAATATATTCTATTCTGGAGAGGCTCCTTCGAGACCTGAGCTCACCCATTACGGATACAATTTTTTTGCCCCTTACAAAAAGGCAGTAGGTTTTCTGGTTCAGCCCCTTGTAACAAGGTTCTGGGATGGTATAGCTGATATTCTGCATTCAATTTCAGACTTTGTTAGAAGACTCTACAATGGTAACGGCCAGATGTATGCATTTCAGGTCATCCTCTTTGTAGTGGTTTTCTCAATATTTACAATAGGATAGGTCAATATGATATTTTCAGTGTTTAGAATCTGTTTGCTATATTGCGCTTATATTATTTTTATAAGTTCAAAAAAATTAGCAAATTGGAGTAATCTAATATGGTGGATTATGAATAATCAGTACAGTGCAAATAGCTTTAGGAGGTTAGTCAGTGACTTTTGAACCTATACAAATAGCCTGGACTTTACTGGGGTTGTTTATTGTTTTCAATGTGGGTCTGCTTCTTACTTCTACAGTGAGAAAGATCGGTGCAAGGGTTGGTAAGAGAAGGGGTATTAGATTTTTTCAGCCCCATATTGATCTTATCAAGAATTATTCTTTTAGGACAAATTTTTCCCATGGAATAATGTTCTATCTGGCACCTGTATTCAGATTGACAGGAGGAATTGGTATATTCGTATTTATGCCAATTATTTACGGATCTGCTCATTTTTCCAACTTCTCCTTTGCAGGAGATGCAATTCTTATAATGTACTTTATTTTTTTCGGTACATTGGGAATGGCTCTTGGAGCCGGCGAGGGTGCTATGCCTTTCTCTGCAATTGGTATATCCCGGGGGTTGTCCCAGGTTACTGCTGCTGAGATTCCTCTGGTTCTCGCTTTTCTGGCAGTATTTATTCAGAATAACAGTTTTTCGATAACTGAAATTGTGGCTGCCCAGCAGGGTGGTTTTTTAAACTGGACAATGTTTACCAATCCTATAGCAACAATTACAGCAATGCTTGCTTTTCTTGGAGCGATGATGAGATCGCCTTTTGATATAGTATTAGCTCCTCAAGAAATTCCCGTTGGACCTCCTACAGAGTTTCATTCTTCGTTTCTGGGGGTGTTGTCTACCAACAGGGCAATTTTCCCAATTGCAAAGACAATTCTTTATATAAATCTATTTTTCGGCGGAGCAACCAACTGGCCTGTTTTAATCTTAAAAGCCTTTCTCCTCTATATGTGGTCTGTTGTGGTTGGAACAGTTTTTCCCAGATTTAGGACAGAGCAGTCGATCCGGTGGTTTATGAAGTATCCGTTGATTCTCGGGATACTTTCAATACTGGTTTTACAATTAGGATAAGGAGAATGATAAAATGAAATTGAAACAGTATGTTGATTTAGAAATATATAAATTTTATCATTCAGCGGCAGAGACCTTCCTGAGGTACGAGGGAAAGTGCTCGAAAGCGATTTAGTGAGGATAATATGAGTTTAAAAGATATAGAAAAACGAACGGTAATTGGACCTATGGGAGAGGAGATAGAGATTGATCCTCTGAGGGATTATTACTGTGCTGCGACACCTGATCTTAAAATGGAGCAGAGAAAGTCCAGTATACCTATAATTGAAAAATTTGCCAATTGGGCCAGATCCGAGTCTCTTTGGATTCTGGCCTTCGGGACAGGCTGCGGCGGTATTGAACTACGGCCCCTTGTAACTCCGAAGTACGATGTTTATCGTTTTGGAATACAGATTAGGGCTACACCAAGACAGTCAAATGTATTTATTATTTCGGGGTATCTTTCTGTAAAAACTCTGAAGCGGGCTATTAGGGCTTATGAGCAGATGCCCAGCCCCAAGTACCTTCTTGCTCTGGGAAGCTGTACAATTAATGGTGGTATGTACTGGGATAGTTACAACACAATAAACAGGCTTGACTATTATCTTCCAGTGGATGTTTATGTTGCCGGATGTATGCCTCGGCCTGAATCTATTTTAGCTGGTTTTGATAGTCTTAAACAGCTAATTAAAGATGGTAAGGGTGAGGGTGCTGCAAAATATGCAGAGAAGTTTGAGTGGTACAAGAAAAATCAGAAGCAGATAATTAAAGATTGGGATATGCCCGATTATAACTGGTAGAGAGGAACTGATGAAGGAATTAATAGAAAGATTAGGGACGAAGTTTCCGGTAAATGAAACAGTATTTCAACGGGATAACCTGACATTTATTACTACAGATAAGATCCATGCCATTGAACTTATAACTCATCTCAGAGATTATGAAGGGTTTTCCCATCTGGTAATAATAACAGCTGTTGACTGGATAGAGGAAGGTCTCTTCCAGCTTACCTATCTGCTGAATAATCCAAAGTTAAAAGTAGATATGGGAGTAAGGGTAATGATTGATCGTAAAGAAGCAACCATGACATCTTCCCATCATCTGTGGGCTGCAGTAGCAACTTATCAGCGTGAACTCTATGAGATGTTCGGGATATTTTTTCCAGGAAGCCCCAGGATAAAAGAACCCTTTATACTGGAAGGCTGGGACGGACCTCCCCCATATAGACGGGATTTTGATACTAAAAAATATGCAGAAGATACATATTTCCCACGACCCGGCAGGGAAACCCATGATCCTGCAGAGCATATGAAGGAAAAAATGTATCCGGAGGGCTCGTAATGTTAAAATTTGAGAATGACAGATCCAAATATCCGGAAAAAAATGCGGATGGAACAAATATAATCGATCTTGAGAGTGGGAAATTTCTAAAAATCTGGCAGGGACCCATCCATCCGGGAATGACAGGTAATATGTCTCTTGAACTGATAATTCAGGGTGATGAAATTATGGAATGTAAGACCCATGTCGGATACCTCCACAGAGGGTTTGAAAAACTTATGGAACGACGCAGGTTTATCCAGTGTTTTCCTATCTGTGTGCGAATTGCAGTCCCTGAACCCGACTTTAACGAGTATTGTCTTGCTGCCACAATAGAAGAACTTGCCGGAATTGAAGTTCCTGATGCAGCAGAATGGATGAGAACCCTTCTCCTTGAGATGGCAAGACTCCAGTCCTATCTTGCATGGATCGGAGGTCAGGCAGGAGCCTTTGGTATGGGGATAATCGGCCAGTGGACAATATGGGCACGGGATCTTGTTCTGGACAGATTCGAAGAGATTTCCGGCGGGCGAATCTACCATATGCACATGCCTCCTGGGGGAGTAAGATCGCTTCTTCCCTATGGATTTGAAGGGCGAATGAAGGATACCCTGGATAAAGTCAGCCAGATAATGGTGGATGTGGAACGGGTAATGTTCAATAATTCTGTTTTTAAGAAAAGATCTGTTGGTCTTGGATATATTGATCCTCTCTGGGTAGAGGAGTACGGAATAACAGGACCCAATGCCAGAGGTGCAGGAATACCTAAGGATGTCAGAAAAGACTATCCCTACCTTAAATATGGGGAACTTGATTTTGAGGTTTCTTTAGGTACCGATTCTGATGCATTTACAAGAGCAGATGTAAGGCGACGGGATATACTTACTACAATAGATCTAATCCGGCAGATAGTTGAAAGGGTACCCAAAAACGGAGAGTTTATGGCAGAGGTTCCCAATGTTCTTCACTGGAAGATACCAAAGGGAGAAACCTACATAAGGTCTGAATGTACCCGTGGTGAGTATGGTTACTATACAGTAACTGACGGCAGCGGATATCCAAGACGAATCAATGTAAGAGGACCTTCCTACACCCATGCAATTGCATTGATGGAGAGAATGGCAATAAATCTTAACATTTCGGATACAGCTGGAGTAATGTCATCACTCCATACATATCCACCAGAAGTAGAGAGGTAAATATGAGTTTCAAAGATGTTTTAATGCCCTTTACGGCCTGGAAGAACCTGTTTATTGAACCTGTTACCATAAAAAAACCGGATCAGATACAGGGGGCTTCCAGATACCGGGGGTTTCACAAAAATGAAGTGGATGTGTGTATCGGATGCGGAACCTGTGAGGAAATATGCCAGAATGCGGCAATAGATATGATGCCTGTAGAGGGGATAGAGACTAAAGATGGTGATTCCGGTCTAAGGCCTATGATAGATTATGGGCGGTGTTGCTGGTGTGCACTGTGTGTTGATATATGTACAACAAATTCGCTGACTCTTTCCAATTCCTTCAAGTGGAACAGTACAGATCCGGATGATTTTAGATTTATACCAGGGGTAGATGAAAAATACTGGAATAATGATAAGCTGGGATATGTTAAAGCGGATGGTTATGATCTTAATCCTGTAGAACGTGTGGAAATGGGGGAGCTCCATCCGGAAGAGAGGGATAGATCTTTTGTAGAGATGGTAACCGGATACTCCAGAGAGCAAGCCCAAAAAGAAGCAGACAGATGTGTGGAGTGTGGAATATGTACTGCAACTTGTCCTGCTCACATGGGTATTCCTGCTTATATAAAAGCAGTTAGAGAAGATGATATGGAAGAGGGACTGCGTATACTCTACGAAACAAACCCTCTTCCCGAAATATGTGGAAGAATATGTACCCATAAGTGCGAAACAGTCTGTGCCATAAACCATAAGGGAGATCCTCTGTCAATTCGCTGGCTAAAGAGATACATAGCAGATCAGGTTCCTTCAGATAAGTATAAAGAGATTCTGGGAACAGATAAGATAGAGGGAAATGGTAAAAAGGTAGCCATTATAGGAGCGGGACCTGCTGGACTTTCTGCAGCTCATTATCTTGCTCTAATGGGCTACAGTGTTAAAATTTATGAAACACTGAAAGGTCCTGGCGGAATGGTTCGATATGGTATTCCTGAGTACAGAATGCCCTATGATCAGATCGACAAGGATATTGATTATATACTTTCCCTGGGAGTTGAGGTTCAGTACAACACAAAGGTTGGAGAAGATATACAGCTGGAAGAACTCGGGAAAGATTATGATGCCGTATTCTCTGCTACAGGGCTGCACCTTGGTAGAAGTACAGGCATAGAAGGTTCTGATCATGATAAAGTATATCAGTCAATCGAATTACTAAGAAAAGTTACCCTTGAAGAAGAGATTGATGTTGCCGAAAAAATAGTTGTAATAGGTGGCGGGAATGTAGCAATGGACATTACCCGAACCCTTGCAAGGCTGCAGAACAAAAAATACGGTAAGGTAAATGTACTTACAACCTGCCTTGAGTCTGAAGAAGCTATGCCGGCTGACGAGGAAGAGGTAATAGAGGCAAGAGAGGAAAAGGCTGTTATTGATCCAGGCTGGGGACCCCAAAAAATTGAGATAGAAGATGGAAAGATAAAAGGGCTCCATGTTAATAAGTGCCTTGCAATTTTCGATGAAGAGGGGAGATTTAATCCGAAATTTGACAACGATAACAAGAAATTCTTTGAAGCAGATATGATAGTTGAGTCTATAGGGCAGGGGATGGATATATCCTATACCGAAAAGATTAAGGATCAGCTGGAATTTGGTGCCAGGGGCAGAATTATTGTAGATAAGAAATCCTTTCAGTCCAAACTTCCATGGCTCTTTGTAGGTGGGGATATTATAGAAGGTCCGGATGTTATTCATGGAATTGCCAACGGCCACAAGGCTGCAGTGGGAATCGATACCTATTTGAAGGATAAATAGGTGAGTAGAAAATAATCAGGCTGCCTGTTTCCCGGGAGGGGCGGGGCTATTCCGCTACCCCCTCCATTTCTAAAATAAACTTAATAGAGCAGCTGATATGAAGAGCCTCCAGTGACTTAATTCCTAAGTGCCAGGTTTGTCCATTCTCTTTAAAATAGCCTCAGTTCTTTTTTTATCCAGATAAAAATTGTATAATCAGACTAGGTACTGTTTACTCACTTTTATAATAATATTATTATTCCTGAATATATGAATAAATCGCCTTTTTCGGTTCTGAAAAAAGAAACATCCATCTCCAATAAGCTCTCTTCCTCGTTTAGAGGTTTGTTTTTCTTCTGGATAAGAGAGGATGAATTTGGTTCTTTTGTAGAGTGTTGTGACAAAAAAAAGAAAAATATATATCCCGATGAACTATTGTATCGAGGCTCTGTTAGAGATGCTCTGGAATTGTATAATACTCTTCTTGATACCCCTTCCTGGCAGATGGACTGGGGGCGTGAAGAGGGGCGTCTTTATCTGAATGATCATCCTGACCTTATAGAACTATTATTAAAGTGTAATAATTTACTTCTTCCTTCGGGAGAACCTGTGGATACTGTAGAAATTCAGGGGAATGGCTATCTTAAGGTTAAATCTAAAAAACGGAATGATGGGGCTATAGGATGGAAGGTTTATTTTTGTCCAAATGATGGTCTGGAATTAACTAACTTCAGCTTTTTAACACCATCCCTTATTATCTCGAAACGAAATATTTATAAGATTCGATCTGTTCCGGATTATAGACAGATAAATCTCTTTAATTGTTCTCTTGGAGAAGATGAAACAGAAAAATTCCTAAGTATCTTTTTAAGTGCTTTTTCTAATGCCCAGGTTGAATATTTCGATTTTACTGTTGAATTAGATGGCAGGATTAATTCTGAACCGGCATTGGTTTTGGAAAAGGTTGACTCTCTTGGAGCTCTGTATCTTAATGTTGCAGCTTCTGCAGAAGATGTGGATCTTGAATTCCTGAATAGTTATAATTTAAACAGAATTGTTTATGTGGATAACGAAACGCATATCATTAAAGTACATCCTGTTTTTCCCTTGGATATAACTGGTTCTGCAGATATTATTGAAAAATTATTAAAGCTGCATCAGGATAAAACAAATCCTGATCTGGGTTACAGCCGACTGGATAATTTATTTATTCTTCAGCCGAAACTGGCCTTGTTGTTTCTTGAATCTGAACTTCACCATCTTTTAACTGATTTTGTTCTAATTGGTTCACAGGAGCTAAAAAAATTCAATATTAAATCTGTAAAGCCCAGGTTGACTTTAAAAGTCTCCTCGGGAATAGATTTCCTGGAGGGTCAGGCTGATATTGAAATTGAGGATGAAAAGTATACTCTTTCCGATTTTCTAAACTTGTACGAAAGTAATCGCTACATTTTACTTAGTGATGGAACCCGGGCTATAGTAGAGCACAGATTTATTAAACGTGTAAAACGGATGCTTAAACCGGATAAAGAGGGTAATCTTAAAATTTCTTTTTTCGATTTACCTCTAATAGCAGATTTAATTGATGAAAAAACTGGTAGTAAAGGTTTTTTGGAAAGTCGAAAAATTATTACCGGTTTTAATACTATTCATAATAATCCTCCTGAACTTCCACAGCTGAATGTTTCTTTACGGGATTATCAAAAAAAAGGGTTCAACTGGCTTTCTTATCTGAAAGAACATCACCTTGGTGGTTGTCTGGCAGATGATATGGGTCTTGGAAAAACGGTTCAAAGTATAGCTCTTCTGGCCAGTTTATACCCGGACGAAAAGCATTCCAGTCTAATTATTATGCCTAAAAGTCTTTTAGTTAACTGGCAGAGAGAAGTGGCTAGATTTGCTCCTCAGATTTCGACAATAATTTATCATGGGCCTGATCGTGATCTTAAAAAATCATTAAAACATAATCTTATTTTTACAACCTATGCAATGGCACGCAACGACATTAACAAATTGAAGGAATATGAATTTGCTTATGTAATTCTCGATGAATCCCAAAAAATAAAGAATATTGGATCTCAGATATCAAAGGCTGTTATGCTTTTGAACGGCAGGTGGAAACTTGCTTTAAGTGGAACTCCAGTAGAGAACAATCTTGGTGAACTCTATTCTCTTTACCGTTTTCTTAATCCTTCCATGTTTGGGAGTCTAAAGAATTTTCAGCATGACTTTTTTAATCCAATTTCAAAGGAAGGTGATGAACAGGCCCTGTCTGATCTAAAAAAGAAGATCTATCCCTTTATTCTTCGCCGTTTAAAATTGGAGGTCCTTAAGGAGCTTCCGGAGAAAACAGAACAGATAATATATGTGGATATGAATTCTGAACAGGCCGATCTTTATGAAAAAAGACGTAGATTTTATTATGAAGCTATTAAAATGAAAATTAAGGATGATGGATTCAATAAAACTCAGTTTTTTCTTTTTCAGGCCATGAATGAACTTCGTCAGCTGGCAAGTGTCCCGGAAACACGCAGTGATGGAGTAATTAAAAGCCCAAAAAGAGATGTATTAGGAGAGTATCTAAGTGAAGTTATTGGTAATGGGCATAAAGCACTTGTTTTTGCCAATTATCTGGGAGCTTTGAATATAATGGAAGAGGAATTGACCAATCAAAATATTGCGTATCTTAAAATGACAGGAAGTACACGAAATAGAGATGTTGTTGTAGATTTATTTCAGAATAGAGATGAATATAAAGTTTTGTTAATGACTCTTAAAACTGGGGGTGTTGGATTGAATCTGACGGCAGCAGATTATGTTTTTATCTTTGACCCCTGGTGGAATGTAGCTGCAGAGAATCAGGCAATTGACAGAGTTCATAGAATTGGTCAGAAGAATAGTGTTTTCAGTTATAAATTGATTACACGTAATACTATAGAAGAGAAAATACTGCAGCTTCAGCAGCAGAAAACAGAGTTGGTAAATGCCTTGATTGAAAGTGATGGTGAAGGTGTGAAATCCTTAAGTGAACAGGATATAGATTTTATCTTTTCAGATGACAGGATGTAAACAGAAATGAATACCGTACAATGGAATTATGAATCGGAAGAGAACTGGTACCAGGTTGTTGAAGGTCAGGCATCCTGCGGTTTTTGCGGGAAAGAGAGCAAGGGTATTTTCTTTATATCTGAAGAAGAATCAGTATGTTTACCGTGTATCCTTGATTTTTTCAGGGAAATTTCAATTGATAAAATCCTTAATACTATGACAGATGGTGTTGAGATATTAAAAGCTTTTGAACCTGAATCATCTCCTCTGCTTAAAATTGGGATGCTGCTTAATATGGATGAACTTAGTGATGTTTTAAAAAGAATTCCTGAAAAAACTAGATTTCAAATTCTGTATTTTATTTCTCTTTCTCTTGGATATAATTCATCTCATCCCCTTAGCTCTTTATTAAGGGAAATTGCTGTAAACAAGATTATACTTGAAGATGAGACTTTCTTAAAAGTTCTCCTTAATGATATTGAAGTGGATTTAACTAAGATCTATCCAATCGATTCTCAAGTATTTTTATATAATCTTTCTCTTACATTATCGTTTCTTGCTCCATACAATACGCTAACCAGAGCATTACTTATAAAGGTACTGGAAATTGCAAAAAGAAAAAAAGATACCTTCATATTAAATTGGTTTGTTTTGGAAAATGGTTATTACCTGCCTGAAGGACAATTTTTTTCCGGGAAGCATGATACTGCTAAACTAATTAACAGTTACAAAATTGCAACTGAAGTTTCAGTTTCCAGATCTGCATCTAGTGATTACAGGGTTAAACAATCTTTAGATAGTATCTATACCCTTAAATATCTGAAAAATATCTACAATTTCTATCTTCATAATATTCATGAGAGAGCAGAGATTTCTCCTCAATTTGTGTGGCCTGGTAAAAAAGCGAAGAAAGGAGACTATATTCGTATTTTTGCAGAAATCCTCATGAACAAAAGGTTAGTCGAAACTTTTATAAGGGAGATGCCGGATTGGGTTAGAATCAGCTTCGAAGAAATGTTGTGGGAGGATCGATCTCTATCTTTGAATGAGTTCAGAAGAAGGGGTAATCTAAAAAATCCTAAAACTGACCGATATGATTATTATTATGAGCCTGTGCTCCCGCCGGAGTCTCAGTTCTTTCAGGTATGGGTTAGAGAAATAGGTTATAGTTCGAAAGGGGAGGTCTTTTTATACCTTGATAAGGTTCAGAAAGATTTATTCCGTTTATATTTACCTGTTCCTGATAATTGTCAGCTGCAGATGAAAGACTCGAATAATCCGGAGTTTTTTGTAAGCAGCAATACAGAAGTTTTAACGGATATACAGTTACTGACAGCATATCTGCAGCAGGTTGGAGTAAAAAGAACAAAAAACGGAATAAAGATTCTAAAAGCAAGTATTAAAGATATTAGAAAGGTCTGTAATATTCGGGAACCCTATCCTGAAGTGAAGGAACTGGAAAATCTAAGATTGACAATGCTTATAGAACTGGTAGAAAAGTTTCTAAAAAAGAATAAAGGTGCTTTGAATTTTTCTAAAAAAATATTTATTAAAAATATATTCTCTTTTTATTTTAATCCCAAAAAGAAATTACTCTTTAATTACATCAGATTTTTGGATTACCTGAAATTCAGGTATATTAGTAATAGTAAATCTGATCTTGACCGTTATTACCTTGAGCGAATAGCTGTTCAAAAACTTCTTAATCAACTGGTAGTGGGAAAGTGGGTGGGAATTGGCAACATTCATAGATATTTTAACAGCCAGGGAATAATACCTGAACCTGTAAATTTAACCGGATACGTAGGGGACATCTATTTTAGTTCAAAACGAAAAGATTCATATGGGAATTACCAGGAAAATATAGATGTTAGAGATTCAAATAGAGGGGAAGTTATCTATCGTCCCTATCTAAAGGTTTTAATGTTTGTATTGAATTCCCTTGGAGTTGTGGATATAGCTTTTACCTCACCTGTTAATGAAATTTTTCAGTATAAGGATAAGCCCTGGTTGTCTGTTTATGATGGGATTAAAGAGGTTTCCCTTACTCCTCTAGGAGCCTGGCTTCTTGGCAGAACAAAAAATTATGATGGTTTAAAAGAGGAACCTTCTGTAAGGGTTATCCCAGATAGTAAACGGCTTATAGTTACTGTAGAAGGGAAAGATCCCATAGTCGATTTAACATTAGCACAGATGTCCAGTCCTTTAGGGGCTGGCTGTTTTATTGTATCTCCCGATATTTTTCTGAAGGATTGTGACACTGTCAAAGATATTAAAGAAAAGATAAAAAGATTTACAACTAATATTTGTGCAGAACCTCCACGAATTTGGGAAGATTTTTTTAATTCGCTACTGCAGAAAGTAAATCCTCTTGAACATAAAAAGGAAGAAGTACTTCTCTTTCGCCTGGATCCGGAGAATAAGGATCTTATAGCCTTACTTTTTAGTGATCCCTATCTAAAATTGAATATTATGAAAGTAGAAGATTATCATATTCTAATTAAAGAAAGTGCATATAAAACTGTTCAGCAGAGACTCTCTGAATATGGATACCTTCTTCCAAAGAAATATTAACCTGAATCTTATTTCTGGTGTGGAGGCTTCATAATTTAAAATAATTCAGAATTCTGTCGTTTAGCTCTGTCTGCCGGGGGTTCCATATAAATATCACCGGGATATGGGGATCATACTCTAATTGAAATATTTTTTATTATCTCCTTCCTGATCTCAACGCTGTTTCTTTTTTTCAGATCACAGGGATTTATAGGGTTGCCGGGAAATAGGATATTTTTATCTTTGTTGTTAAGCTGATTCTCTGGTTTGATTCTCCATGCTGCTTCGTTCCCCTCACTCCAGAAATAGGGAGGGGAGAGAAAATTTTCGGTACCTAATATTTGATTGATCCTCTTTTCTGCCAGAAAGTGAGCTCCTCCGTATATCCAGTATCTGCCTGCAGATTCCTCACTGATAAGATGGGATGCCCCAAAAGGCGTTCTTTTAAAATTCCCTGCGGGATAGTGAGTCTCCAGTCGCCTGTAGAGGAGTTTTCGGATACTGTCCTTATCCGCTGTCCTGAGGGAATAGAGTTGTCTCTCTGTTTCTGCAATGTAGATCAGATCCTTATATAGCGCCCTGTCTGCTGTATAGGATTCTTTTTCCCAGGACGACAGGAGCAGGCTCTGATAGCACAGAGCCTCGGATTCATACAGCAAATTATTCCCTGCCAGTTCAGGTGGAAAGGAATAACCCCCTCTTGAATCTACGGCAGCAAAGTGGAAAAGGTGGGTAAGTTCATGGAAAAGAGTACCTAGTTTTTCTGTATTAAAATGATTATTATGGATAAAGGGAAGATTTATTCCAATAGTATGTCCTTTCCCGGGATTATAGGATAGAGGCTGAACAAATGGAGGGCCGGGAGGAGATTTATCTCCTGTTCGGATAATCATCTTGATTTTAGGTATTTCAGTTTCTGCAAAAAGATACGAACAGTAAAATTCAAGAGCCTCGTCAAAATTGATGCTATGTCCGGAAAGAGATATGTTGTCAGAATTTATGTTATTTAAGTCTGCAGTCTTCCTGTCCTCATCTATAAGGAATTGTTCAATTTCCTTCATGAAGGTAGAATTTTTATAATACCAGTAGTTTTGATAGCCCTCTTTTTCTGCCTGATTATTGCGCCCT
>JAJRQE010000235.1 GCA_024280415.1 Spirochaetota bacterium | reverse complement strand
CTTTGTACTTCTCCTTCTTTGCCGGGTATGCTGATAATTAACGGCACATGGAAAGTCTGATCAAAATAGGGTGCCTGACCTATAATATGATGATCCCCAAGTTGTGCCCCGTGATCACTTGTAAAAATAATTACTGTGTTTTCATATTGGCCGGTCTTTTTAAGGAGTTCTATAACACTGCCGATATTATCATCCACTTCTGTCATGAGCCCGTAATATGTAGCCCGGAGCTGTTTTAAGGATTTATCATCCCTGGGATAAACTTCTGTTGAATAATATCCCTTGCTCAAAGTCTGTTTAAGTTTATATTCAAGTAAAGGATGTTGTTTCCCTTCCTCTTCCACGGAGAGGGCTCGCTTAAAGGGAGGAATTTGTTCTGGTGAATAGATCTTATTGTATGGTTCCGGTGCCAGATAGGGACGGTGAGGTTTAAGATAACTTATATGTAGAAACCATGGTTTACCGGCAGATTTCTTTATAAATTTTTTAGCATTATATGTTACAAATGCTGTTTCACTAAGTTCTTTGGGGTAGGGGGAGGGGGAATAGGTTTTTCCCCGTTCCTCTGCTTCAGGGTAGTTTTCAACTGATTTATAATAGAGATCCCTGGGATTATCAGGAAGAGGATATCCCTTTTCTTCAAGCCACAGCGCCCAGTCTTCTGGGAATTCCTCACTCGACATCGCAAGACATTTGAATCCTGGAAGAATACTCTCGTATGTTCTTAGGTCAGGATCGTTGGGTGAGAATAAACGGGGGTCCTGGGTTGTATCTGTGTATCCTACAAGAGAGGAAGCATAGCCCAGTTTTCGAAACTCAAGAGCAATATTAGTATGCCGGGCATCAAGAGGAGTTCCATTTTCCACTGATCTGTGGTTCTGCATATACATACCCGTGTAAATTGAGGCTCTGCTTGGCCCACATGGGATACACTGTGCGAAATGATTTTCAAAGAAAACTCCATCAGCTGCAAGTGCATCAAGATGTGGAGTTTTAACAACAGGATGATCCATCAGAGATAAACACTCTGCCCTCCACTGGTCTGTAGTAATAAACAATAGATTTTTTTTTTTCATAATTTTGCCATAATTTCTTTTCGCTTTGTATTTAAGTATTCAACCTGTTTATTGTTTGTAGTCTTTCTTTGTTTAACCTGGAACTGAAGTGCTCCTTTAAGAGAAAGGGATTCTGCATAGTGGCAGGCGGCAAAATGTTCAGGTGATACTTCCCTCAGTTCAGGTAATTCCTTTACACACCGACTATTATCGGCAAATTTACATCGGGGATGAAACGGACAGCCTGTTGGAGGATTAACCGGGCTTGGCTGTTCTCCCTGCACAAAGAGTTTCTGCATTGTTACTTCAGGATCATCAGGAGGAATTGCAGACATAAGAGCTTCTGTGTAGGGATGTTTCGGCTTGTAATAAAGTTCTTCAGTAACAGCCATTTCAACTATGCGACCAAGGTACATAACTGCAACTCTGTCACATGCATAGGCTACTGCACTCAGGTCGTGTGCAACAAACAGGTAGGTAAGATCCAGTTCATGTCGCAAATCTTTCAGAAGGTTCAGTATCTGTGCCTGAATGGAAACATCAAGAGCCGAAACAGCTTCATCACAAACGATAAACTGAGGGTGCATTATAAGAGCTCTTGCTATAGCAATTCTCTGTCGCTGTCCCCCGCTGAAGGCATGAGGATAACGACTGAGCTGAGAGGTTTTTAACCCGCAGAGAACTGCCATATTTTTAATCTTTTCGTTAAGCTCATCTCCGCTTGCTAATTTATTTGCTACAAGAGGTTCTCCTATAATATCTCTTACTGTCATTCTCTGGTTTAGTGATGCATAAGGATCCTGAAAAATCATCTGCATATTCCGCCATTGATACCGTAGTTCCCCCCGGCGCAATTTGGCAATATCTATTTTATTTTCTCCCGTATTAAACAGAACCTCTCCTCGGGTAGGTTCAATCAAATGGATAAGGGTTCGTCCAAGGGTAGTTTTTCCGGATCCGCTTTCTCCTACCAGTCCGAGATTCTCACCTTTTTTTATTGTAAAGGAAACATTATTAACAGCTTTCAGCAGAGATTTATGTTTACCGAATATACCCGTTTTGCCAACGGGGAAATGCTTTTCCAGATTTTTAATTTCAACCAGTGTGCTCATTATTACTCCTCCCCTTCTTTATACAGATGACATGCAACCTGCTGATCTTCAGAAATTTTCCGGAGACCAGGGAAAGACTCATCACAAAGACCTTTCATGAAATAATCACATCTGTCATGAAATGCACAGCCTTTGGGTCTGCTGAACAGAGTTGGAACGCTTCCCCGAATAGGTTCCAGCCTTTTTCGGTCTTCAAGATTACCAAGCCGGGGTATAGCATCCAGTAATTTCATTGTATAAGGATGTTTGGGATATTTAAAAATCTCTTTAACAGTACCCTTTTCTACAATACTGCCCATATACATAATAGCTACATCATCTGCAATCTGTCCGACTACCCCAAGGTCATGGGAAATAAAAATAATTGATGTTCCAAACTCCGCTTTTACTTCATTCATCAGATCAAGAATCTGAGCCTGAATTGTAACATCCAGAGCTGTGGTAGGTTCGTCTGCAATCAGAAGCTGGGGATCGCATGAAAGAGCCTTGGCTATCATTGCCCTCTGACGCATTCCCCCTGAGAATTCACCAGGAAAACGGTCAACGGCTTTCTCCGGGTCTGCAAGCCCAACCTTTTGCAGTAGTTTAATAGTAGTAGCTCTGGCTTCCTCTTTAGTATTTTTTTTGTGTTGCTGTATGACCTCCATAATTTGATGCCCTATAGTATAAAGGGGAGAAAAAGAGCTCATAGGTTCCTGGAATATCATTGAAGCCATTCCACCTCTAATTTCCTGAATCTCCCTTCCTCTCGGATTAAGTTTAGCGATATCAACAGTTTTATCCCCATCAGCTCCATTAAAAAGGATTTCTCCTTCAACTATTTTCAGTTCCTTGGCAAGTAGTCGGAGAAGGGAAAGAGATGTAACACTCTTACCACATCCGCTTTCTCCCACAAGAGCAAGGACTTTCCCCGGCTCCAGGCTAAAATTCAGACCGCAAACAATGGGTATTAGAGCTTTATCAAGATGCCATGAAATTTGCAGGTTTTTTACCTGCATCAAATATGTTTTCTCCATTCCAGGTAGTCTCCTATTTCGAAAAGGGATCTGCTGCATCCCTAAGTCCATCACCAAGAAAATTAAAGGCCAGTACAGATATAACCACAAAAAGGGCAGTTATGAGCAGCCAGGGTATTTGTGACAGAGTATGAATATTCTGTGCTGAGTAAAGTAAGACTCCCCAGCTTACAATAGGTTCCCTCAGACCCAGACCAAGAAAACTCAAAGAAGTTTCTGCCAGGATAATATAGGGGAACGAGATTGTAAGGTCAACTATGATATAACTCATAAAAGTGGGGAGCATATGATTAATAATAATTCTTCTGTCTGTGCATCCTGCCAGTTTAGCGGAAAGAATAAAGTCTTCTTCCCTCATCGAGAGAAGTTTACTTCGAACACGCCGTCCAAGGTTTGTCCATCCTACTGACGCAAGAATTACTGTTACAGCAACATAAACCTTTAAAGCAGACCATTCCCTGGGCAGAGCTGCTGCAAAGGCCAGCCACAGTGGAAGTGTTGGGATAGATCGGAGGAATTCCATCATACGCATAATTATTTCATCGACTATACCTCCGAAATAACCGGCAATGCCTCCCATAATCAGCCCTATTAAAAATACAAAAGATACTCCGATAGCACCAACGGAAAGAGAGATTCTCGTGGCAAACATCAGTCTCGAAAAAATATCTCTGCCAAGCTGATCTGTTCCGAAAATATTTATCATCCCCTCTTTTACTCCGAACAGGTGAAGGTTCATTTCGAATAAGCCCAGAACCTTGTAGGGTTATCCCTTTACAAAAAGATGGACCGGAATAATCTTCGAGGTATCGGGTATAGCACGTAATTTTAAGGTTACCGGATCGCGTTTATTATCCCATCCATAAATAAAAGGCTGAAAGTGAAATTTCCCATCCGAATCAAAATTGTGTATTCTCATGGGGGGGGACTGGAGGTAATCTTTATTCCGACTGCCGGAAGAGTAAGGAGCTATGAATTCAGCAAAAATCCCAATAAATATAAAAACAAGAAGTATACTGCCGGCTATAATCGCCATTTTGTTTTTTTAAACTGCCACCACATCAACTGCCAGTGAGTAGCAAGATCTCTTCTGTTAACTACTGTATTGTTGATCTCTGCAGTGTTTTTCTGCTTCATTTTACACCCGCCTTTCCTGTCCGCAAGCGGGGATCGAGGATCATTAGAAGAATATCTGATATAAAAGTGCCGAATATAACAAGAAAGCAAAAGATTAGTATCAAAGCTCCAGCCAGATACATATCCTGACTTAACAGTGAATTTATATATAGAGGGCCAAGAGTAGGCAAAGACAAAACTATACCTATTATCGGAGCTCCGGAAACTATTTTACTTAATTCCCATCCCAATGTTGAAGCTATGGGATTAAGGGCCATACGGACCGGATATCTCATAAGCAGCTTAAATTCAGGAATTCCACCTGATCTTGCAGATGTAACATACATTTTATTTAATTCATCAAGAAGGGTTGCTCTCATTGTACGAAGCTGAAATGCAGTACCTGCCATACCAAGGACAACCACGGGTACCCAGAGGTGAGAAAAAAGATTCATTAATTTTGCAAAGCTCCATGGAGCATCCTGGAACTCCAGGGAAAATAAACCTCCTACACTCACACCAAACCACTTTTGTCCGAGAAACATAAGAATTAAAGCAAACAGAAATCCCGGAGTTGCAAGACCCAGATATCCAATAATAGTTGCCACATTATCACCTATTG
This sequence comes from Spirochaetota bacterium, assembly GCA_024280415.1. Taxonomy (GTDB): domain Bacteria; phylum Spirochaetota; class Spirochaetia; order B11-G9; family B11-G9; genus JAJRQE01. Next base: position 21,770 of record JAJRQE010000235.1, on the reverse strand, counting down.
AATACTGCCGGACTGCAGAGTAGATACCTATAATGATCGCTATCAGATATGTAAAAATAAGGGTTGCAAATGCCAGGACAAGAGTCATGGATAATCTTTCTCCTATTACATCTTTTACGGGTCTGTGGTATTCCCATGAAAACCCCATATCACCTTTAAAAAGATCACCCATCCATATTGCATATTGCTGGTAGACAGGTCTGTCAAGACCAAGTCTGCTTCGCATTGCATCAAGCTCATCCTGGGTAACAACAACTCCTCCTTGAGTCTTTTTACCTGCATAGGAATCGACAAAGTCTCCGGGAGGAAGCTGGATGAGTATAAAAGCGACAATGGATAATAAAAACAGGGTAACCAGTGTAGTACCAAGGCGGCGTACAATTAGCTCAAGCATTATTACTACTCCTTTTTCAAAATTAAATAATTCAAAAAAAACCAAATCCGGACAGCCTGGTCCGGATTCGGAAATATATGTGACGAAAATTGATTTATCTATTTAATAAACCACTGGTCAGCCCTGTAGGGATAAGAATAAGCAAAGAATGTACTGTTAATTGTCCATTCAGGGGTATTCCCCAGTCTTTCTGAAACTACGGTTATCAATGGTATGTCACCAAGAGTCCCAATTACAGATAGATTATCCAGATTTATTTTAACAATTTCTTTTCCAAGTTCAAGATATCTTGCTGTTCCAGGAGCAAGGGTTACCCATTCATCACCGATCTCCCAAAGACGTAATACCCATGCTGGTGGTTTTTCACCGGAAGCACCGTTGCTGGTCTTCCAGTCCATCCATGGCAGACCCATTATAGGCCATGCTGATGCATATGGGGGCATAAACAGAGATGGGCTTGAAATCATATTTGGTTCAAAAGGGGCAAACCACTCACTTGTAATATCAAGAGTATTGGCTTTTTGTTTATCTCTGGTAAGCTGTGTATTTACTTCTTTAAGCAGTACTTTTACACCCACTTTACCCCAGTATTCCGAGATAAGTGCCGGAAAATCCGGTGTGCCTACATACTGGAGGGTATATTCCCACAGAACTGTAAGTTCTTTTCCATCAGAACGCAGTCTGACTCCATTAGGTCCCATTTTAAGTCCCATTTCATCCAGCAGTTTGTTTGCCTTTGCCGGATCATATTCAACCATGAATTTTCTGTCTTTATCGGTAACGTAAGGGACATTCAAAGGCAGTGCCTGAAGAGGTTTACCCAGACCCAGAAAAAGAGCCTCATTAAGTTCATCACGGTTTATTGCCAGGGACATGGCATTTCTAAAACGAACATCACTGTAGATTTTTCTTAAGGCAGGATCTTCAGCTGTCTGGTTAAATATTATAGGAGGACCAACCTGTCCTGCAGGAAGCTGAAGTTTATAGTTTCCTTTTTTCTCATTTTCTTTCAATATTGTAAAATCAGTCAGAGCCATGCTCTGGGATTTTTCATCTACATTACCATTCATAATTTCAAGAGGCCATAACTGTTTTTCAAGAAACCTTTCATAATGGTAATCAATATAGGGAAGCTGATTTCCTGCTGTATCTACTTTAAAGTAATATGGATTGGCTATATACAGACGACGCTGTGTAGTAGGTACTTCAATAAGATAATGACTTTCCAGGGTAGGAACCTTAACACCTTCAGGCCCTGCAACTACTGCATCTTTCCATTTATTCCAGTAAGTGCCAAACTGCTGTACCCAGTTATCATACCCTGCTGCAATAGCTTCTTTATTTGCATTTGGATTGTATTTAATATGATACTGTTTTAGAAAATGTTTTGGTGCAAATGCATCAAAGGTAGAGCCATTTCCTCCCAGATAGAAGAGTAACCCAGGGAATGCGTTTTCGAAACTTATTTTTACAGTTACATCATTGATTTTTTCTATACTTGGAACTGCTGCACTCCATGGAGATGGGATAACCTTGTGAATCTCTTTGTTAAGGAGGATATCATTTACATAAAAAACCATATCATCTGCATTAAAGGGTTCGCCATCGGACCATTTATGTCCTTTTCTCAATGTAAATGTAATTTCAGTAAAGTCGCTGTTCCATTTCCAGGATTTTGCGACATTCGGTACAATAGTATTTAAATCATCACTGAACCTGACCAGATTAGCCTGGCGCCATGCCATTATTTCAGTTGTTCCTGACTCATACGAAATGCTCATACCTTTAAGCTGACCGCCATATTTACCAATTTCATCATAAGGTAAAACAACAAGTGGTTCTGCAGGCAGACGCTTATCTACAGACTCAAGTGCACCGCTGTTTTCTTTGTCAGAAAATAATGGGTTTCCGGTAAAAATTAGTTTCTTTCCAGTTTGTTTCTCATAGTCTGCCAGTTCAAGCTGCTGAGGGAATTCAGTACTTATCCCCATAGCATCTGCAACTGTTGGTGCAGCAATAGATTTGACTGAGCTTGTTTCGGTTGTATCTTTTTGTCCGCCCGAAAATACACTGAACACAATAATCAGTGATAACAGAACAACAATCAGTTTCTTTTTCATCTTTTTCTCCTCTGGATGTTTTTCATATTATTAGAAAAAGTTTAATGTGATGAACTAATTTTATCATATTATACACGGCTGTCAAGCTTTCCGCGGGTAAAAAAGGTAGAAAAGGTATACTATACTACAATAAATTTTCCTAAATTGAGTTTCTATTTACTTTTTAATATTTCTTCTTATTTTTGTACTGAACCACCAAATGCACTAAGGCTTTATTCTCTCCGGTATTTTCTATAGAGTGTTCAATATCACTGTGATAGCTCAGGAAATCACCTTTATCCATTTGTATGACATTTCCCCCGGCTGTAACTGTTATTGTTCCTTCAAGAAGAGTGATAAATTCCTCTGTCCCTGCAAAATGAGGCTCAGAGTTGAGTTTACTTCCTTTTTCGAATGTCATTAGAAAAATTTCAACGTCTTCAACCATATCCAAAGAGGTAAGATCTTTTATCTGGATCCCTTTTTCCCCCTCAAGGGGGTCGGGTATTATAATTTCGTCACTTTTAGTGAGGGTGAAATTTCTTGGTTTGACAGAAACTACCCTAGTAAGCTCATTAATTTCTACATCAAGACCTGTTGCAATCTTCCAGACAGTTGAAATAGTAGGGTTAACCTTTGCAGATTCAATCTGAGAGAGCATTGCTTTTGATACTCCGCTTTTTTCAGAAAGTATTTTCAGAGTCATCTGTTTGTCTTTTCTTATTTCTTTAATTATGTCCCCGATAGGGAGTAATATTTTCTCTATCATTTTCCTTTTCCAGTAAGGTTTTGATAAAATGTTTGACATACTAAACTTTAAGTAACTATACTAAAATTGGTATTATCTCAAACTTAAATTCATTATACTGTATTGGAGACAGTGTTTCAAGATTTTATGCAGGGAATATTTTAACATGGCCGAATAGCTGAAGATATGTTAATGTGTAATTTTTTAATGGGAGCAGAATATGAACAGTGATTTCAGGGATTATCTTTCAGAAGAACTCAATGATATTAAGGGAAAAAAGCTTTATAAAAATGAAAGAGTTTTAACTACACCTCAGGGAAGTCATATTGAGACAGAAGATGGGAAAAAGGTACTTAACTTCTGTTCAAATAACTACATAGGTTTTGCCAATAATGATGCCATAAAAAAAGCGGCAGCTCTGGGAATTGAAAAGTGGGGCTTTGGTCTCTCTTCTGTCAGATTTATATGCGGAACCCAGTCTGTTCATAAGCAGCTGGAAAAAGATATTGCAGAGTTTACCGGCTGTGAGGATGCCATTCTTTACGCAGCCTGTTTTGATGCAAACGGCGGAGTATTTGAGCCTCTTTTTGATAATAATGATGCAATTATTTCCGATGAGCTGAACCACGCATCAATAATAGATGGAATAAGGTTGTCCAAAGCAAAACGGATTCGTTATAAGCATATGGATATGGCAGATCTGAAAAAAGGACTTATAGAAGCAGAGGATTCCCGGTTCAGAATAATATGTACAGATGGTGTATTTTCTATGGACGGTGATATAACTCCTGTTGATAAAATATGTGAACTTGCTGAAAAATACAATGCACTTGTAATGGTGGATGACTCTCATGCCACCGGATATATTGGAAAGACAGGAAGAGGATCGGCTGAGTACTGTGGTGTGCTTGGAAAGGTTGATATCATAACAACAACTTTTGGTAAAGCTTTGGGTGGAGCCTCGGGTGGAGCCGTTTGCGCCAGAAAAGAGATTGTTGAAATGCTAAGACAAAAGTCCAGGCCTTATCTTTTTTCGAATACTCTTCCTCCTGCAGTTGCCTCAGCCTCTGTAAAAGCTCTCTCTCTTTTAAAAATGAGCAATGGTAAATATTCATCCGATCTTAAAAACAAATCAGACTATTTTAGAGGCAGGATGAAAGAACAGGGATTTGATGTTCCGGATGGTGAAACTGCAATTATTCCTGTTATGCTTTACGATGAGTCTCTTGCTGTAAGAATTGCAGAAAATCTTTATGAAAACGGAATCTATGTAATTCCATTCTCGTTTCCTGTTGTACCAAAAGGGAAGGCAAGAATCAGGGTGCAGATTTCCTGTGAACATACAACTAATGACATTAACAGGCTTTTGGAAGCGTTTAAACAGGCTTCCAGGTAATATATAGTATAATATGAGTCCAATTGTTGCAGCCCTTGTCTTTCTTTCAGCTTTTCTGCATGTAAGCTGGAATACTCTTGGAAAGAAAGGAACACCCTCGGCTGCATTTTTTTTGACTGCATCATTTGCTTCTGTTATTGTACTTTTCCCAGTATTATTAATTTTAGACTTTGATTTTTCGATCTATTGGAAAGTCTGGATCTATCTTATAGTTTCCGGTTTTTTTCAAGCTGTTTATTACACAGGTCTGGCAGGAGCCTATCGAACAGGAGAAATGTCTATAACATATCCTCTTGCAAGGGCACTTCCTGTTCTTTTTGTTCCAATTGTCAGTTTTCTTTTAGGAAGTATTGAAGGCCTGATGTTGTATTCATTTTTGGGGATGTTCATAGTTTTTACTGGTTGTCTTATCCTTCCTCAGGCAACTCTAAGACGTCTGTCCTTCAAAGAATACTTTAAAGTCTATACACTTTTTGCTGTTTTGGCTGCAGTCGGAACCACAGGGTATACAATTCTTGACAGCAATGCCATGAACATAATAAGAATTACATCGGATAGTACGATTCCGGGTGCCATTTTCTATTTCACATTCCAAATGATTTATGTATCCATTTTTCTTGGTTTGTATATTCTAATAAATAAAATTGAACAAAAGAAATTACTGGAAATTTTAAAAAATGAGAAGTTACCTACAATCTCTGCCGGACTTATGGTTGCAGCTGCCTATATTATAATTTTAATCTGCTATCCTTTGGTTACTAATGTCAGCTATGTTACAGCCTTCCGTCAGATTAGTATTCCTATTGGGGCTTTGACAGGGATATTTTTTCTTAAAGAAAAATGGAGTTTTCCAAAAATATTAGGTGTTTTCATTATTTTTTCAGGATTACTGGTCGTTTATCTCTAGAGTTATTTACCTGATACAGCAGTGGGCGTCATTGCCAATCCTCCCCGGCAGGTGCATTTTAAATCTGAAGAGATGGACTCTCCGATTTTCAACATAGTATCTACTACCTCATCAAAAGGAATAAAAGACCTGAATCCTCCCATAGCAGAAGAAGCTGAAACAAAGGCATGGCTGACTCCTGCGATGTTTCTGGCATAACAGGGTATTTCCACCTCACCCCCCACTGGGTCACCAACTAGTCCCAGTGTATTCATCAAAGAAATTGTGGAAGCATTAAAAACTGTTTCCGGAGATGCTCCCATTACATGTGCAAGTCCGGCTGCTGCCATTCCTGCTGCAGATCCTGTTTCTGCCATACAACCGGCAATTTCAGCTGCAAATGTTGCACGTTTTCCTATTATTACCCCGATCACACCTGCCACTTTCAGGGCGTTTGTAACCTCAATTATTGAATGCCCTTTCTGCTTAAGGCTGTAAAGAGAGCCGGGGATAATCCCTGCACTACCAGCCGTGGGACTGGCACAGACTATACCTCTTATAATATTGGTTTCCATTACGGATAATGCACCGCTGACTGCAAGATGGATGTAATCTCCGGCTAATGCCTTCGCCAGTTGAGATTTCAATATTTTATCTGCAGAGGGTGCCAGATATTTGTACTGTACTTTATCATTATTCCTTTCAAGCCCCTCCTTTACAATCTTTAACATCAATTGTGCACGACTTCGAAAGTGTTTCTCAACTGCTTCCACTGGTAAACCCAATAGTTCAGATTCATAAAGTACAGCTATTTCAGGTAAAGATCGATTTCCACATAACTCAAGAACCTCTTTCCCATTATTAAAAAGTGTTTTCCCTCCTGATACCAGTAACTGAGCAGGTTCAGCTTCACGAATTAAAGTAATTTCGGATATCTGAGAAAGAGAAAAACGTTCTTTTCTGCTTAGCTTTCTACAGGTTTGAAATATCCGGAAGTTATGAATGCAATCAATATTTTGTTGTCTATTAATGAATAAGCTTTTCTTATCCAGACATTCAAGAATATCTTCCAGTGATATTGGAGAGCTGTATTCAATTATTAATATATAAGTTGATCCATTGATACTGATTTTTTTATCATTGTATTGAAGAATTTCAAAAATTCCTCCACCAGTCGAAATTGCCAGGTAATTATCGGTGCGCTGAGATGAACTCCTAATGCAGGTAAGTGAAAGTTTTACCAGATTGGGATGAGCTATCTGTTTTAGTGAGCATAACTCTATATCGAATTTAAAAGGTGCATTCGGGCTTTTTAAAGTTGATAGTGAATGAGCGTATTCTTTGGATTCCATCTCTATGCCCATTAGACCAGCAGCAAATCCTTCATCTGATCCCTGCTCCTTATGTACCTGTGCGAATGAACCATCATAATCAAACCGGACAGATGCCTTTAGAAGGGTTTCACCATTTGACAGTGATAGTTGCCGGCAGGTGCGTGCTATTGCAAAAGGAGCTGCAGAATGAGAACTGGATGGTCCGTGCATAATTGGCCCAAGGACATCATTCAAAATACTGATTGTTCTCTGTTTTTCGATCATATTATCTCCAATCTGAGATGCTGATAAAATCCTCAAAAAAACACTAACTGATGATAAATAATAGTATTATAATCTGTTTCTATTTTAAATATATCAAAAAAAGTTAAATATATCGAAATTCTGTTTAATTTTCTGAAAAATTCACTTCATTTAATATATTCAAAAATATATAATAAAGAGGATGGAGGATTACCTATGAAAGCCCTGGCAAAAACAAAAAAAGAACCCGGAATATGGATGATAGATTCACCGAAACCTGAGTATGGTCACAATGATCTTCTAATAAAAATAAAAATAACAGCTATTTGCGGTACAGACGTTCATATCTATAACTGGGATAAATGGTCACAGTCGACTATCCCTGTTCCCATGATTACAGGGCATGAATTTGTTGGAACTGTAGTAGGAGCAGGAAGTGAAGTCAGAGGGTTTGACCTGGGAGACAGGGTTTCAGGGGAAGGGCATTTAACATGCGGTCACTGCAGAAACTGCAGAGCCGGCAAGCGGCATCTCTGCAGAAATACAAAAGGAATCGGTGTTAATATTCAGGGATGTTTTGCAGAATATCTGGTAATTCCTGCAGGAAATGCTTTTAAACTGGATGATTTTATAAGTGATGAAGTTGCTGCTATTTTTGACCCCTTTGGTAATGCTGTTCATACGGCTCTATCTTTTGATGCTGTAGGGGAAGATGTTCTTATAACCGGTGCAGGTCCCATTGGAATAATGGCAGCTGCAGTAGCAAAACATGCCGGAGCAAGGTATGTAATTATTACAGATGTAAATGAGTACCGCCTGAATATTGCCCGTCAGATGGGGGCAACAAGAGCTGTAAATATAAAGAAAGACAATCTTGAAGATATTATGAGTGAACTTCATATGCTGGAAGGTTTTGATATCGGCCTTGAAATGTCCGGTAACCCTGCAGCACAAAATCAGCTTTTTCAGTATATGAACAATGGGGGGCATGTTGCCATGCTTGGTATTCCTCCCGCAGAAAGTCAGGTAAACTGGAATGACATAATTTTTAAAGGACTTCTTCTTAAAGGTGTTTATGGAAGAGAGATGTTTGAAACCTGGTATAAGATGGCAGCCATGATCCGTTCCGGTCTGGATATAACACGGATAATTACCCATAGATTACCTGTTGATGAGTTCGAAAAGGGTTTTGAAATAATGGCTTCCGGTCAGTCCGGAAAAGTTCTGCTATACTGGGATTAACTTTCTGATTCTGTACACTATTAAGTCGAATTATACTTTTCGGTTACATCCGAAAAAACAAGAATGAGACCATATAAATTCCCTTCAGTATCGCAGATCGGTGCTGCACTGTCTGAAATTTGATACTCCCTCCCGGATCTGCTGATCAGTATAGTATTATTGGCCAGACCAATAATTTTTCCTGTTTCCAAAACTTTTTTAACAGGATTTTCTATAGGTTTACGGGTATCAGCATTTACAATGTTAAAAACATCGGTAATTGGTTTATTTAATGCCTCTTTAAGTGACCAACCTGTCAATTGCTCGGCAGTACTGTTCATCCTGGTTATTCTGCCATTCAAATCGGTTGCAATAACTCCGTCCCCAATGGACTGTAGAGTGATTGAAAGCAGTTTTTCGCTTTTTCTAAGTTTTTCTTCGGTAAATTTTCTATCAGTCATATTTCTCTGGATTTCAATATATCCTGAGATATTCCCATATTCATCGAAAACCGGATCGATTATAATCTCAACAAAGATAACCTCTCCTGTTTTTGTCTTGTTCTTAAATTCCAGGTTAATACTTTTACTAAGATCCAGTTCTGACCAGTTTTTCATCTGTTGTTCAATATCCAAAGGATGGAAATTTAATGCTCCGGGATGCAGTTTATTCACAACCTCATTCTGTTCATAGCCGTATAGATCTGTAAATGCTTTGTTTATCCAGGTAATTATACCCGATTTATTGATAGTAAAAATGATATCACTTGAATTCCGGATGGCTTTATTTAGCAGTCGGAGTGAGTATTCAGCCTCTTTCTCTTTTTCAATATCCTGGACAACCCCCTCTACCCTTACAGGATTTCCGTATTTATCTTTTACAAGTTCCGCAACAGAATGCAGCCATTTCCAGTCATTACTTCCATGTGGTTTGATCTGGAAAACAAGGTCATAGGGCTTTTCGTTCTGAATTAAATCCATAAGAGCCTGTTTCATTCGGGTTTTGTCATAATCCATTGTTTCTACTGCTTCCAGATCCATGGAAACTGTATCCAGTGGAAGGTTGTAGATCTTTAACGCTTCTTCTGAACCCCAGATTGAATTCGTTTTTATATCATATTCCCAATTTCCCAGGTGACCAATTTCCTGTGCACGTTTATACCTGGATGCGTTTTTAAGCAGCTTCTCTTCTGTCTGGATATGAGATTTATTTAAAAGTTCAAGCTTTTCTATAGTTTCCCTTAAATTCTCGTTACCGGCTTTAATAAGCATATTTTTTCTGTTAATTTCCAAATGAGCCTGAAAAAGTTTAAAGGCCATTTTAATTGAAGCATCGAGAATAGTCAGTCCGGAATTTTTTACTACATATCCGTAGGATGTAATTGTTTCTGTTTTTGCAACAATTTCAATTTCTGTATGTGAGGATAAAAAGACTACCGGAATATCCCGTTCTTTTAAAATTATTTCGGCTGTCTGAGGGCCGTCAATTCCTTTGCCCAGATCGATATCCATGAGTATAAGATCTATATCAGCTTTATTCTTTAGAAAAATTTCAACAGCTTTTTCACCCTTTATTGCATGGATAACACTGTATCCAAGGGTTTGCAGTTGCCGGGTAGTAGAGAGTGCAATAATAGCTTCATCTTCAACAAGTAATAAAGTTTTTTTCATCTAATTATAGGTTCATTCCTTTTTGTAACAACATCCTAAGGCCTCTTCTATATAAGGATAGAGTTTCAGCGTCAATTGTCAAGAAAAAAAAGCAAAAAAAAGCTGAAAAAAAAGGTTGGTATTATTATATTTGGGACAATTAGGGTTCCTTAGTATATAGTGGATAAATAGAGGAATCCGATAGATAAACTGTGTAAGGATATCCGGAGTTAAATAATGATTGAGATTGGGAATTACAATACACTTAAAATTAAACGAATGTACCATGGGGGTGCTTTTCTTGTATGTGATGACGGCGAAGAGGAAGTTTTTATTTCCGGTACAGATATCCCTGATGATGTAGAACCAGGAGAGGACCTTGCAGTGTTCGTGTACAACGATTCAAAGGGATCTCTTCAGGCTACTATGGATATTCCCCATGCAACAGTTGATCAGTTTGCAGCTCTTAAGGTTGTGAATATAGAGGAATTTGGTGCTTTTCTTGACTGGGGTATTAAGAAGGATCTGTTTCTGCCGAACAGAAGACAGATTTCTCCGATTATTGAAGATTCAACAATTGTTGTCAGACTGGTTCTCGATTTCGAAAAACAGGGTATTGTTGGAGATACAGATCTGGAGGTGTATTTTAACAGGGACTGCTCTGGCCTTAAAGAGGATCAGCAGGTTGACCTTTTGGTTTATGGAAGCACGCCTCTTGGCCTTATGGTTATTGTCAATAATGATTATTCGGGGCTGGTATATAGATCTGAAATTTTTAAAGAACATGAAACTGGGAAAAAGCTTACAGGGTGGATTTCTAAAATAAGGGAAGATGGAAAACTTGATATTAGCTTAAAGCGGAAGGGCTATTATGCAGTTATAGATTCGAGTGAATCCCTTCTTCAGCTTATAAAAGATAATGATGGTTTTCTCCCTTTACATGACAAAAGTTCTCCGGAAGAAATTAAAGATAAGCTTGGTATGAGTAAGAAATTGTTTAAAAAAATTTCCGGCGGACTTTATAAACAAGGACTAATTGTTATTGAAGAAAAGGGTTTACGTCTAATTATGTAGAAAAGCTATTAGGCTGTTATAATCCGATGATGATTTGCTGTTATCGTTATCCTCTATTGATTCCCAGATAGATAGATTTTTCCTACTGTAAAAATTGAAAAACAGACATCATTGTTGCAATAACTACAAAACCGATAGTGATAAAACTGAACATCATTGAAAATCGTTTATCAACCTGATCAAAACGTTTATCCATATTGATCTGAACCTGTTCGAAACGTTTATCAACCTGTTCAAAACGTTTGTCAATATTGATCTGAACCTGCTCAAATCGTTTATCAACCTGTTCAAATCGTTTATCAACCTGATCAAATCGTTTATCCATATTGATCTGCACTTGTTCGAAACGCTTATCAATTTGATCAAATCCCTGTTTCATCAGTTCACGTTGATTCTTAAGTTCCTCTTCTACCCGAATAAACCTTTCTGCGAGTTCCATTCCAACGATACTGTTCGAAGTTTTGTAAGATTGTTCCGGTAGCCATTCTTTTAAATGGATTTGAACGTACTCTCCAATTGCCTGTAACTCTTCTTCCCTCAATGCCATAGCCATATCCTTCTCCTTTAGATGATAATATTTCTTATTACTTTAGTACAGGGTATTTTAAATTGCTGATTCAAATAAATTCTTATGGATGGTAATTCAAATCGAATTAGTCTATTATCCCTCAATGAATAAAAGCAGATCAGGATTTGCAGAATTAACACCGGAAATTGTTTTAAGCTCTGTTGAAGATGCAGTCGAAGAAAATTTGACAGGTTTGATAACTCCTTTTCCCAGTTATATAAACAGAGTTTATGAAGTTGAAACAGATGAGGGGGAAAGACTCGTAGCAAAATTTTACAGGCCCGGACGTTGGACAGAGGCAGCATTGCTTGATGAACACATATTTATGAAAGATTGTGCACAGAGGGATATCCCTGTAGTCTGTCCTCTTCCACTTAACAATGGACAGACTCTTGGTGCAAATAACGGATTTTTCTTTTCGGTTTTCCCAAAGAAATCAGGAAGGTTGTTTGAGTTGAACAGTGACGAAGATTATCTTCGTGCAGGATCATTAATAGGACGAATCCATTCTGCGGGAATAAGTAACAGGGCAGAGAATAGAATTATTCTTGATCCCGGGTTTTCCACGAGGCAGGATCTGGATGAGCTTTTACAGGGTAATTTAATTTCAGGGAATTTAAAAACTGATTTTAAGGCTGTTACAGACGAAATTCTTAACCTTATTATCCCGATGTTTGACGGATTAAAATTGAATCGTATTCATGGGGATTGTCATTCTGGAAATATTCTAAGCCGCCCGGGGGTGGATGGTACTGATCATCTGATGATAATTGATTTTGATGATATGGCAATGGGTCCTGCAATCCAGGATCTCTGGCTGCTTCTTCCCGGCAATTTATCTGATTCCCGAAAAGAACTGAATCTGCTTATCGAGGGATACGAGCAGTTTCTTCCCTTCGATTATTCAAGTTCGGGTCTTGTGGAGCCCCTCCGGGCAATGAGAATAATTTATTTTCTTGCCTGGTGCGGGAGACAGACAAATGATTTCCAGTTTAGAACCAACTTTCCTGACTGGGGTTCAGAAACCTTTTGGGAAAATGAAATACAGGATATTAAGAATCAGCTGGATGAAATCAGGGAAGGGGCTTTTTGATTCCAGTTTTACTCTCTCATTTTTTCTCTAAGGGTATTTGCAATAAACTTAAGGTTTTCAGAATAGTTGAAGCTTAGTGGATCAACAGGAATTATAGCTGCACCAGTTGCCTCGCTGATCACATTAATACTGCTGTTCTGGAACTCGGGCTGGACAAATATTACATCAACTCCGTTTTCATTAATCTCTTTGATAATTGATTCGAGTATTCTGGGAGAAGGTTCCTTTCCTCCGGATTCAACTGCCTCCTGTTTTAAACCGTAAAGATCTGTAAAATAGCCAAAGGAGGGGTGGTATACAAACATTGTTTTTCCTTTAAGAGGTTCAAGTATTTTTTCAATATCCATATTCAGCTGATCCAGCTCCCGGATAAATATATTATAGTTCTTTTTGAAGTAATCTGATTTTTCCGGAGCAAGTAGAGTAAGAGCATTTACTATTACCAATGCCTGATTTTTTACAAGAACAGGAGACATCCAGACATGAGGGTCAGGTAGTTCCTTCCTTTGTTCACTGGTACTGTTCTCATGATTATGATCCTCTATTTTCCTTTTTGAAATTCCCTCTGCAGTATCAATTATTTTTAGATCAGGCAGGGAGGATTCTATTTTTTTAATAAAAGCATTTTCAAAAGGGACTCCAATGGTAAAAAATATTCTGGATTTACCAAGTTTGGTTATCTGCCCGGTAGTTGGTTCGTAGGTAGCAGGGTTTTGGCCGGGCTTTACCATTACCTCTGTAGAAATATACTGACCTCCTATTTTTCCAACAAAATTGCGTTGAGGTTCAATACTGACGAATACTGATAATAATTCCGGGGTATCTGTTTCCTTGGGGGTACATCCGGAAAGTGGCAATAATAATGCTGCTATAAACAATATTGACACAAAAAATTGTGTTACTGGAATATGTCTTATTCTTATCATTTGTTTTCCTTACAGAATAATCTTTTTTATCAAAACTGAGACCAGATAGGCAAGCCCTGAAATCAAAATAATAGTTGAACCGGCAGGAAGATCTGTTATATAGCTGATCATCAATCCTGAAGATGTAAATATAGCTGTAAGGCCTACTGAAATAACCATAATCAGCCATATTTTTTTTGCAAAAAATCCTGCTATGGCGGCCGGTAATGTCAGAAGAGCAATTACCATTACAATACCTATTATCGTTGTCATAAGAACCACGGTGATTGCTGTCATCAGGAGTAGAAGGATATAGAAAATATTTGTTTTAATTCCTCTGATCCGCGCAAATTCCTCATCAAAGGTTATTGCCTGGAACTGATAGTAGAAAAGAAATCCCAGGATGACAATTACAATATCAAGAATAATAAGTATGAACAGATCTGTCTTTGCAATTATAAGAATATTACCGAATAAATATGTCATTGGGTTTATGTATCCAGGAGTTTTCGCAATAAAAAGAAGACCAAGAGACATCCCCGTTGCCCAGATTGCCCCTATAATAGTATCTTCCCTATCCTTTGCATAGATACTGACCAGGCCTATTATAAGAGCAGCTGCTACAGCCGATCCCAGTGCTCCGAGAAGGGGGTGGAGCCATTCCAGATTATACTTTGTACTCAGATAAAGACTTATCCCTATCCCAGCAAGTACAGAATGTGCAATTGCTCCTGCAAGATAGCTGATCCTTTTAATTGTTACCCATGTGCCGATAATTCCAAAGGGAATACTGGAGAGGATCCCTGCCAGAAAAGCATAACGTATAAAGGGTATCGCAGGATTAAGAAGAGCAGCAAAAAAATCAGAAATCATATTTTCTCCTCTTTAATATCGTGACGGACAATTTTCATGTTTTCGTTGTAGAGTTCTCTGATATGCTCTTCTGTAATTCCGCTTGTGGGGTGAATATGCACTCTTCTGTTAACGCAGACAACTTTATCAACAAGTTCAGAAACAAATCCCAGATCGTGAGTAATTAAGAGTACAGTCATTTTTTTCTTCAATTCTTTAAGCATTGCAGACATTTTATACTCTATCGCAGCATCCACATTGGCTGTAGGCTCATCGAGGAGGAGTATCTCAGGTTCTGTGGCAAGAGCTCTTGCAATAAGCACTCTCTGTCTCTGCCCTCCGGAGAGAGCGGAGAAGGAGGTTGTACTTAAATCTCCTATACCCACACTTTCCATCGCTTTTGCCGCATAATCCTTATCTCGCCTGGAATAACCCACAAAAAAATTCCTGATTCTTCCCATAAGTACTACATCTTTAACTGAGACAGGCAAATTAGGATCAAAAAGGGAGTACTGGGGGACATACCCGATTTTATCCCTCATTTGCCGGGGAGTTTTCCCATTAACTGCGATTCTACCGGAATCCGGGTCATGCAGTCCGAGAATTAGTTTGGCAAGAGTTGTTTTTCCCCCTCCATTTGGCCCCAGTATGGAAATAAAGTCCCCCTGGTTAATGGTAAAATCAGCGTTTTCCAGAACAGGAAGGGAACCATATTTAAAACTGACATTGCCGAAATTGATTGCAGTATTCATATACAGATACTAGTACTTTGTCTTATTTTCGTAAAGTAAGGTAATAATGAATTGAAATTGACGCAGACTTTTTTTCTTTCCAGAAAGAGCTGTTATGTATATACTTGATATTGATTAGTAAATCCTGATTGAGTTACGGAGTTGTAAAATGACAGAACGGATAGGAGATGGTCTTGTGAGGATAGGTGCTATGACAGAAGACCAGAGAGATAAGGTTCTGCAGATGCAGACAGATGGGGACGAAAGGATGTTTGGTGAAATTGCTATTGATCTTCAGTTTATTGATGATAAGGCAATACTCTCATTTCTGGATTCCAGGGGATTATAGTTTTCATGATTTTACCGGATGGTAAATTCAGGCAGGTATGGGATCCTCTTGTTCTTCTGGTTGCAGTTTATTCTGCTGTGACTATTCCCCTGATAATAGTTTTTAATTTATTTGGAGATCTTTTCAGTAATATTTCTGCCGGAATTGCAACAGTTATTTTTATTGCAGATATATTTATAAATTTTAACACTGCTTTTTATGTTAAGGCCAGGCTTGTTTTTGACAGGAAGCTTATTGCTGCCAGGTATTTGAAGAGATGGTTTCTTATAGATCTTATTTCTGCAATACCGATTTTTTCTATAAGCAAAATTGTTTCTTTCGGACAATTTAGTAAAATAGCAGGCATTCTAAGGTTCAACCGGCTGCTGAAATTGATGAAAGTAAGCAGAACTTTGCAAAAAATAAGCGGACAAAAAATAAATCCTGCTATTTTTCGTCTTGTTCTTCTTGTATTCTGGGTTTTAATGGCTGCCCATGTAATAGGAAGTGCATGGATTTTGATGACAGGGAATCCAGATGGTTTATCCTCTTTTGCCCTTTATGTCCGGGGTTTTTACTGGACAACAACAACTCTGACAACCATCGGATACGGGGATATTCTTCCGGAAACAACGAATCAGATTATATTTGTAATATTCGTGGAATTTATCGGTGCAGGTATGTATGGTCTTATAATAGGTAATATTGCCAATCTAATTGCCAATATTGATGTCGCCAAAGCTCAGCACCGGGAAAAAACTGAGAAACTCAACACCTTTCTCAGATACCGGGATATTCCCCAGGATCTTGGCAAAAAAATAAATTCCTACTTTGATTATCTCTGGCAGACAAGAAGGGGCTATGATGAATCTTCTGTTCTTGCAGATCTTCCCTCTTCGCTGAAGACACAAATCTCTCTTTTTCTGAGCAAGGATATTATTGAGAAGGTTCCCATATTTGAAGGTGCCTCTGAGGAATTTATAAAAGAGACAATTATGAACCTCAAATCTGTTGTTTATACCCCGGGAGATTATATTGTGACTGCCGGTGAACTTGGGTTTGATATGTTTTTTATAAGCAGGGGGAGTGTCGATGTTGTCTCCGCAGATGGAACTACAGTGTATACAACCCTTACAGGCGGGCAGTTTTTCGGAGAGATCGCACTTCTTTTAAGTATGCCCAGAACTGCATCCATAATAGCTAAGGATTACTGTGATCTATACCGTCTGGACAAGGAAACATTCGACAGAATACTCGCCAGGTATCCTGCATTTGCAGAAACTATAAAAGAACTTGCCGAGACCAGGCGGAATGAAATTAACAGCGCAAAAATGAAAAAGGAAAATGATAGTCCGGAAACCGGAGACAAAGAGTATTCTGTTCCTGAGAAAATAAGGGGGGTGACTCTGGAATCTTCCGGTACACAGATAATTATTTCCTGGCAGGGTGTAGAAGCTTTCGGCCATTATGAAGTTGTAAGGCGAATTCCGGGTTCAAAGCAGTGGATATTTTTAAATAAGAATTTAGTTGATGAGAAATGGATTGACAGCAATTCTGAAAAAATAATCAGTCCCGAGTATCGTGTTCGGGCAGTAAATATATCCGGTCCCGGTTCCTGGAGTGATATTGCTTCCATGAGTAATTGGTAATATAATATATTTTGTCACAAATATTAGAGTTATATATTTTTATGTGTGGAAATCTATTAAGAATATGGTATAATCTCATGCAGTAATGGAGTGTGCCATGTCCGATCTCTCTTTTAATAACCATTTGAAAACGGTTTTACTGATAGTTTTTTTTCTTACTTCCACTTTTTTGATGTCCCAGGAAAAAACAAATTTTAATACTTTTTATCAGTTCCCCCTTTCCCTTGGAGTTGATTATGTGGATCTGAGTCCCTTTGTTGATTACGGATTCGATGCTACCCTGACCGAGATCTCCGGAAGTGTAAGGTATCCAATACCTACCTTTCCTCAGCTGCAGCCAATGGTTCAGTTCGGAATACTAAGTTTTGATGACAAAGAGAGAGACCATGAAGATAAGTGGGATCATACCCACTATTTCGGAGCATTGGGAGCTCTCTGGAGTAATAGATTCTCCAAAACTTTTGAATTAAGTGGTGAGCTTGCTTTTGGAATGTCCCAGGCTGTATTTCCGAATATTGATCCTGCGGGAGTTCCCAGGGGAAGTCTGAATATTTTGGCCAGTGCAGGAATAAGAGCATCTCTTGATCCTTCGTACAACTTCAGTGTAGATATTCATCCAACTCTCCGGTATTCAAAATATATTGGAGACGCATCGACGTTTGGGATTTTCGACGGGTTCTCCTTTGGTATAGGTTTTTCGGGACATTACCGGTTTGGTGAAGATCCGGATGCCCCTCAGGCTATTATCCGGTCAATAAAATTTGCGGCCGACAGGCTTCCTCCTGTTTTTGCTGCAATGCAGAGCTATTATATCGACCATCCCATCGGCAAGGTTGATATAACAAATACAGAGGATTTCTCTATTTACGATGTTGATGTCTCGTTTTTTCAGGCAGGATTTATGGATAACCCCACCAAGGCTGTCACTATTCCGGAAATGGCTGCTGGAGAAACTGTGTCCGTCGATCTTTTTGCATCTTTTAACGATGCAATTTTCTCTAAAAATGGTGTAACTCCACTGACAGGAGAAATAAATGTTGACTATATCTGGAGAAACCGGCCTGTAAATCAGGTTGCATCGGTTTCCTACGATCTTCAGGACAAAACAGCTCTGACCTGGGATGATGACCGTAAGGTCGGAGCCTTTATTACACCTGCAGACAGTGCCCTTCGAAACTATGCAAGTGCAATAAGACAGTATGTCAAGGCTGATGAGGTTCCAAAGTTCTCGGAAGCCCTGCAGTCGGCAATACAAATATACTATGGTCTTACAGAACTTGGAATAATTTATCAGATAGACCCTACTTCTCCCTTTACAGCTGCACAGGATAATCCGCTAATAGTTGATTCCATAAGTATACCGAGGGATACACTAACCCGTTTAACCGGGGACTGTGATGATTTAACTGCGCTGTATGCAGCTCTTCTCGAAACCCTTGGGATTGAAACAGCATTTATTACTGTTCCCGGTCATATTTATGTCGCCTTCAATACAGGAGTTCCCTCAAAGGATTTTCGGAAGGTGCATAGTGAGAAGGGGATGACCCTCAGTATTGACGGCTCTTTATGGGTTCCTGTGGAAATAACCCTTATTGGAACAGATGATTTTCTCTCTGCCTGGAGAGTTGGCATTATGGAATTTGCTGCTGTTGCAGATACTCCGGAGCTCCGGCATGTAATTAAAACAAGAGAGGCTCAGGAAGTATTCAGACCTGTAGGACTTACAGAGACAGATCTTGGACTTCAGTATGGGAGCAAGGCGGAAATAGTTAAGAATTTTAAACGGGATATGAATAAACTTATTGATAATGTTATCGAAGACTACAAAGCCTCTGCGGAGGCTACAAGAAGAAAAAGAGACTTTAATAAACTGGGAATTATTGCCGCTCAGTTCGGAAGAACCCAGACTGCAGAAGATTCTTTTAATTCTGCACTTTCACTTGACCGAAACTATATTAACCCAAAAATAAATCTCGGAAATCTCTACTATATGGAAGAGGAGTATCAGGATGCCCTGCGAAATTTCCTTGGGGCAGAAAGAACCATGGTAGATATAGGAAGGGATTCATCGCCGATTTATCCAAAAATTTTATTAAATATTGCCCGCACCTATTATGAACTTGAGAACTATGACCGGGTAGCAGAGTATTACAACAGGGTCAATGATATTGATCCCGCTCTTACTGCAAAGTATACCTATCTTTACAGCAGCAGTACTGGAAGCCGTGGTGCAGATGCCAGTTCATTCAGTGAGATTCTGTTTGTGGATGAAGATGAATAGGCGCTTGAGTCTAATTATGAAAACCAGTCAGGGTAGATTTGTTTACAACAATATCAGTAAAGCCATAGCTGTCTTGCTTGTCATAACTATGGGTTTGTTTCTGGTATCCTGTCCGAAGCCTATAGATGATAGTCTGATTGTAGAGGTTCAGGATGAATTCCAGCCAGTAATTACTGTTATATCCCCTGTCGATGACAGCTATTACTATTCGTCAATAACCATAACAGGAGCAATAACTGACAGTGCTCTTACTGCGACTGACGGTGCAGGAGAATTATCCTCAATTTCCTATACTGTTGCAAATGATGTATCCCGGCAGGGCAGAATTGTCTTTGCAAGTGACCGATCCTACTCTAAGGACGATTCCTTTGGAAGCGGAGATATTATATACGATGAATCTACAGGAGATTTTAACATAACTTTTTCTACTATTGAGGTTGATGGAACGACCAGTATTCTTCAGCAGCGTGTTACTGTTACAATTACTGCAGTAGACAGAAATAACAATGAAACTACAAAAACAGTACGATTACTGGAAAATGATGGTCCCTATATTAATCTGGTAGAGCCCGGGACAACCCTTTTTTATTTTAGTGCCGGATCGCTTATTAAAATTTTAGGTACAGTTGGTAATTCCTATCTGGATCCGGATAATGCTGATGAAATAGAATCTATTATATGGAGGGTTTCCAATCAGGCATGGAACGGTACTCTGGATTTAACATCTGGCAGCAGCGATTATAACGGTACTATTTATACTACAGAAAATGTTGCACTTCAGTACTCAAATCCCTTTACTTATAATCCAGCTACAAGAGAATTTGAAACCTCCTTTGATCTTCCGTTTGGTACATTTTCTGTAATACCTATTGAAGTCAGAGCTACGGATAAAAATAATCATACGAATTATGCTACATTTAATATGTATACCAATGAAGCTGGACCTGTAATGACATTTACATTACCTGCTACAACTACAGGAATCTATAATGATGGAACAGATTTTTTTGTAAGGGTTAATTCTGCACCGAATATCCTGTTGTCCTGGATTCTTGACAGTGATGGTCCTGTGGCAACTCTTGGATATTCATTACCCCCAAATCAATCTGCTTTTGACAATGGACTTGCTTTGACCACTCCGGCAGTTATTCCTGGTGCATCCATTAGTGCAGGTGTATTGCAGCTAACGATTCGTGCAGTAAATAGTGACAGTAAAGAGTCACGTTACTATTTTACAATTAAGGGAGATAATGCAGCACCCCTTTTTACAATTAATTCATACAATGCCGGAGCAGGTGATTACTATGCAGCACCTGGTGATACTATCAATCTTGATTTCTCCATTACAGACACTGGTTCTGCAGATGCTGTGTCGGGACTGCCTGCCGGGTTGAATCCTACTGTATCTATAAAGGGGAGTGCTGCATTAACTCCTGTTTCCGGTTACACATATTCCTATACTCTGCCGGCAGATGCATCTGTAACTACAGAAAATCTTTCTCTGTCCATAACAGGAATAAGTGATAATGTCGGAAATAGCGGATCTGCAGATCAGACAGATGCACCTGTATTGATAAAATATTACTCCGGATCTGCCAGCCTGACTGGATTAGGTATAGTCTCGGATAATGCGAGTCCAACTGCATGGGCCAAACAGGGGGACACAATTACCCTGACTTTTACTTCTCCCAGAGATCTGTTGAGCACTCCTGTTGTTACAACAGCCGGAAACACTCCGGATGCATTAACAAATACGGGGAATAATTTCACGGCAACTTATACAATGACCGGAACTGATGCGGAAATTGACATTCCATATACAATTAGTTTTACCGATGCTGCAGGGAATCCTGGAACTTCTGTAAGTGCAAACAGCGGAATAGTTTATGACAGAACCGATCCTGCGCAGCCGACTGTAACTATATCTGATGGAGATGGATTAATTAATATATCTGAAAATGCCGGTGTTTCTTTTACAATTAGTGGAGAAGCGGGAACAAATTACACAATAACATCTTCTAACTGCACCCCTGGTTCTGCAACCGGAACTATTCCGGTAGGCGGAGTAACTTCCGGACTTACTTTAACAGCGGATAGTGATGGTGCACTTTCCCTAAGTGTGGTTCTTGAAGATTCTGCCGGGAATACAAGTATACCAGGTACTGATAGTTCAACAGCTGATATAACAGCACCGAATAGTCCACCTTTTAATGGAAGTACAACATCAAGTCCTTCAAATGATACTACTCCGACATGGAATTGGGACAGTGTTGCAGGAGCCACAAAATATAAATACAGCTTAGATAGTGCCGCTTGGGT
>JAJRQE010000234.1 GCA_024280415.1 Spirochaetota bacterium | reverse complement strand
TAAGAAGTCTCTTACTTTAAATATTGCTACAGGAAAAATCAGGAAGTTCAATTACGATAAATCCATAAATCCACCCATTCTGCACCGAAAGGAAACATTTCTACACCCGGAACATTCTTTAATAGAATCCTATTCTGAATTGACAAAGCAGGAAGAAACTTATGGTCTTTATATGAACACCAAAACTATTGGTTTCAAACTGAACTGGGAGAAGTTATTAAATGAGAAAGGCCTATCCTACAAAGGGCATATACTAATTCAATCCCAAACACCTGACTATAAAGAAGTAGATGTAAAACCAATAATTGATAGACACAAGACTGCAATTACCAGATACAATTTCTCGAAACCTTTTCAGGGGATACTTGAATTTAACTTATTAGATGATACGATGAGTTTCTTTGACTATGGTTGCGGCCTGGGAGATGATCTTAGGGGTCTGGCATGCATGGGGTACAACTGTTCGTGGTGGGATCCAGTTCATAAAAAAGATGAGAAGAAATTAAACAGGGACACTCTACAAGTTTGCAGCAGACCTAAAAACCAGAGTCGATCAGTCTTACAGCTACTTTAAAATACCAAGTACACTTTCCTTGTCATTTGCTGTAACAACCCCGTCCAGGGCAGCATCCAGTTTTTTAAAGTCTGTTACAGAAAGTATAAACTTTCTCTCTTCTTCTTTCAGATCAAACTTTATTTGAAGAAGCCGTATAAGCACATTATGCTTATCCACAAGCTCACCTTTTTCTAATCCTTCCTGCAAACCTTCCTTCCTGGCCATAGACAGAAAATGTAATCTGTCATTCTCGGCTTTTTCCCGTGACAGTGCATAGCGGCGCAGTTTATCGTTGCTATTAAAAGCAGTATACAGCTCGTGGGCTGTCTGCAGGTCTTTATCTGTTTCCAGTAATATTTTTAACATTTCGTTATCCGTCCCTTCTACCTTTAAGTATAACAACCATCTTTCCATTTTACTACTTCTTTCTGTGCCTTCTACCTTTGAAATTTCAAGAAAGTGTATAACCATCTGATTAGTAAGCACATATTCTCTTTCCCTTCCTTCTATTAGAATAAAATAATTGTGGAATTTTGCTAATTCGGGAAATAGTGTAAAGTTTAGTATATTTATTCCTATTGCAGGCATCAGGTATTCGTATAAGTCTCCTGTACTAAACTGCGATGTGTATAGTTTAGCCCAGTAGTATAGTGCCCTGTTTCTAAAATAGGTGTTCCCGGTGGACTGGACTTCGATGTTGTAGAGTTTATGGTTTTCATCTTCTACTTCTATATCCAGGACAGAAAGCTTATCATCCACATATTCCCTGTAATTGAAAGGGTTCTTTTGTATAATTTTTGTCATGACAGGAAAGTCGGAGTTTTTAAGAACCGAATTTATAAAGGATAGTGCCAGGCTGTTGCTTTTTGGTGTATCTGATCCAAACATGTATTTTATAAAAATATCAGATGTTGCTTTGACATAGGTTTTGTTTTTTTCCATTTTGTGTCCCCTATACCTGTAGTACTGGGGAAAATGTGTTTTTACTTCAGGTTTTTGATAGCTTTTAAAAAATATCGATATTTTCTACATTTATGCTACAATAACCCATGACATTCTCAACCCTAAAAACCCACCTTAAAGCACTCCCATGCGGTAAAAAATTAAACCATTCTG
This sequence comes from Spirochaetota bacterium, assembly GCA_024280415.1. Lineage (GTDB taxonomy): Bacteria > Spirochaetota > Spirochaetia > B11-G9 > B11-G9 > JAJRQE01. The sequence goes on along the minus strand of JAJRQE010000234.1, from coordinate 1,974 downwards.
TCTATATAATAGAAGAGAGTCTGGCAAAAGTTGATGAAACAACAGGTACAATAGGTTTTAAATTGAACTGGGAGAAGCTATTAAATGAGAAAGGTCTCTCCTACCAGGAACACAGGCTGATAGAACCTCAAAGTACAAATTTGTCTGAAATTGAGACTACTCCGGTCATAGACAGGCATAAAACAGCAATTTCCAGATACAATTTTTCTAAACCTGTTCAGAGTATTCTTGAATACAATCTATTGGAGGAAACGATGAGTTTTTTTGACTACGGCTGCGGCCTTGGGGATGATCTTCGTGGCCTGTCTGCCCTGGGATATACTTGTTCCGGGTGGGATCCTGTTCATAAAAAGGATAGTAAAAAAACTTCTTCCCATGTAGTCAAGGTTGGCTTTGTCTTAAATGTTATTGATAATCCAGAGGAAAGAATCGAGGTTTTACATGATGCCTACAATCTAACTAAAAAGCTGATGGTTGTTACAACTCTCTTTACAAATGATATTACTGCTGTAAATCCGACTCCCTATAAAGACGGCTATTTAACCAATAGAGACACTTTCCAGAAGTACTACGAACAGTCCGAGCTGCAGCAGTTTATTGAGGATACTCTTAATACTTCCGTTATGCCGGCGAGCTCCGGTATTTTTTATATTTTTAAAGACCCTGTTTCGGCTCAGAATTGCTGAAATAATTTCTATTACTTTATACTCACAAATTTATTGACCTGCCCTGGTTGACTTGTGTTTTTATAAAAAATTAATAAATATTGGATAAAACTATAAAATTTTTAAGGAGTGATTAATATACCCATTGATGCTATTATAAGCGAAAGAGGAATAGGGTGTTAAATCCAGAGATAATAGAAACTATTAATAAAACAGTTACTCAAATTACTGATGTCCAAAAAATACTCTTATTTGGGTCATATGCCCGAGGAGAAGAAACCACGGACAGCGATATTGATATTTGTGTAATAACTGAGGATCCCCGACGTAACCTGGAGCTCATGAAGGATATTCGATATTCTATATTTACAAAGATAAAAGCACCTCTTGATATCCTTGTCTATAAACCTGAAGAATTCAATATCCGCTCACATATGAAATATACACTTGAAGAAGAAATATCCCAGGAGGGAGTTCTACTTTATGAATAGCACTCTTGTTAAGGAATGGTATGATTTTGCTGAAATGGATTTAATCTCAGCAAACCATCTAATGAGTTTAGTTCCAATACCCGTGGAAATTATTTGCTATCACTGTCAACAATCTGCCGAAAAAGCCTTGAAAGGATATTTAATTTTTCTGGATATAAAACCATCAAGAACACATAATATTGAGAATCTAATTCAAAGTCTGGAAGAAAAAGATCCTATTATAATGAAATTGGGAAAACATGCAGTACTTCTTACCAGTTATGCAGTATCAACACGATATCCTCACTCGCTGGATCTCACCATAAAAGATGCAAATGATGCCCTCAATGCAGCCAAGCAGATAAAGACATATTGTATAAATAAAATAGATTAAATTAATTGACAATAAGGATATAACTTAAAATTAACAATTCGAAATACTATGCTACAATAACCCATGACATTCTCAACCCTAAAAACCCACCTTAAAGCACTCCCATGCGGTAAAAAATTAAACCATTCTGTCTATATAATAGAAGAGAGTCTGGCAAAAGTTGATGAGACTCTTTATAAGTTCATTGCAGATCTAAAAACAAGAGTAGAAGCAGGTTCGGAATATAATATCATTAAGTTCTTTACAAATGAGTTCAAGATATCCTATCTGTCATATCCCGACTTTTTTTCTGAACCACATCCAGGGCTTAAGAAGTCTCTTACTTTAAATATTGCTACAGGAAAAATCAGGAAGTTCAATTACGATAAATCCATAAATCCACCCATTCTGCACCGAAAGGAAACATTTCTACACCCGGAACATTCTTTAATAGAATCCTATTCTG
>JAJRQE010000233.1 GCA_024280415.1 Spirochaetota bacterium | reverse complement strand
TCTGCTGTCAATCTAAGGAGGTAAATATGGTAATTATTTAATTTAATATGGTGATTAATATAATTCAGCTATTCTCTTCCCAGAGAGGATCAGTTCTATAGAGTGACTATTGAAAATAGTGTTTTTGATACTTTTGATATTACACCAATTATTATTACCGGAAAAGGGAGGGTGAACCTGGATCTTGGAGGAGGTTCCCAGGGTTCTGCCGGGAACAACAGCTTTATACCTGCAGAAGGGGAATTGATAATTAATGAAGATGGGGCTGATGTTGAGATATCCTATCCTGAAAAAATTTACCTTCAGGAGGAAACATCCGTAACGGATCTGGCAGAGGATAAAATTAATCTGACAGAATCGGCAATTCAGATGGAAGTCAGTATCTTGGAGTTTTTACAAAAGATCTTGAATTTATCTCTGGGTGTTTAACTGTCAGATGGAATATATCGAAGAAAATCCGGTGAATTAGCTATATAATATTTTAACTTTTATAAAGTCCCTTGCCAATTACAAAACCCATGAGTTTTGTAATTGGCTCTACCGGATTTTAATAAATTCACTAAGATCCGAATCCAGGATATATTTAAGCTCTTTAAAGTTGTTATCCTCTGTTTCTGCAAAAATAAATCCAAATACAGGGTATTTATTGTAGTCGATTTTTCTCAGTTCCAGAGGTCTTTTAAAACAGTCCATCACTTTTCTATAGTTGAAGGATTCAATCTTTTCCGTTTCTACTCCTGTTGAATTATCAAGTACTATAATACTGAACAGATTATTATCACTTTCCTTTAATAATTCTGTCCAATTGGGTTTCTGCTGGTTGTAGTAGTAAAGATAGGGATTGAATCCATATGCCATAAATGTAATATCCGCAGTTGTGCACCATCCGCCAAATCGTAATGGATTAACTTCTATTGGAATAATAGAGCCTTCTTTGTTTCTTCTTAGTTCAATATGTACTGGAAAATTTCTAACACCAGACAGTTTACCAATATTATCTGCAAAATTAGTAAATTCCAGAAGATTATCCTCTATAATTTTTTTTGATGTGGAGTAAACTCTATCACTGACATCATCTTCAGATGAAAAAGTATGGTGTAGAATATTTAAAATAACTGCTTCTCCCTGAGAATTGAAATATGCATCTACGGCAAACTCATCACCCTCAATATTTTCCTCAATAATAAAAGTACCTGTATTCAAAACTTCCAGGGGATAGAGGTTTCTGGTCTGTTTAATATTTATTTTTATTAATTCAACAGTTTCATTCCATTCCTCTGGTTCGGAGACCTTGTATACACCCATACTGAAAAATCCGATCACCGGTTTAATGATAAAAGGATAAGAAAATTTTTCTACATTTAGCTTACTTAGGTCATTAAGGTGGACTTGTCTGTAGAAGAAATCAGGAAACAAAGGTTTTAGTAATTCCCGGAATTTATATTTATTTTTAAATAGATCTATTTTGTCAGGAAGAGATGTAAATGAAAGATTTTTATATATCCAGGAAATTGCGTTTTCAGAGGTGGAATAGATGAGTGGGAAATCTGATTCTGATGCTATTTCCATGGCTTTTTTTTTGTCAATTATTATAGTTTCCTTAAAAAGATTCATTTCATCAGTAACATCAGTATTTACAATTGGAATTTTATTTTCTCTGACTGTAGTTCGGAAGAAATCAGATATATAGGGTTTATCAGCAAAAAACATTCTACCTTCCTTAAAGCTCAACTGTTATGGTGCAGGAATTATTTTCAAAAATAATAATACCGCTTTTAATATTAATACTTTTTTCAACCCGGGATTTGTTGTGGAAGGAAATTTCAGATTTTGAAGAAAGTACCCCCAGAAAAGGTTCATGAAAGGCCTCAAACCCAATTTCACCACTCAGAGTTTTGACCCTGCAGTATATTGCCAGACCGGAGAATATTATTTTTGAATCGGATACAACAGTAAGTGTAAAAGTTTTCATACAAAGCTACATCTTTTCGGCTTTTGATCTGGCTTCTTCAATAGTTCCAACCATGTAAAAGGCCTGTTCCGGAAGATCATCGTGCTTTCCATCTATAATTTCCTCAAATGAACGAATTGTATCCTCCAGAGATACAAAAACTCCTTTAAGTCCTGTAAAATGTTCTGCTACCGAGAATGGTTGGGAAAGAAACTTTTGAATTTTTCTGGCTCTTTCCACAGTTTTTCTATCAGACTCTGAAAGCTCATCCATCCCCATGATTGCAATAATATCCTGGAGGTTTTTATATACCTGAAGAATTTCCTGTACTCGTCTTGCAACAGTATAGTGCTTATTCCCGACTATATCCGGTGTGAGCATTCTTGATGATGATGCAAGAGGATCAACAGCCGGATAGATCCCAATTTCTACAATAGCTCTGCTGAGATTGGTTGTGGCATCCAGATGGGAAAAGGTTGTTGCAGGAGCAGGGTCTGTGTAATCATCTGCGGGTACATAAACTGCCTGAACAGAAGTAATGGAACCATGTTTGGTAGAGGTTATTCTTTCCTGAAGTTCTCCAAGTTCAGTAGCCAGGGTTGGCTGATATCCTACCGCAGAAGGTATTCTTCCCAGAAGTGCGGAAACTTCAGCACCAGCTTGTACAAACCGGTATATATTATCAATAAACAGAAGTACATCTTTCTGCTGTTCATCCCTGAAATATTCTGCAACACTCAGAGCCGAAAGTGCTACTCTTGCCCTGGCTCCAGGGGGTTCGTTCATCTGTCCGAAAATAAGTGAAGTTCGTTCAATTACTCCTGACTCTTTCATTTCACCGAATAACTGGGTTCCCTCTCTGGTTCTCTCTCCTACGCCGCAGAAAACAGAATTTCCTCCGTGCACCTTTGCAATGTTATTTATGAGTTCCATTATAAGAACTGTTTTTCCTACACCTGCTCCTCCAAAGAGACCAATTTTACCACCCTTCATGTATGGAGCAAGAAGATCAACAACCTTTATTCCAGTAACCAGAATTTCATTAGAAGTGCTTAGTTCATCGTATTTAGGAGCATTCCTGTGGATGGGGTACTGTTTTTTGCTTTTCAGGGGTCCCATTTCATCAACAGGATCTCCTGTTACATTCATTATTCGCCCCAGAGTCTCTTCTCCCACAGGAACAGTAATTTGTTTATTTGTATTTGTTACTTCGGTACCCCTCTGTAACCCATCCGTGGAATCCATCGCAATTGTTCTTACCGTTCTGTCACCAATATGCTGAACAACCTCCAGGACAAGTTTTCCGGTTCCTTTCTGTTTTGAGCCTAAAGGCAGTGTTAACGCAGTATAAATTTCAGGAAGTTCCCCCTTAACAAAATTAACATCCACAACAGGACCTAGAATCTGAACTATTTTTCCGCTGTATTTTACCATATACTATCCTTTAAGAGCTTCTTTACCGGAAACTATTTCAATAAGCTCATTTGTAATTGATGCCTGCCGGGCATGATTTTGTATTGAAACATATTTATTTATAAGATCCTGTGAGTTGTTGGTTGCATTTTCCATGGCGGTCATTCTGGATGAATGTTCGCTTAAATATGAGTTAAGGAGAAGGGACTGCAGTTTAAAAAGAAGGTATTCTCTGGAAACCGCATCAATAAAATTTTCAGGATCAGGTTCAATATTGAAATTTAGGGAATAAATTTCCTCTTTTACATCTTTAGATGGTGGGACAAAAGGGAGTAGCTGTTTTATCTCAATTTCCTGAATAAGTGTGGAATAAAAAATATTTCCTACTGCTACTATTTTATCAATTTTAGCTTCTGTATATCTTTTAAATATATTATCAGAAAAAATAGATAGTTGTTCCCTGTTGAAAACTTTTTCACTAATTTCAGATTGCTGAAAAATATTATAATCCTTTCTTCTGCAAAAATTTATTGATTTATTACCAATTGCTGTAATTTCGCACTTATTGGAAGAATTATCTTTGTTCTCTATATATTTCTCCAGAGCTTTCAGTATGGAGCTGTTATGTGTTCCGCATAGTCCCTTATCTGCAGAAAAAACAACGATGTGAATATTTAGGGTTTTTTTATCTTTACTCTGCCCTGAATTAGAATATTTTGAAAGTATTGCTCCTGTATATAAATTGATCCTATCAATACTGTCTGTAAATAATTTTAAAGAATCTTTAAGGGAATAAAGTTTTTTCAGCTTTATAGAAGAGATCATATTCATAGCTCTCATCACTTTCTGCATATTCTGCAGAGAGTT
>JAJRQE010000232.1 GCA_024280415.1 Spirochaetota bacterium | reverse complement strand
GTTGCCCAGCTTACAGCGGTAATGGATTGTGCAGAAGAGGCTGATAAATCCGGAATACCTGTTATAGCCGACGGCGGAATCAAGTATTCCGGCGATATAACAAAGGCCATAGCAGCTGGAGCAAGTACTGTTATGATCGGCAATATGCTGGCAGGTTTAAAAGAATCCCCCGGGAAAGAGATTATCTTTGAGGGGAGAATTTTTAAATCATACAGGGGAATGGGTTCTATAGCTGCAATCAAAGAGGGTTCCGGGGACCGGTATCAGATGTCTAAAAACGATGCACCTGTTCCGGAAGGAATAGAAGGTAGAGTTCCATATAAAGGGGAGCTTAAACCATTTTTGTATCAGCTGGTTACGGGATTGAAGAAGGGGATGAGCTACTGCGGATGTGTCAATATAGATGCAATGAAGAAATACAGAAAGTTTGGAAGAATATCCTCTGCCGGACTTAAAGAAAGTCATGCACATGATATCTCTATTACCCAGGAAGCGCCTAACTACTCGCACAGTTAAGATTAACCAGGGAGCTGAGATGAGTAAGAATAATAATAAAAAAATTACAGTGAATGGTACGGAAGCTGTTTTATACAAAGATAATAAGGCTGATTTTATCAGCCTTACTGACATCGCAAGGTACAGGGATACAGAAAGAAGCGATTATATTCTTCAAAACTGGATGCGCAATCGTAGTACAATTGAATTTATTGGACTTTGGGAGAAGTTTAACAATCCTGATTTTAATTCCATCGAATTCGATGGAATTAAAAATATGGCAGGATCAAACAGTTTTTCGCTAACTCCTAAAAGATGGATTGAAACCACAAAGGCTATTGGTATTGTTTCCAAAACCGGACGTTACGGCGGAACATTCGCGCATAAAGACATTGCTTTTGAATTTGCCTCATGGTTGAGTGCAGAATTTAAATTTTTCCTTATCAAAGAAAAACTAATACCGGATAAATTAACCAGGAAACAAACTAATATAATTTATGCTACTGAAGCGGATATTTTAAATATGGCACTTTTTGGAAAAACAGCCAGATATTGGCGGGAAGCCAACCCTGAAAAATCAGGAAACATTCGCGATTATGCCAATGTATCTCAATTGGTTTGCCTTTCCAATCTGGAAAATATAAATGCGTTGTTTATAAAAGAAGAAGTAGCTCCAATGAAACGGTTGAAAAAATTAAATACAATTGCTATTGAGCAAATGAAGATGCTTGTTGAAAATAAATTAATAAAAAAAATTGGATCATAACTAATGAAAAGCGTATTTGTTGAGAAAAAAGAGAACTATAATACTCATTCACTGGAGCTGTTACACCAGTTAAAAGATCAGCTTAATCTTACCGGGCTTGAGGGCGTGCGAATTCTTAATCGTTATGATTTTGAAGACCCCGGAACAGATCTGTATGATAAAATATGCAGAACAATTCTTTCTGAACCTCCGGTGGATAATCTTTATCATGACAGTTTACCCATTGGAGAAAATGAGACTGCCTTTGCAGTAAAGTATCTTCCCGGGCAGTTTGACCAGAGGGCAGATTCTGCTTCCCAGTGTATTCAGCTGATAACTCATGGTTCCCGGGAGCAAATTTATACTGCCCGTATTTACATTTTAAAGGGTGGTATGGATAAGGGGGATATTGAACGGGTTAAAAACTATCTGATCAACACAGTAGACTCAGAAGAGGGAAACCCCTTTAGCAAGGATAATCTTATATATGATTTTGGGAGTAAGCCCGGGGAGGTGGAAAACATAAAGGGATTTATAACCATGGATTCTGCAGATCTTAAAGAGTTTTACGAAGAGATGTCTCTTTCTATGAGCTATGAAGATCTTAAGTTTTGTCAGGTCTATTTTAATAATGAAGAGAGGCGGGATCCCACCATTACAGAACTAAAGGTTCTGGACACCTACTGGTCCGATCACTGCAGACATACAACATTTACAACTGCAATTGATAGCATAGAGTTTGAGGAGGGTCGTTTTACCTCTGTTATTGAGGAGAGTTATAAAGAGTATCTGGATTCGAGAGAGTTTATCTATGGTAATTCCCATGGACCTGAGAGAGATATAACTCTTATGGATATGGCAGTTATAGGGATGAAGAACCTTAGAAGGAAAGGTTTGCTGGAAGATCTTGATGTTTCAGAAGAGATAAATGCCTGTAGTATCAATATAGATGTAAAGGTTGGAGACAGCATTCAGAAATGGCTGCTGATGTTTAAAAATGAAACTCATAATCATCCTACAGAAATTGAGCCCTTCGGAGGTGCTGCTACCTGTCTTGGTGGTGCTATCCGTGACCCCCTTTCCGGGCGGAGTTATGTCTATCAGGCTATGAGGCTAACAGGTAGTGGAGACCCAACTGTTTCTATAGATAGTACTCTGAAGGGGAAGCTTCCTCAGAGAGTTATAACCCTCGGGGCAGCCCAGGGATACAGCTCCTATGGAAATCAGATTGGAATTGCAACCGGCCATGTCCGGGAGGTGTACGATGATGGTTTTATTGCAAAAAGGATGGAGATAGGAGCAGTAATAGGCGCCGCTCTTAAAGATAATGTCAGACGGAGTACTCCATTAAATGGAGATGTCATTATACTTATTGGAGGCAAGACGGGACGGGATGGCTGTGGCGGTGCCACCGGTTCCTCAAAAGTGCATGATGAAGATTCTGTGGAGACTGCAGGGGCAGAGGTTCAGAAGGGAAATCCCCCCGAAGAGAGAAAGCTTCAGCGGCTTTTTAGAAACGGGGAGGCTGCAAGACTTATAAAACGCTGTAATGATTTTGGTGCCGGGGGTGCAAGTGTTGCCATTGGCGAGCTTACAGAAGGACTTATAATAAATCTTGACAGAATACCAAAAAAGTATGAGGGTCTTACGGGAACCGAGCTTGCCATATCCGAGTCCCAGGAGAGAATGGCAGTTGTTGTAGCGGCAGAGGATGAAGATCTGTTCTGTTCTTTTGCGGTAGATGAAAATTTACTTGCCACAAAAGTAGCGGATGTAACTGATAACAATCGTCTTCAGATGAGATGGAGAGGAAAGTTAATTGTAGACCTTTCCAGGGATTTTCTGGACTCAGGGGGAGTTACAGCCCGAACGGATATTACAGTAAAGGCTCCCTCTGACAGCAGTTTTTTTGTTTCTCGTAAGGAGGAATTCAGTGAGGCGGGGGTAAATCCTAAAATCCTGATTAAAAAATGGATGGAGATCCTTAGGGATCTAAATGTATGCAGCCTCCAGGGACTAAGCGAGCGTTTTGACTCTACCATAGGCCCTGGTTCAGTACTTCTTCCCTTTGGTGGAAAATATCAGCTTACCCCTTTAGAGGCAATGGTCTCAAAAATTCCCGTTTATGAGGGAGATACTACAACAGTCAGCCTGATGAGTGAGGGATATCTTCCTGCTATTGGTATATGGAGCCCTTTCCATGGTGCAGTTTACGGGATTGTAGAAGCAGTAACAAAGATTGCTGCTGCCGGAGGTGATTCCAGTCGTATCCGCCTTACCCTTCAGGAATATTTTGAAAACATTTCCAATGACAGGTTGAAGTGGGGTAAGCCTTTTGCAGCTCTTTTAGGTGCGCTGAAAGTACAAAAAGAACTCTCTATTCCTGCAATTGGAGGTAAAGACAGTATGTCCGGATCTTTCAATGATCTGACAGTTCCACCGACTCTTGCTGCTTTTGCAGTAGCAGTTGGAGATGCTTCCCATATTATCTCTCCTGAATTTAAAGGTACTGGCAGTGATGTTGTTCTTCTGACTGTTCCCAGAGATATAGATGAGCTTCCTGATTTTGGAGTAATGAGATCAAATCTTGATTTCCTGTATACCCTTGTAAAAGATGGACAGATATACGCTGCCCATTCTGTGCGTTTTGGTGGAATTGCCGAAGCTGTGAGCAAAATGTGTTTCGGCAACATGATTGGAATAGAATTAGAGGGTGATTTTGATTATTTTGAATCTCTCTACGGATCAGTAATTGTTGAAATAAAAGGTAACATTTCTGAACTCAAAATCCCGACAGGGGTTTGTATTCATAAAATTGGAGTTACAGTTCCCGGGGAAAAAATAACAATTGGTAAAGTTGTAATATCCCTGAAACATGCTCTTTCTGTCTGGACTGGTTCTTTAGAGGATGTTTTTCCTACCCGCCTTGCTGAAGAAACTCCAATAGTATCAATTCCTGATATTACCGAAAAGATTGAAAAAATCGGAAAGATATATAAGCCAAACCATATAACGAGCGTTAAACCACAGGTTTGTATTCCAGTGTTTCCAGGCACTAACTGTGAAATAGATTCCGCCAGACAGTTTTTAAAGGCAGGGGCAATTATTAAAAGCCCTGTTTTTCGTAATCAGCAGCCCTGGGAAATAGAAGAATCCCTGACTATCCTTGCAGATAGTATAAGGAGCTCACAGATTGTAATGATACCAGGTGGCTTCAGTGCTGGAGATGAGCCTGATGGTTCGGGCAAATTTATTGCTTCAGTTTTTAGGAATAACAAAATAGCAGATGCACTTATGGATCTTATAAAAGAAAGAGACGGTCTTGTTCTGGGGATATGTAATGGGTTTCAGGCTCTTTTGAAATTAGGTCTTTTGCCTTATGGTGAAATCCGGGATATGGTATCTAATGCTCCAACTTTGACATTTAATAAAATAGGCCGCCATGTGTCCAGAATGGTCAGAACAAGTGTTGTATCTACCCTTTCTCCATGGTACTCTTTTCTAGCCAAGGGGATGATTCATACAGTTCCTGTCTCTCATGGGGAAGGTAGATTTATCGGAAAGGAAAATGAAATCAGAGAACTTTTCTACAACGGGCAGATAAATAGCTGCTATGTGGATTTGGATGGTCATATAAGTATGCAGTATCCCCATAATCCCAATAGTTCAGCCTTTGCAATTGAAGGTCTGACAAGCCCCGATGGCAGGATTATGGGTAAAATGGGGCATTCTGAAAGAACAGGAGATTTTATAGGTATAAACGTTCCGGGAGATAAGGATCAGAAGATCTTTGATGCCGGGGTAAATTATTTTATCTAATTGAAATGCATTTTATCGCATTTCATCCGTATAACGCTGGTAATATGGACCGGCAGTTTCTACAGAGGAACCTTAAATTCTTCTACTATGGGTGAATCGGGTGAGGTCTCAATTTATGTAACAATATAAAATATTGATACGTAAAAAAACCGTCATTGGATTACCTATGGTAGTCTGGTGGCGGTTTTTTTTGTTAATTTATTTTAAGGAGTGGAGATATGGAAGTGGGAATTATTATGGGAAGCGGTTCAGACAAAGAAGTAATGAAGAGTAGCGGTAAGATCCTGGATGAGTTTGGAGTTTCATGGAGGGCTCACATTATTTCTGCTCACAGAGCCCCTGAATTGTTGAAGGAAAAAATTGCAGAAATGGAAGAAGAAGGAGTTGGATGTATAATTGCGGGAGCTGGTCTTGCAGCTCATCTTCCCGGAGTTATAGCCTCTCTTACAACAATTCCTGTAGTTGGTGTTCCTTTGAATGCGGCTCTGGATGGAATGGATTCTCTCCTTTCAATTGTTCAGATGCCGAAGGGAGTTCCGGTAGCAACAGTAGGTATTAATAATTCGACAAATGCCGCTCTTCTTGCTGTTCAGTTTTTGTACAAGAGAGATAGTGAACTTCAGAACAAAATGAAACAATACAGAATGGATATGGAAGAAAAAATTGTAAAGGAAAATAAACAAGGGGTAGCACTTTAACGGGAAGTTTTTGTGGTTCCCGGAAGAGTGGAAGAGTATATGGTGAAAAAATATAATCTGTTCAAAAATAATAAGCTGCCCGGGGAAGGTAAATTAACCAGGATAGATAAATTGAAAGAGGAGTGCGGTGTCTTCGGATGTTATTCAAACTCTCCGTTTGATGCTGCTTTGGTTACCTATTACGGCTTGTATTCACTTCAGCATCGGGGGCAGGAGAGTGCAGGGATTGCTGTTTATAATGGTGAAGGAATTAAAGTGCAGAAAGGTATGGGGCTTGTTTCGGAAGTATTCAGCAAAGAAAAACTTACTGAACTGAAAGGTTCTTCAGCAATTGGTCATGTACGTTACTCTACGACAGGGAACAGTGATCTGAAAAATGCCCAGCCTCTGGAGGCAGAGACCAAACTTGGACCGTTAAGTATATGCCATAATGGAAATATTGTGAATGCTGATGTCCTCAGGGATCTTCTTGAGGATACCGGGCGTATGTTTCAGACCTCCTCAGATTCTGAAGTTATTCTTAATTTAATTGCCAGAGCTTATAAGAAAGGACTTCCGGAAGCTGTAAGTGATGCAGCCAGCACAATACAGGGAGCCTATGCAATTATAATTCTGGCAAATGACTGTATGGTTGGAGCAAGAGATAGAAACGGAATACGCCCTCTCTGTATAGGGAAACTTGATGGTTCCTGGATTTTTACGTCTGAGAGTTGTGCGTTGGATACTGTTGGGGCTGAATTTTTAAGGGATGTTAAACCCGGAGAAATTGTAATTATCGATAAAGATGGTCTGCGGTCTGTGAATAATATGGAGAGAACTTCCTGTCAGACCTGTTCTTTTGAGTACATCTATTCTGCCAGACCGGATAGTATTATTGATGAGATAGATGTGTATAAAATGCGCAGCCGTTCAGGGGAGATCCTCTATGATGAGTGTCCTGTGGAGGCGGATATTATATCCGGTGTTCCCGATTCAGGGATTCCCGCAGCTGTAGGGTATTCAAAAAAATCGGGAATCCCTTATGAGGTGACTCTGATTAAGAATAAATATGTTGGGCGAACCTTTATCTCTCCCTCTCAGGAATTAAGGGAGAAGGCAGTCAATGTTAAACTGAATGTAATGAAAAACAGTGTAAAGGGCAAACGGGTTGTTCTTATTGACGATTCTATAGTTCGGGGAACTACAAGTCGCAGGTTGGTTGAGATGTTCCGGGAAGCAGGTGCAGCAGAAATACATCTCCGGGTGGCTTCTCCCCCTGTTGTGTATCCCTGTTATTTTGGGATCGACACACCTTACCGGAGTGAATTACTTGGGAGTGAAGGAAGTGTTGATGCTATGAATAAAACTATTGGTGCAGACAGTCTGGGCTATATCAGCAGAAAGGGTCTTATTTTTTCCCTTGGGGGTAAGGAGGATTTTTGTATGGGATGTTTTACCGGTGTCTACCCTGTAGCGGCACAGATTGGAAGAGGTAAAGAGGTAATGGGTATCGGTGGTGATTGATTATAAAAGTGCAGGTGTGAACAAAGCGGAAGGGTATAAAACTGTTGCCACAATAAAAAGGTATGCAAAGAAAACTGTCAAAGATGGTGTTCTTTCCTCTTTGGGAGGCTTTGGGGCTCTTTATGAACTGAAAAACTATAAGGAACCGGTGCTGGTCTCCGGAACAGATGGAGTTGGTACTAAACTGAAAATTGCCTTTGAGTTGGGATTATACGATACAGTAGGTATTGATTGTGTAGCCATGTGTGTTAACGATATTCTCTGCCATGGAGCCAGGCCTCTTTTTTTTCTGGACTATCTGGCATGTGGAAGACTTAAATCTGAAGAGGCGGCAACTATTGTTAAAGGTATTGCAGATGGCTGCCTTGAAGCCGGGTGTGCCTTGACTGGAGGTGAGACTGCGGAGATGCCGGGTTTTTACAGTGAGGGTGAGTATGACATTGCGGGCTTTGCCGTTGGTGCGGTTGAGAAAAGTAAAGTAATAGACGGAAGTAATATAAAGGAGGGAGACTTACTTATTGGATTCGATTCTTCAGGAGTTCACAGCAATGGATTTTCTCTTGTTCGGAAGCTGGTGGACAATCTGGAAGAAGATTTTTTGGGAAATCCCATTGGACTGGAACTAATAAAACCAACAACTATCTACGTAAAACCGATTCTGAAACTATTGGAAAAGATAAAGATTAAAGGAATGGCTCATATAACAGGAGGGGGGCTATACGAGAATGTACCACGAATGTTCCCTTCGGGATTTGATGCAGTTATAGAGAAAAAACTATTAAATACTAATCCTGTATTTGATTTTCTGATGAACAAGGGAGTTAATGAGGAAGAGATGTTTCATACATTTAATATGGGGACAGGATTTGTCCTCTGCATTGATTCCGGGGATGTAAAGAAGGCACTGAAAATAATTGAAGAATCCGGATT
>JAJRQE010000231.1 GCA_024280415.1 Spirochaetota bacterium | reverse complement strand
TTTTGTGCTCCCACCGGAGGTTTCTTCAACCACAGTTGTAAAACCAGTATAATTCATTAATTCAAAGTCCCTGACCGAACACAGGCTCCAGAGTCAAATTCAACCCATGGGTGTTCTTTCCTAATTTTAAAACATTTTCTACTTATCGCTGGTTTCTGTTTGCAAATTCCAACATTTTTTACCCAGAGACCATAGAACATATTATATCACCTGAATTCCCTTTATTTTACCATAGATTCTGTAAAAATATGTAACTTAATTATTAATTCTATTAAATCTAAAAGCAGTATTCCAGTTTAACCAGTACTAATATATGGAAGCTATGTATCTGGAGGTTAGGAAGGATGGAATTATTTGATGAGAAGAAGCTGAAGGTGTTTATCGAAGAAAAATTTAAAGTAAGTTCATATAGAAGCCCATATTATCTAAATTGGATTAATATGTATTTATCATTCAAAGCTGCTTCTCCCTCTTTAGAGAGAATAGATGATAGATATCTCAAGGAACTCGGTAATAAATATACCGATTGGCAGGTAGATCAGGCCGAAAGGGCAGTAAATATTTATCTTTCTTATACAAAAAAAATAGATTTAAAACCTTCAGGTTCCAATAATGACACTAGCATGACATGGCGAAAAATCATTTCATGTGTGAGGGAAGAGATAAGACTCCAGAATAAATCTTTACAGACAGAACGCTCTTATATTTATTGGGTAAAAAAGTTCAGTGATTATACTTCTTATAAAGAACCTACAAGTGTTAATCAGGTTAATGTGAAAGCCTTTCTTACTTATCTTGCAGTAGAAAAATCAGTAGCTGTTTCAACCCAAAAGCAGGCTTTTAATTCGATTTTATTCCTTTTCCGGTATGTATTGGATAAAAAGATTGACAATCTGGAATCTGTAACTAAATCCAGAGTAAAGAAACGGTTGCCAATAGTTCTACATCAATTTGAAATAGTTTCCATTATTAAATTACTTGACAATCCTTATAGATTGATGGCCGAAATTATATATGGAGGAGGTCTCAGACTTACTGAATGTCTACAGCTTCGAATAAAGGACCTCGATTTTCAGAATAACATTATTACAATCAGATCCGGAAAAGGGGACAAGGACAGACAGACTTTACTATCAGCAAATGTAGCTATTTCACTTAAAGAGCATATCCAAAAAAATCGAATTTATTATGAAGATGATCGTTTTGAAGATAGGCCTGGAGTTGAACTTCCAAAAGCATTGGAAAGAAAATTCCCTAATGCAGGGAAAGAGTGGGCATGGTTCTGGGTTTTTCCTTCTGCCAAAATTTCAGTAGATCCAAGGAGCTATATTGCAAGAAGACACCACCGGTATTCAAGTTCTTTGCAGAAAGCATTTAAAGAGGCTCTCAAAAAATCAGGAGTACCTAAGAATGCAAGTATTCATACTCTCAGGCACAGTTTTGCAACTCATTTAATTGAAAATGGGTATGATATTCGAACGATTCAGGATCTCCTTGGTCATTCAAACGTATCTACTACTATGATCTACACCCATGTTGCAAACCGGAATAAGTTGGGGGTAATAAGCCCACTGGATAGCCTTAAATACTGATATACTGGTAAAAGAGTATAGATTATATCCTGGATAGGTATCACACTGACTTCGTCCTGATATACAGCTGCTGTGTAATTGTGGGTGACTAATATCGTAAATTTCTCAGGAGAAATTTTAATTAATAAAGTCAAAAAAAATATTGTGCTACTATATAAAACACATCTTCTCTGAAATTTGGAATTCATATTAATGCTTTTTAAAAATTATCTCCAGCTTATACTCCCTTCCAAAGGTCTCAGATTCTTCCACTGAGTGTTCTACCGCTAATTTGACCATTCCCAGTTTTTTAAAAACAGCCGTGAGTTCCTCTTCGGAATAGTCCTTAAAAAACATCTTTTCTCCCATAACAACTGCATAGTCTCCACGGTTTGTTTTGGGTTCGTTCAGAGAAATATAGAATAGTCCCTTTCGTTTTAAATTTTTGGTACACGATTCTGTTACACTCAGGAAGGCAGAAGGGTAGAGTAGCTGAAGAGAGTAGGAAGCATATATTGCATCAAACTCCTCCTCTTCTTTAAGATTCTCCATAGATTGCACTATAAAGTTCCCCAGGGGAACATTTTTTCCTGCCAATTTTATCATCTCTTCCGAGTAATCTATCCCTGTAAGTTTAAAGCCGCTCTCTACTGCATATTTTCCATATGGGATTCCGGTTCCACAACCAAGATCAAGTATTACAGATGCCGGACTAATTGATTTTATAAAATATTGAAACAGGGGGCTTACATCCATCTCCTTCCTATACCTGGAAAAAGGTTTTACAACTCTTTTCCAGGCATTTTTATTGAGATGATATATCTGTGCCGCTGTATTCTTTGTGTCCTTCAGGATATTTTCCTAATTTTCCTCCATTCCGTAAACAGGATCAAGTCCTATTGTTCCTTTGAGAAATTCCAGATATTCCCTGGAATTAACTTTTTTCAGGTTATCTTTGGATTTTCTGAGTCTGTCTTTCATGTTAAGCTTTAGACTCAACTCCTTGTTTTCTTTTAATTCCATAAAGGATTCCAGATAACTGATTATTTTTTTACTGTGAGCTACATCTTTTTTCTGTTTACGGACAAGCCTCTCTCTGTACCATTTACTTTTTATTACATATTCCTTAGTGAATAAAATCCTTATTTCCTTGTCATCAATCCTCTTTCCTTCATATTCACCCTTAGCCATTATATGTAGGAGTGCTTTAATTGGTGGTATGGCAGATTCAACACTTCCGTCTTCAAAATAAACCAGAGCTACATTTTTCTGACTCTCAATTATATGAATAATTCCCTGAACAAAAGCTTCCATATCCTGTGTTTCGGGTTTCAGCATCTCATTATTAAATACCGCATGGGGTTCATCAAAAATTCTGCCCATATAGTTAAACAGAAATGTTTCTGTCATTCTATACCCAAGTCGGCTTGAAAGTACTTTTTCTCCCTTCCATTCCATATCTTCAACTTTTTCAAAAGAACCTTCTTTTATCAATCTGTCCGGATCTCTCTCCTCAGGTTCCAGGCGGCTCCAAATTTCCGGTATTAAAATACTAATGTCATGGGCAAATCTGGTTCTGCTTCCAATACTTCCTGCTACAGACGTAAACCCTGAATAACCGGTTAATATAAAAGAGAGTAGTGCATTGTTAAGATCTGTAACAGCAGACAGCATATTAAATGGTCCCTTTGTCAGGGCTCCTTCACTTCCTGCTCCTGTTGTGGAGGGGGATTTCCCCGAAAGGCTGCAGATAAAGTCAATAAAGAGTTCAGGAAGTTCCTGGTAATGAATAGGGTTATAGACACTTAATCCTATTATCCCTTTCTTTTTATCCGGGCTGTTGTTTCTCCGTGAAGGAAGTACTGCATCTACCGGTAGATAGTAGGGCTTGGATACTGCTATTTTTCTGGCAAATCTGGAGCCGATCTCTCCCCGGTAGTATGATTCAGGATCTGTAATATCTGGTCTTGTCTGCAGATATCTGGGGTTTGTGCTAATACCATTAGGAAGTTTTCTGGGATGTGAGGGAGAAATAAACCATGTTCCGTCTTCTGCACTGGCTCCGTCCTTAATAACCTCTTTAATAGGATCGGGATATTTATCAAAGCTTATTGCATTTTCAATTAGTTCTACAGCATTTTCCTTAGTAAGAGGTTCATAGTTGGATATAAAATTATCTTTTCCTGCAAGATCCCTTTCTGCCTCAATATCATAACCTCGGTTAATTGCCTCATCCGGACGCTGGAAGAGTTTAAACTCACAGTTCTTGATCAGCTTTATACTGTTCCCCTTATGATAATCTTTAGTGCCTTCAAGTTTATCCGCATCTATAGTAATGGAAACTGATATATCATCCTCCTGCTGGAGTTTTTCAGCTGCAATAAAATCTGTTCGTAATTTGTGTACATACCACATATTATCAGGTGCATATCCCACCCTAAGATAGCCTGCAGTTATAGTTCGGCCTTCAAAACGGAGAGCATTACCTTCTTTTCCGTTTATTATTCTAACACTGAAGTGACTTCTCCAGTCATCTCCCCATTCGGGTCTGTAAAACCCCTTAATATAGAGGGAAAGCGCCTTTATCCTGTTTGGAATACTATCAATAAATGCATTGTATTCATCTGTATAATGTGTAGAGCTATTCAGGAGTTTAATTACCGAGCCCAGGGTTCGACCAAAACTAAGGAATCCTCTGGAGGATCTTGTTCTGTTTTTATCATTTTTCCATCGTCCCTTATAGTCATAGTTAATAAGCTTTTCTACCATATCAAAATCTTCTTTAAGATTATTTATATAGAAAGTATCGTAGATTATAGAATTTAGGAGAGATTTGGAAATTTCTGATTTACCTCCTCCTGAAACAGTAAAGGGTTTATGGCAGAAAGTTCCTTCATTCATGGTTCCAATCAGTCTCCAGACCGGAGCCAGAGGATGTTTTTCCATATGGATTTTTCTTCCATCCGGAAGGATGTAGGTTTTCGAAGGTAGAAGTTTTAAGATCTTATCCTTACCGGAATAGTTCCACCTGATCTCCTGTTTGTATAGATTAATTTCCACATTTTCAGGAAGGTATACAATATTTGGGAATTTTTTATCTATTCCATAATTATCCGGATAGATATCCATTATTTCAGAAAAAGTTTTCTTAACTTCCTCGAAATTGTAGTTTTCAATGGTGGGACGATAAAGTTCTCCCAAATTCCTTCGGGGAAATACAAGAGCTCCCCCTGCATGTTCCTCTTCTGACAGCCCCATAAGGTTTGCAGAGTAGGAAATCTGAGTTTTTACTTCTTTTTTCGAATATCCGAAATAGTTGTCAGCTATAATTGTAACTACAACTCCATCACTGTTTCTGCATGAAATTTTAAAAGGCTGGCCGTCATTGTATAATTCAACATCATCTTTCCAGCACATACCATCCTTCCGTTCTCTTGCTGTTGCATCATCGTAGTGGGGTAGACCCAATTCTTTTTTGGTAGATGAAAGGATACCTGGTGCAAGTATAATACATCCAGTATGGCCGCTCCATCCATCAACATCCAGGGCGGAATCATTTTCAATTAGACCCGGATCTCCGGCATTCCCGAAGATGGATTCTACAAAATCGATATTACTGATAAGGGATGAGGGTGCAAAATATCTTATTTCCATTCTTTTTTCAGGAAGAATACCCTCTACTTCAGGTGATACTGGAGGTTTCATTAAAACTGAAGCAAAAAGTTTTGCCTGTTTTTTCTGGGAAGCGGTAAATGGTAGTTTAAGCAGTTCTTCCGGAGGATTTACGGCTTCTTTAAGAAGTCTGGCAAAGGCGATCCTGGGAACTTCCTTTTTATCTGCCGGAACAGGAAGTCCATCGGCTACAATATGAAAGGTGCCTATAGTTGTTCTTCGGTCATGCTTGGGGTTATGAAGTACTCCCTGTTTAATTCTGTGGGAAGAAACATACTGATTTATATATTCATTTTTATCAGGGGGCAGGCTCATATGCCGGGCCAGGCCTGCTCTGTCGAGGACAAAGGTACCTGTGGGAATATTTACAATCTCTTCTCCAATTCCACTGAAATAACGCTTTAGGAATCCATTTATCCTTTTGTCTGCCGCACAGAGGTAGTCGGGCAGAAGACGTGTTTTTTCATTGTAGTTCTGAATAAGGTTTGATGCGATATCAATAAAATTTTTTGTTGCCATATCACTGTGGTCTGTATCTTTTGAACCCTCTCCGATTTCAATATTTTGGAAGTAGGGCATTCCCATTGCCGCAAGTTTAAAATTTATGTAATGCAGAAGATTGACATCAGTGTTGATATTGAAGCAGTTGTCCTGTAGATTTTTATCCATGTTTACTCCTCTATGAGTTTTTTACCCATGCTGTAACTATAATACTCTCTGTAAAGTAGTACTAAAATATTAACTAAGAGAATAAGAACAGGACAAACCAGCTTCAGTTTTTAGAAGTATCCTGCACCCTTTCATCCAATTATTAAAAGGTTATTATGATCAGAGAATACAATTTTTTCAGGATTGGTTCAATATTTAATGTTCGATTTTGATCGATTCTTTTATACGCTTTCGCTTTTATATCACTTTGTACTGTGATACACTTTTCCTTAAGGAGTTTGCTGTGGAAAAATTTGTCACAATCGATACGGATAAGGGAATTTTGCGAGGTATGCTCCATCTTCCGGATACTCCAGGAACTGCAAAAGTTCCCGGTGTGGTCATGTATCACGGGTTCAGTGGTAACAGGATGGAACCTGGTTTTATGTTTGTCAGGTTTTCCCGTCTTCTTGCGGAGGTTGGAATTGCAAGTGTAAGGTTTGATTTCTTGGGCAGTGGAGAGAGTGACGGCAGCTTTACAGAAATGACCTTTTCAAATGAGGCTGAACAGGCGTCTTTAATACTGGATTATTTTAAAGCCCTGGATGAGATAGATTCAGGCAAGGTAGTTGTTTTGGGATTGAGTATGGGCGGAGCCCTGGCAGGATATATTGCCGGTCGTCGTTCCTCTGATCTTGCAGGTTTGGTTTTGTGGGCTCCTGCAGGTGAAATGCGTTTATTAATAGATAAAAAGGAAGAGATGATAGAGAATGGTGAAATTACCGGAAATATAATGGATGTGGATGGACTTCTTTTAGGAGAGGATTTTATTAGTGATATACGCAGTGTTACTATTATGGAAACATCGGCTAATTATAGTGGAAATGTCTTAATAATTCACGGCACCGGTGATCCTGTAGTTCCATACATAGTTTCCGAAGGCTACAGAAAAATATTTAAAGATAGAGGCGAACTAGTTCTTATAGATGGAGCCGACCATACCTTTCAGTCAATCCCATGGATAGAGGAATTATTTGAAAAGTCCCTTATTTTTATACAAAACAGGGTTACAATATGAACTATAAAATTGAAGAACTAATCTCTTCCAGTGATATAAGGGCAAAAGTAAAGGATCTTGGATTACAGATTGAAAAAGATTACAAGTCCCGGGGTGATATAATTTTAGTTGGTCTTCTTCGGGGGTCTGTGGTTTTTCTTGCAGATCTGGCTAGAAAGATAAACCTGGAAGCTAAAATTGATTTTATGGTTGTGTCTAGTTACGGCAATTCCATGGAGTCCTCCAGAGAGGTAAAGATTAGTAAGGATCTTGAGGAAGATATTCGGGGAAAAAATGTAATAATTGTAGAGGATATAATTGATACAGGGTATACTCTGGAGAAGGTTGCTGAATATTTGCTTCTAAAATCACCGGCATCCCTTGAAATCTGCACCCTTCTGGACAAGCCCGAGCGGAGGAAAGTTTCTGTGGATGTTAAGTATGTCGGATTTAAAATACCCGATGTATTTGTAATAGGGTATGGTATAGATTATGCCCAGAAACACCGGAATCTTCCATATATCGGAAAAGTGGTGATGGATAGCTAATACAAAGACTTCTTTTACAAAGCTCCTCCCTGTTTTTGAATAGCCTGGCTCTCATATTTTGGGTAGTTGAAGTGACCGGAATTACAGATCCAGCTTTTCCAGTTCCCTATGTATAGTCTCCATTTTGTCTGCATTTAGATTATTCATTTTCCAGAAGATAATTACTCCAATTAAAAGTAATATTGATGGGAGCAAACCCATATGAATGTGAATACCAAGGATTGCAGATGAACTACGGGGATCTTGTGCAAATCCTGTCATGCTGTGAATTATCCAGAATGCAGAGGCCTGTACCGCCCAGGAGAGGCGACCGAAGAAAGCTCTGAATCCAAGGAGAACCCCATCATCCCTTCGTTTTTTACTTAAAACAACTTCATCAATAACATCTGCCATTGCCGGTGTCATCATTAACCAGAATCCGCCGAAACCGGCCCCCCATAAGGCCATCATGATTGTAAACCCTGTATAGGTATTTATAAAAGTCATAGGAAAAGAAAAACCAGCCATTAGGAGTGCTGTTATAATTCAGGCTGTCGGACAGCCTGTATTAGTAATTATTGTAAATCAACAATAAAAAAGGCTGCCCATGAAGGACAGCCTATGTTTATAACACAAATATGTTTTAAATTTTAACCCATATCACCCATAGGATTGCTTCCTGCAGGTTGTTTCCTAAAAGACTGTGGAAGAACAATATTAAGGAAAATTGCTGTAAGTCCACCAGTTGTAATTGCAGAACCAAAAATCTGCTTTATAATTGATGGTGCATGACTAAGAATTGCAGGTACGAATGCAACACCCAAACCAAGTCCGAAAGAGATTGCCATAATAATAACACCACGTCGGTCAATTATACTGCTTGCAATAATTCTTATTCCGGAAGCTGCAACAGTACCAAACATTATGATAGTTGCCCCACCGAGTACAGAGTTAGGAATAATCGAGAAAATTCCACCTACAATTGGGAATAGTCCAAAAAGAACAAGGAGTCCTGCAATCCAGAATCCTACTCTTCTACTGGCAACACCGGTCATCTGAATAACTCCGTTATTCTGACTGAAAGTTGTATTAGGGAAGGAGTTGAAAACTGCAGCCAGGGCTGAGTTTATACCATCACCAAGTACACCACCGGAAATACGTTTAATATAAAGGTCTCCCTCTATCGGTTCACCGGAAATCATGGAAGTAGCTGTAAGGTCTCCAATCGACTCTACAGTAGTTATCAGATAGAGTAATGCCATAGGAATTACATGACCCCAGCTAATATAAAATCCGAATTTAAATGGAATTGGTGCATTTATTACACTTAAACCATTCATTTTTCCAAAGTTTACCAGACCCATAGCCGCTGCAACAATATATCCAACTACAAGACCAATAACAATAGCACCCATTCTCAAGTATTTATTCTGGCTTCTGTTGAAAAGAATAATTGTAACAAGTACAATCGCTGCCAGCATAATATTTGTGCCACCGGCAAAAAATTCCGGTTTGTTAGCAAGTAGCCATGCTCCGCCACCTATGTCTGTCATACCCACCTTGATAAGTGACATACCAATAAGTGTTACAACAATACCACTGACAAGAGGTGTTATAATTTTCTTAAGGGCGGGAATAAATCTTGAGAAGATCATCTCTACAGGGGAACAAATTAAAGCAACACCAAAAATAGTTCCAAGTGCCTGTCCTGGAGTTCCACCTGAGTTAAGAACTGAAAAACCAATACCAATTGAAAGACTAAGGAAAGTAAAACTTGTACCCTGAATACTAAGAAGACCGGAACCTATAGGGCCGAATTTCTTAACCTGGATAAAGGTTGCAAGCCCGGAAACAAAAAGAGCCATATTAATAATATATGCCTTCATATCCGGAGGTAGTCCTAATGCTCCACCGATAATTAGTGGTGGGGTAATAATACCAACAAAAATTGCCATCATATGCTGCAGTGCAGCCAGGAATGCCTGTATTGCCGGCGGATTGTCATTAAGATTGTAAATCATATCAGTAGAAATTCTTTTTTCTGCCGAATCACTCATAAATCTGCTCCTTTAAAATTTATTAGAGTTATTATACCCTAGATATTTGGTAAGTCAAGCAAAGTTTTTTAATAATTTCGTAAAAGGTTAAATTGGGATAGATATATTGCGATAATTTACATAGAATAGTATTATATTTGCTATATACATGAATTAGATCTTTTACCTTAATTTATTATGGTATAAAGTGGGGAATGAGGAGTACGGGTGTGGAAGAAATTACAGTAAATGGAAAAGTATTCAAAGTTTCTGAATCTGATCTAAAGATGAGTTTAATTGATTATCTAAGAGACAGACTTGATCTGACTGGTACAAAAAATGGATGTAATATCGGTGTATGCGGAGCCTGTACTGTTCTCATTGATGGTAACTCAAAACGTTCATGTGTGGTTCCCATGATAAAGGCAGTGGGTAAGAAAATAGTTACAATAGAGGGGATGGAGGCTGAGGACGGATCACTCCATCCTATCCAGCAGGCATTTATCGATGCCGGAGCCATACAGTGCGGATTTTGTACGCCAGGAATGGTTCTGAGTGCCCAGTCTCTACTTCTTAAAAATAAAACCCCTTCCCGGGAACAGATAAAAAAAGCTCTTGCGGGTAATCTATGCAGATGTACAGGGTATCAGCAGATAATTGATGCTGTGGAAATTGCTGCAGAACTTATAGGAAAAGAGGAATCAACAACCACCTCCAAAGGAGGTGGTTTGTAAGGAGCGCCCCATAGGGGCTTACATTGTTGCTAAAGCCTCAAAAGAGGAGGGGGAATTTTCACGGCTAAGCCCTCTGCCATAGCCATCACCCAAGGTGGTGGCTTTAGCTCTAGTAAACATATTCTCTCCTGTTTTTGGAATCAATTATTTTGGATTTTTATATAGAGTTCCCGTAAAGGGTTGAAGTCAGTATTATAAAAACGGGTAAAACCTTCCAGGTCGGCTTTTTTCAGCGCAAATCGTCCATCTTCTGTTTTACTCATGGTAAGCAGAATTTTTGTAATCTTCTGCCGTGTTGCATTTTCTATTCTACGGCTGACGACGAAGGGTCCTAGAGGGAAAGGATCTGATTTTTTAATTACCTTAAGTAGATTTTTTACCTCCTGATCACTTTCTTCAAAAATAAAGGAGGCAATTGCACCTGCATCTACAGTACGGTTAAGTATTGCATAGAGTATGGAATCCTGCTTCTGGAAGTAGATGAACTGGTTTAAATTTTTATAGATATCTATTCCTGCGTCGGAGAGCATCTTCTGGGGCATTAATGTTGAACTGGTGGAATTAGGATCTCCAAAAGCAAATACCGTGTCTCTTATATCCTCCAATTTTTGTATGGAACTGTCTTTTCGGACAACAATGTAGGAGCTGTAGCTGTTTGCCCCTTTTTTGAGTCTCTCTGCAACAGGAATTACAATATCCTTCTTTTCTACTTCAAGAAATGAAAGAGTGTTTAAAATGCCCATATCCAAAACACCATTGATAAAACCTTCCTGTGTTTCTGCATAGGAGGCCGTTCGGATAAAGTTCACTGTCATTCCTGTTTCTTTTGAGAGGTAGGTCATCATGGGTGTGAATTTATTAATAATAGATACAATATTTTCACCCGAGGCATATCCAAAATTCAACTCTTCGGATGATACCGCAAAAACAGCGGCTGTTAGTATATTGAAAAAAAGTATATATTTGGATACAGTTCTCATGTTTTCCAGATTACTTTATCACGATTTTAAAATCAAGTTGGTAAATTACAATGCGTCTTTCGGTTAAATTCAGTCTGGTGATCTCCGGATTACTCTTTGCAACTATAGGACTGATGGTTTTTATTAATATAAATCAGAATAAATTGTTCCTTCAAAATGAGGTTCAGAAAAAAGGACAGACTCTTGCCCAGACGGCTGCCATATCCTGTCTGGATCCCTTTTTAACGAAGGATTTTGCCACTTTAAGACGTTATTGCAATAGTATAGCCCAGGATGAGGATGTTACTTCAATATCAATTATTGACACAGATAATATAATCAAAATGAATAATGATATTAATCGGCTGGGAGATTTATGGGAAAAGAGAAATCCCTCCGATTCCGGATACTATGAAGTGATTGATTCCATACTCCTTGCTGATGCAGTCATCGGGTATGTTTCAATTACAATGAACAATCTGAATATAAGGGATGAACTCAGGCAGTTAATAATTAAAAATATACTTTTAGGAGCCTTTCTTACAATAATAGGGCTTTTTTTTGCATTACTTATGGCCAGAAGAATTACAACACCCTTAAATATTCTTACAACATTTGCTGCAAGGGTTGCAGAAGGTGATTTTCAGAGTATTCCTGTTTCAAACTCATCTGATGAAGTAGGAATTTTATCCAGAGCGTTTAATCTAATGACATCCAGCCTTAAAACCTATATTGAAGCCAGAACCAGAAATGAGAGACTGACTATGGCCGGAAGGCTTTCTGCTGTAATTGCTCATGAGATCAGGAATCCCCTGGAGCCTATAAAAGGTGCAGCTACCATGCTGAGGGTAAAAGAACCAGCTAATGACTGGGTCATAAAATATACTAAAATTATTGAAGAGGAAGTTGAAAATTTATCTGAGTTTATCGGTAACTTTCTTGATTTTACAAGGCCAGAAGAACCTCAGTTAAAAAAACTTAATATAAATACCCTGATTATTCAGATAAAGGATCTTACAGAGGAGTATATACGGCAAAAGAATAATATTCTCCTTCTTTCTCTTGATGAAACAATGCAGAATAGTTTTTTCGATCCCAATCATATCAAACAGATTATTATGAACCTTATCCTGAATGCCATATCGGCAATGGAAGGGGTAAAAGGCGAAATTGAGATTATTACTTCAAAAGAATTTCTCGGGGAAGTTGGTGATGTAATTCAGATTATAGTCAGGGATAATGGTACAGGTATTAACCCTGATATGCTTGAAAAGCTTTTTGAACCCTATTTTTCCAGTAAGAGTCAGGGAACCGGTCTGGGTTTGTTTATCAGCCAGCTTCTTATTGAAAAGCATGGGGGAAAAATCTCCTTTAAAAGTGAATTTGGAAAGTGGACTGAGGTTCTGGTATGGTTTCCATTCAAGGAAAAACAGGTTGAAAAATAATAAGAGCATTTTAATATGTGATGATAAGATCAATATCAGGGAGATATTAAAGGATTTTTTTGAGGAGAACGGTTTTTTTGTTTTCACTTCCGGTTCTGGTGAGGAGTCTCTGGCTCTGATCGAAAAAGAAACTCCGGATCTGGTTATATCAGATTTTAAACTTCCCGGAATTACCGGAATTGAGCTCACAGAGGAAATTCATAAAAGGGATGTTAATATCCCGGTAATTGTCATTACAGCATTTGGATCGATACCCAATGCAGTGGAGGCTATGAGAAACGGAGCCTATGATTATCTAACCAAACCCATCGACTATAATCTGCTGCTTTTGGTAGTTAACCGGGCTCTTGAACAGAGAAGACTGTTTGAGCAGAATAGTGAATTGATAAAAGAGTTGAAGAGTATATATGGCGTCCAGAATCTTATTGGTCGCAGCAAGGGGATGCAACAGCTGGATAAGATGATAAATACTGTGGCTCATTCCTCTACAGATGTTCTTATTCAGGGAGAGAGTGGAACAGGTAAAGAGCTCATAGCACGTACTATCCACTATATGAGTTCCAGAAGAGATAAGCCTCTGGCTGTTGTGGATTGTGCATCACTTCCGGATAATCTCCTGGAAAGTGAACTGT
>JAJRQE010000230.1 GCA_024280415.1 Spirochaetota bacterium | reverse complement strand
ATTTTTTTGAATGGAGCAGATGCAAAGGCAGCACAGATATTTACTCTTGTACATGAATTAGCTCACCTTTGGCTTGGTGAGAGTGGTATTTCTGATATCGACATGGTCTGCATGAGTTCTGATATTCCAAATAAAATAGAAAAAAAATGTAATGAGGTTGCAGCAGAGGTTCTTGTTCCCGGTTTAATGCTTAAGGATCACTGGAAAGCAGGATTACCTTTAGAGAATAATGCAGAAGATCTGAGTTCCTTTTTTAGAGTCAGTTCTATTGTAATTGCCCGGCGTTTACTCGATCTTAAACTTGTTAGTTTTAAAGAGTTTATTTCTTTTTATCAGAAGCAAGTTGAGCGATGGAGAAGAGAGAAAGAGAATCGTCCAAGTGGAGGCTCTTTTTACAGAACTATGCCGGTTGCTAATGGTCCGTATTTTACACATGCAGTTATGCAGAGTGTTTTTTCTCAGAGGACTCTTATGCGGGATGGTGCTCGTTTACTGGATACTAATCCTGTTAATCTTGAAGAGTTTGCGCATCGGACTGGTATAATTTGAAAAAGTATCTTTTGGATGCCAATGTCTTTATACAGGCCAAACGTTTTTATTATCCCTTCGATGTATTTCCAGGATTTTGGGAATGGCTTGATCGGGAAATGGAGAATGATGTTCTTGCTTCAATAATTCCTATTTACGATGAATTAACTGCAGGAGGTGATATCCTTTCTGAATGGGCTATAGATCGTAAAGATTCCGGTTGGTTTCTTCCTGTTGAAGAAGTTGAAACTCAAGGGCAATATTCTGTAATTGCTGCCTGGGCTGTAGATCCAGCTCAAAAGTTTAAACAGACTGCTCATGAAGAGTTTTTAGCTGTTGGAGACTCTTGGTTAATTGCTAAAGCGACTGCAGAAAACCTGATTATTGTAACACATGAGAAATATAATGCTGAAAGTAGAAAGAGAATACTCATTCCCAATGTTTGTAAGGCTTTTAATATTGAATATATAGATACAGTCGAGTTGATAAGAAGGACTGGTGCTCGTTTTGGATTACAATAAAACACAATTAGTGGATAATTCCAGTTTTAATGAGTCTGAAGTAGTGGGGATAATTCATTTTGTGTCTTTGGTACTTTAGGCATATCCGTTTAATGCTAAAGATTTATTGAAGTACTCAGGTACTCCTCCCACTCATACTTCTGCCCAATCGCTCCAACCACAGTGAGGGCAACTCAAATCTAATATTGTATGATAATCATCCCCAGATATCTTTTCAATTAGTTCATCTATTGGGACATGGCAATTAGGACAAGCTACATGCATAAATACTGGATGAGGGGTGATTGTTCCATTGTCGATCTCGATTTGAAATAATCTTAATAGTTCCTCTTCAGTTGGAGCTATCTGAGGTAATTTTTAAATAAAAGTTTTTGCCCATTCAGGTGTAGCAACGTTTGATTTTTTATAATAACTATGGGATATAATTAAAGATATCAATCCACCACTAATAACACCTATGAGAAGTACAATCATTTAATCCTCCAAGAAATACCACACAAATACTATATTTACATTATTGTCCATCCATAAAACCACACATGTCAATTAATTTTGCTTTTGTATAAACAATTTCTGTCTCTATAGATGTTTGAAAATCAAAAGTATATATCTTGAAAGAGTCAAATATTTCCTTATTCTCATAATCATCCCTATTTTCTCTTATAAATGTAACTGCGTCAAATACATTTTAATTGCCTCATTGGTAAATTGAAATTCTCAAATAGTGTAGCTGAATCTCTTTGCCTGATGTACCATAGCAGAATGAGGTTAATGAGACGGGGTGGTTTATTACTCAATATCAAGAGCCTTTACAAATCCGCCTCTTTTCTTGTTGTAATCATAAATAACCATCGGTAAGTCAACTTTCGGTAATCTTGCCCTGCCGATTTCAATCGCAACTGAGACCGGAACTGCAGGAAAAATATGAATCGTTGTAGTATCTCCATTATTATACTTAATCTCACTTAAAAACTTTTTGAATAGAACCCGGAATCCCTCTAGTTGTTTTCTATTCTTAAGGAACTCATTATTGGGCTCATCTATTGTTATTGTCCATAAGGGAATATCTTTTCCTATGACTTCAAAAATCTTATCAGGGTCAATTTTCTGGGATAAAGATAGAGCAAGGGCAATAACACTTCTCTTCTTTCCTGCATTAATTAACCTATATTCAATTTTCTCCTGATTATTGTCCCACGCCCAATCGGGTGGTGAGCGGTGTAACTGGTAAACTTCGGCAGTTGGTATATCCATTCTTAACTATTGCATTATATGCTTTCTGTTTATTCAATGGAGAACTCTGTTCCCCGATATTAGCAACATAAAGCAGGACATGAGTTTGCATATCCGGAGAAATATTAGTAATTTTCTCTATCCTATTTTCGTGCTCCCGCTTATACTCACGAAGTAATTCTGCCGGGTGTTCATCAACTTTCTCCTTATCAATAAGCCTGTGATGCTCATCGCAGAGAAGCATGAGATTACTTATATCCCTGGCAAGCTTTTTAGAAAGGACTTTATCACCACGGGGACCATTTGGCTTATCAGCTATAATATGGGCAATATAGGCTGTATTAAATTCCACTTTAGTTAGATCATCACTCCAGAGATTTTTATTACAACCTGGATACTGACATCTTCCGGCTGATTTACCCCAGAGTCTTAATTTTACTTTATCAGGTATATGAGAAACAGACATTATTGAACTCTCCATTTAAAAGGCTGAAATCGATCAATACAGCATTTTTTGTATTTTAGTCCACTACCGCATGGACAAGGATCATTCCTGCCGGTATTTTTCATATTCCTTAAAATCTCAATATTTTTTTCTTCTTCTCCTCGGATACCATGGGTATATTCTCCCCAGGGAGGCTTTACCTTGTAGGTTGAAACGAAGGCTTGCCCGGCAAAAAAGGAAAAGATAATTTCCTGAATAGTCCAATGTTACACATCTGGTTTTCTTTTTAACCGGATGAGCGTAATTCCCATTGTTTTTAAACAGATCATATAGTTTCTGGATATAATCCGAAGGTTCCCGGTCTTCAACTTCTGAAAAATAAATCAGAAGGTCAGCATCAAACTCATCGTTTGCTTTTACAGGCTTAATGATTGTCTGCATGGCGTAGTGTCCTTGTTTTTTCACTTTACAATAATAATCAAGATTATCCTTTAGGAGTGTCTTGATAGTTTCAATTTTCTGTTCCAGTGTATCTATTCGTGATTGGTTGAGGTTGACTTCATCTGTTAAAAATTCTTTGAATGCGTTGATGTTTTTCATAAACTTTCTCCTGATAGCAGTTTTTACATCTGCTATCCATGGCTGAGTATTTATTACAGGGATGCAGAATTAACTACATCCCGTAAAACTAATTTGGCAAGCTTCTTTTGTGCTTCTTTACCGGCACAGGCTTTGGCCCAGGTTTTCTTCCAGGACCTTCATGAGGCGGTGAAGAAGGTATAGACCGTTTATGTTTTTTTACAGGTACAGTTTTAGCCATTATTTTTCCTCCAATATTAAGATCATAAATTTGCTCTGGAAGCAATGCTACCAGTCTGCTGTTATAATATTGACAGAGGAATTTAAACCTGCTAAAGTTCTATAACAATTTTTGAACTGAGGCTTCATTCCGCAAATATTACGGGTGGGGTCTTTTTTTTGTGGCCTTCTATATTGGAAAATATTACTTCAATTTCAATATGTCAAGTTATTTTTACCATAATAGTAAATTAGCTTGACATATCAAATATTATGAATGATACTAGTATAAGTGGAAGTTAACTTTCTTAATAAAGAATTACTAAAAATATATGAAACCGGGAAAAGCAAAAAATACAGGTTAGCTGCCAATGTTATCCAGGGGTTTTTTGAAGTTGCTGCAATTCTAATCGCTTCAACGGACATCCTGGACCTATGGAAGGAATCATCTTTAAACCTTGAAAAATTGCAAGGCTTTAAAAACGATACTCACTAAGAATTACCAGAAAGTTTAGATTAGAAGTAGAGATTGAATGGGAGAATAAGGAGAAAACTATTGGAATCATCGGTATAGATGAAATTAGCAATCATTACCGGTAATTGATTATCAGGGGGACTGTTATGAAAAAAATGCCTAAAATTAAACCATATATAAATATTGGAGCTGGGGATATCATTAAAAGGAATCTGGATTCTCTTGGATGGTCACAGGAAGATTTATCTCAGATTACTGAAATCTCAGGAAAAACCATAAGTCAGATTATTAATAACAAACAAAGAGTTACAGTAGAAACGGCTGTACTATTATCCAATGCATTTGGGACCAGTCCGGAATACTGGCTAAATCTTGATAATAACTACAGACTGAACCTGCAAGATAAGAATAGCAGGGAAAAATCTACAAAGACAAAAGCTGAGATCAGGAAGTACATGCCTGTTCTGGAAATAAGTAAAAAAGGTTGGTTTTCTTCTGATAACAGTGCTTTGGGTTATGAGAAAATTTACAACGAAATATGGAATACCAATTCTGTAGATTTCAGTGTTTATGAGAAATTAGAACCCTCCTACTGCGCCAGACAGTCAAAGGAAAATGAGGAATATACTAAGTTGTACAGTCTAACCTGGTATCAGATTGCGAGAACTTTTTCGAGAGGGGTTAGTGTTCCTGCGTACGACAAGAAGAAGCTGTTAAATCTTTCAAAGATTCTGACAGATTATTCAATTATTGAAGATGGTGTCTCCCAGATAATTAAGGATCTTAATGCTGCGGGTGTGAAGTTCTTTGTTCTATCCCATCTGTCAAAAACATATCTGGATGGCGCCTGTTTTTTTGATGGAGGTAATCCTGTTATTGTTTATACTGCCAGATACGATCGGCTGGATAATTTTTGGTTTACTTTAGCTCATGAAATTGCACATGTACTGTTACACCTATCCAGAGACAAGAAAAGTTATTATCTTGATAATTTAGATTCTAAAAATAGTTCTGTAATTGAGAAGGAAGCTGATTCCAAAGCAGAAGAGATTCTGAAAGTGAATGAGATAATTGGATTTTCAAAGCCCTTTGAGAATTATTTTACTGATAATAATCTTCGGGATATTTCAGATAAATTGAGGGTAGAACCTTCTTTGATTCTTGGGGTTCTTCAATATCATGGATTGGTTGATTATCGGAAGTTGAGTCGGTATAAGAAAAAAGTTAAGGAGTTGTTTCCGGAGAACGTGATGATGGGGTAGACTCTATCAATCTTTATTTTTATTCAACCCTTTTCCAGAAAGAATATTTTTTTCCGTGTATTTCCCTTATCAGGGAATCAAACTCAGTATGCCCAATGAGGCTATCAGGATACTCTCTTATAATCTTATCCAGTTTCTGCAGCTTTTTATAATATTTTGCAGCATGATTATAGGCTTTTGAATATCCCCTCTCAAGTAAATCGAGAAGTAGGGATCTATACAATACTATCAGTGCAACTACAGATTCAGAGATATTAGGATGATTAAGGAGATCTAGCAGTGTAGTGTAATATTGCCCCCCGAAATACTCCTGATTTGCAAGAAAAATATTTTCAGCTTCTTTAATTTTTCCATGTTGAATAAAAACACTAGCTGCTCTGGAGTAATCTGTATCTGATTGTGCAATTTTACAAGCCTCTGCAATTATCTTAGGGTGATCCTTCTTATGTGCAATTTCAAGATATTCATTCAAATTATACAGGGACGGGTCATCCTTCCAGGCCTGTTTATAAATTTTGAGTAAATTTTTGCTATCTCCAAGCTTTCTGAAAATCTCTTTGTAATAGCGCTCAACATCATACTTGTCCCGGACACTCCATTTGCCTTCATCAAGCATTTTTCTGGCCCCATCCGGGTCTCCCAGCTCAATATAAATTTTAATGATATCAAGTATCTGCAGATTGTTCGGTTCTGGATATGCAATGGTTACAGACTCCTTGTAGAGATTGGGTCTTCTCAATGCGACGGCTGTCTGACCCATTTTTATTCTGATGGAAGAAGTATTAAAATCATATGATTCTGAAGAGGGTCTGTCTGACTTCAGAAGGTCCTCTTTAAATCCGTTATACATTTCAAAAAGACTTTTTTCAGACAGTAGAATGTCGGAATTTGAAAGAAAATCATTGCGGCAGCCATAATCATCCCCTTCATCAATTTCTTTGACGAGAGGGATCCAGTAACTCTCCGGTTTTTTCATCATTTTGGCGGCTTTCAGCCATAGAATTGATAAAGCATTTAGCTCGGTACCAACTGCACCACCGGAATCATCTACAGACTCAATAATTTTCCCATCATTGCGAACTATCCGATCCGTAAGTTTCCATGCAGCAGCAGGATCTAGAGGAAGCAGATTTTTTTCAATTTCCTGCATAAGAACTGAAATCTCCTCAGCAAAGGAAAAACTCTGATTATATGGAATAAACCGTTTTCTGCGTATAAACCCATTAATCTTGTTTCTGATTTTTTTTACAATCTCCTGTGGATTGTTTTTTATCAGCTCCATTTCAATAAGATGGACGCTGAGATTTTCCTGAAGGTTATATACCCTGGTTAGTAGTGAAACAAGGTCATTTTTTCCAGTTTAAACAATTCATTGTTTATATCTTTCATAGTTCCTCTTTATCATTCAACCAGAATATTTATTAATCACTTATTGTCACTTTTTACTTTTCAATTTTCTTTCAAACTCTTCCAATACTTTTATATCCTCATTATCAGCCTCAACAGCCTCTTTTATCTTTCTCTTTTTGTCAAACTCTTCGTATCGTGTTTCGGAAGTAATTTTGGCTACTTCAGCTTTCACTTTTCCAGCATGAGTAAGCAGTTCCTGTTCGTTAAATTCCAAAAAGGTATCCAGTTTTTCAGCCCACTGTACCATGGTTACAGTTTTTCGTTGTCTGGCCTGTCGTTCGGCATAGTCAAGATACATGGTTACAATTTCATTAAGATCCTGTATCTCTTCCTGATCCAGATAGTTTTTAGCAATGGAAACATCCTGTTTTCTCACTACTGACCCTTTCCAGGATGAGAGTCCCATATTAGCTTTATCAGGATCACTTCGCCTGGCTATTAACTCTGCTGCAGTTTGCCCGGTAACAGCCCAGAACATTTTGTTTTGCACTTTTTTAAAAAATATTTGTGCTTGTTTGCTGGTTTTATCGTAATCAACGGAGGTAGCATATATATCACGGATTTTTTGATAGAACCGTTTTTCAGAAGCTCGAATATCCCGAATTCGTTCTAACCATTCGTCAAAGTAGTTCCAGTGGTCGGTTTGTTTAAGCCTTTCATCATCCATGGCAAAGCCTTTGATGATGTATTCCTTTAAGATGTTTGTGGCCCATATACGGAACTGTGTGGCCCGTTTTGAATTGATCCTGTAACCTACAGCTATGATAGTATCCAGATTGTAGAATTCTCTTTCCCGTTTAATTTGCCGATCACCTTCTTTTTAACTGTTTCCATTTTGGAAACAGTTGCTTTTCTCTTAAGTTCTCCATCATCGTAAATATTACTTAAATGTTTGGATATTGCCGGAACATTAACATCAAAAAGTTCGGCCATTTTTTTCTGAGTCAGCCAGATGGTTTCATTTTGAAATACTGTGTCAATTTTAATATTACCTTCAGGGGTGGTGTAGAGAATAATTTCTGTATTGTTTTGATTACTCACTTGGTTATTCCTTCTGTGTTGGCTTTATCTTCATTCATAACTGCAATATCAGCCCAGTTCTTTCCATGTTTAAAGCTAAGTTCATCTACAACAATTGTATTGGAGGATTCATGATATTTTTGTAGTTTTTGGCTGTGGGAATTGGATCTGATTTGAGGGTTATTCATGATTATCAGCCAACCCATCATGTAGGATACACTTACTAACAAGTTCTTTTAAATCTTCAAATCTGGCTCTTTTCATTTTATCTATATCTTTTTCATCAATAATCCAGGTGATTTTAGTTAAAATCTTTTCAAGTGATTCTTTTTCATTATTGCCAGATCTAAATGGTTTGTCCCGATCATATTCTCTAAGGAAAACTTCTAACCAACTTATACCGTTGTTAGTTAAAGTTTCCATTTGTGAAAGATATCCATTATCGACGATATTTCTAAAAAGAAAAGTTCTGTCTATGTTTATAAGTTTTAATCTTTCTGTTTCAGTTCCTTGCTTATTAATAAGATTGAAAAAATCAATTAGTTTAGTTGTATTATTCTTCGCCATTCTGGAATGATAGATATCTCTTGTACGGGAAATTATTTTTCTTACTAACTTTTCATCTTTGAACTTATCATTATACAAGTTCCCTAAACTATATTCAAACTCTACAACTAGCTCATCTTTATACTTTTCTACAGATAATTCTATACCAGTATTAAATATTTCAGATATGTCCTTTTCAATACGTAGATCATTAAAATAATTCTCTTCTTTAATTGTAAGAACTAAAGTAAGAAGATATGGATATCGGTAGAAAACATAAATACCAGTTTCTATAAACTCTAGATATTTTTTAATATTTTTCTCTAGATCTTCAATTTCCAATTTCTTATAATTTAAAATACTTTCAAGAATTACATCCTTTTTTCCCCGTTTCATTTGAAATCCATATTTACTTGGATATAACTCACTAACTTCCTTCTTAAATAGCACTGAATCCCATTCACCTCTAACAACAAAGTTAAAAATCGATTTCAAGTAATTAATATTAATTCTAAGGATTACTTTATATTTGTCTTTTAAATACTGTGCATATTCATTATCATTATATTTTTTCAAATCAAAATGAAAGAATTTCAAAATTTCACGTATATCTTCATAATTTCCAGGATTTATTTTTCCTTTTTTACTCTCAATTGTAAGCATTAAGGCAATATCAAATATTTGATCAGTGATAATTTGTTCAACTTCAAGTTCTAATAGAGTTTTATTAATTGCATCAAATATTTCAATAAAGGTTCCATATGTTCTAAGATTAAAATGATTAGTTACACCAAATACTTCAGATACTCTTTGAATTTTATTTTTTAAATATAATTCATCTGTGTTACTATTGTTTGATTCATATTCATTAAGTATTTCATTGAGTTGATTTTCAATATTCGGTCTGAAATTCAAGTGATATCTGATATATTTTTCTTTAATATTTTGATAATCAGGATCCTTTTGGGTAAGAATTCTATCCGCACCAATAAGTATTATTTTCAGCCCTTTTACTAGATATGTGTCATGAAGAAATCCTAAAAAATCACCTATTAGTATAAATGATGACAAACGCTCCATGTCATCAATTATTAAACATACTTTAGAAAAATCCATATCATTTATTTTTCTGGCACTCGTTAGTTTTACAAAACCGTTCAGAAGTTTTTCGCCTTTGAGACCACTCAGCTCAAAATCACTCGAAAAATCTATTAGGTCATTAATCAAATTTACTTTTTCTGGGGAGTTCTTCTTTTCATTTAGCATCATTAATATGATAATTCTTTTAATTTTGGTTAACGAGTCTAAACCATTCAGTGAGAAATATATGCATTTTTTTTCATACGTATCAGAGAGCATAGGTATAAGAGTATTTTTAACATAGTATGTTTTTCCAATACCCCATTCTCCATTTAAAAATATCGAATAATCGGTCTTAGATTGATTAACATATCTTTTTACTGAATCTTCAAGAAATCCAATTTTACCCATTTATTATTCCTTATACTATTATGAATCTTGTGTCTGAAGGCTTATCTCTTACTTCTACAAACAGTCTGGCACCAAGAGTATTC
The DNA here is from genome assembly GCA_024280415.1 of Spirochaetota bacterium. Classification (GTDB taxonomy): domain Bacteria; phylum Spirochaetota; class Spirochaetia; order B11-G9; family B11-G9; genus JAJRQE01. The sequence continues at coordinate 418 of JAJRQE010000230.1, read as the reverse complement.
CAGGGAGTTTTTCCATTTAATGACAGTTTATTGACAAATGCTGTGTCTTTTCCCTGTTCCCATATTTCCTGAATTATGAGGGGTTTTGTTGATGCTTTTAGAATATCATGAGTAAAATTTAGAGCTGCATATTTTCTTGTATTTGTCATTTATAAGACTCCTTCTTTGTTAGAACAAATAGAGTGAGAATCTTAATTTATCTCAAGATACTCCCTAAATGGAATATTTATTTCAAAAGTTTTTTTCCCATCATGTACCATGGCCTTTTTCTCCAAAGACTGTACACCGCCCGAACATGATTCCAAAGAATAGCAAACTTGACAGATTAACTTACCAATAAAAGACAGATAGAAATTCCAGAAACAAGACGATAAAAAAGGGAATACTCTCTACCACATCAATGGTTTTAAAAGAGAGT
>JAJRQE010000229.1 GCA_024280415.1 Spirochaetota bacterium | reverse complement strand
GTGAATTTTGTGTATGGAACAGGTAAAAGAGAAAAACTTTTACAGGATTTGTGGAGCCTGTGAAGCCGGGGTCACAGTTAACTGAATTTGATGGGATTTATTCTTAAACAATAAGAACTCTCACTCGAAGATAAAAGCTATTATACCCTAACAGATTAGAACATAAGATGGGCGCTGAACCAGACAAAGCCCGGAAAGACCGGGCTTTGCAGGTTAGCTTGTTTCTTATGTTGAGAATCAACTTTCGGATAATCGAACGGCAATATCCAGAATCCTTTGCAGATCCCTTTTGGCTAAAACCCCAACTTCAGTATCAGTAACTTCCGGTAATTCCAGCAAACCCGATTTATTAAGTTCGTCTATTACCAATTGGGCAGACTCGATTTCTCCGTGAAATAAATGGTACATAAATAACTGCATCCTTGCAAATACTTTACCTATAGGTTTAATCTCATCTCTTTCAATTATTTCTGATAAAACTATCAGAACCTCAGAGTCATTATCTAAATTCCCATCTCGGATCCAATCATCTGCTAAATTCACTTTTTTAAAATCATCGCCGGCTGTAGAAAAATCAGGCAATTCTTTTCCAACAGCGCTTGATGCTGACACAAAGCCATCTTCTAACCATGATATTGAATATGCATCCATAAACTCCTGTCGAAAATCTCCTTCTGGTGTCTTCAACCTCGGGTACTCAAAGCTACTCCGGCTTTCTTGATCATTGAGAGTCCGTATTTACGTAAGTTATCCCAGGTATTAAACATATAAATAACCGCTGGAATTTTATTTCCTATAAACGCTCGAGTGAGGTTGATAACAAGGGGAGAACCATCATCATACCATTTGGCAATAATAATACTTTTCACTAAAGAACCAATTTCAATTTTCTCAGGCATATCACTAAACATTGCTTGAATAAACTGATACATTTCATCTGTTGAGAAGTCCTTATCAAAGCCGAACAAGGATGCCATTCGAAAGCCTTCATAACTGGCAGTCCAGGGATTATAGGCACGAGATCCGTTCTCATCTGAAGGGACTGAATGATTCTGTACAAATATTCTTTGTTCATTGGATTTCCAAAGGGCAATATCTTCTAATTCTTCATCACTTAGGTTTTGCTCCTTCGGTTTTAACTGCTCCTTAGCTGACTCATGGGAGTTATTTCCATTCTCCTGAGATGTTTTCTGTGTGGTCATACATGATGACAGTACAAGTACTGAAATAAAACTTATAAAAATGAGACCCATTTTTATTTTTCGAAAATATAAATCCTTCATTATTATAATCTCCTTTTTTACGATTCGTAATAATCGTTTTAGTAATCTATTTTTATTTATGTTCTTTTACTCACTTCCAGCCAAAAGATACGCCTCTATCTTTTCAACCATATCTTCTCTGCCTATCCTCTTTGCCATTTCCAGTGGTGTTTCGCCCTTATCGTTTTTTGCATTGGAATAGTGTTTGTTTTTCAGAAGGCAATCCAGCACTTCATCGTTTTCAAGTCCAACACTAAAATGGCTGACTGAGTTCCCTTCAAAATCGAGGTATTCCCGATAAGATGGTGCATTAACAATTAAATATTTTGTTACTTCGTTTCTTCTTTCGTGTATAGAAGCTGGAACCATATCAGGTGTCATTTCTACTACTGTTTTATAATCAGCTCCTCTCTCAAGAAACCATAAAGTCCTTTCATCCGCTCCAGGACGATCGTCAATAGCACTTGCTACCAATGGAGTTCTACCAATTTTATCAGGTTCATCTATCAGTTTACTGTGTTCATAAAGCAAATCCAGGAGCTCAATACTGGGATTCTGCAGTGCATAATGATAAGCATTCAAACTTCGGGTGTACTCTTTTATACTAGGATCTGCTCCGGCTTCTAGCAAAAACCTAACATATTCAAAATTTCCAGACTGAATCATTCCAAGTAAAGCACTAACACCTTGTCTATCTTGGTAGTTTACATCTGTACCTGCTTTTATAAGAAATTTTGATATTTCCATATTGTTGATTGCTACGGCTGCAGATAATGCATTTGTTTCTGAACCCATACTTGAAAATGTTGAATTCTCAATACCAGGATATCGCTTAATATATCGTTTCACCTTACTTAAGTCTTCATTATGGATTGCTGCGTACATCTCCACAATCTGAGTAGCATCATATGTTCTTTCACATCCAGAAAAAACTAAAATCACTAAGGTAATTAGAACTAAGAGAGACCATTTAAATATCTTCATCTAATAGTCCCATCCAAATGTATTGTTCCAGCCCTTAAGCCAATCCTTTTTAAAGCCATTATCCATTTCCAGATAACTTGCATAATTATTTATGCTGTTATCCAACCTTAAATCAATGGAACTATAGAATTTAGGGACATATTCAGCGTCTATATTCCCATAATTATTTGTAAAAGTGTTAAGTTCCGGTTTTATTGCTGTAAAGAAATTGTTACTTCCAATCTGCCACATGGGAAGCTGTATATTAGTTACTTTAAAGCCCTGCAACATACCTTCGGTATAATTAGCTGCCATTGATAAGAATCCAATTTTTGCACCAGTAAAATCAGTACCTGTAGAGGATGGATCCATTTGAGGAGTAAAACGATACTTATCCGGTCCGAAATAGAACCCGCCAGTTGACCTCATATTCTGATTATGAGCACTGTACACATCATTCATACCATATGCCAG
>JAJRQE010000228.1 GCA_024280415.1 Spirochaetota bacterium | reverse complement strand
TTGAATAGAAGAGGTATTAAAGGGGATTACTTTTTCGGCCTGGTCAAGTATGGCTTCAAGGGTTGTCTTCAGGTCTATGGTTGAAGAAATTATGGCTCCTGCTTCTTCTATGGTTGTAGCCTCCAGGGCTTTTAGTTCGGCTTTTTTGCGTGCCTGTTCCGCCTGCCTAAGAGCATTTTCCAGCTTTTCTTTTGCTTCCATCTCTTTGGTTATATCAGTATCAAACCCAATATACTGTTCGACATTTCCCTCTTTATCAGTAAGAATAGAGATTGTTGCTGAACGGATCCATTTCCAGTCACCGTTTTTTGATTTAATTCGAAAGACTATCTTGCTGGTATCTTTCCCGTTGTCTAATATTTTTATACTCTGACTTTTAACGAGCTCAAGATCCTCAGGATGAACAAATTTCAGAAATCCACGATTTTTCATGTCATCTTCAGTGTAGCCCATTTCGTACCACAGGTAGTTTGGGTAGACACGGTTATTTTTTACATCAGCAATAAAAAGGCCGATATTACCCATTTGCTTAAATAGTGAGTTTACATACTCTTTTTGTGATTTGAGCATGACAATTAATTCTTTCATTTTTTCATGGGAAACCTTATTCTCAAGAGTTATAACCAGGTTTTCGAGGTTTTCATTATAAAAATGGCAGATATCGATATCTTGTTTATTACTCATTTTGTTTCTATAAGTATAGCAAAGTTTGTAGAAAAATCAATGTTCCCGATGGGAATGTGTAGATCCTACCCTACATCCGGCACAAATTCCGGCAGCCTTTATCTGAATGGCTATTTTTTCTACTGAGTCTGTTTTATTTAAATTACTGTAATTATCCAGAATATCATAGTACAGATTCCATCCTTCTCTCTCTCTTAGATATTGCATGTTAAGAAGATCTTTTTTCCCGTATGCAAATTCTATCGACTGATTCAGACGCCCGTAACTTGAAAGTATAAAATCTGATGCCAGCTGATATTTTCCATCATTAAAGAGATCAGCAGCTTTCATACAAAAACGCATGAGGACAGCAGTTATCGGAATTTTACTCACAAAACAACCTGTAAATGGATCAATTATTTTTTTTATATCACCAATATTTTTTGTTAGAATTTCCGTATATCTTGAAAAGTAGAGGGTTCGTATAAAATCACCAATCATATTTCCTTTGGATGCGGCTTTCATGGCTTCTGCGGCAAATGCCTCTTTGTCGTGCCTCATTATAAGACCATCCTCGTGGAGATAAGCAAGCCCGGTGGAATGTTCGCCCATTGTAGATAGTAAATATGCCTGATCCTCAGCTCTGCCAATAAAAGCAGGCGTAAAGGGGCGGTGCTTTTTAAGTGATTCTATTAATATTCCGTTAGTTCCTCCTGTTACATGTATTCTCTGAATACAGTTTGTTGTACCGTTAATGCCATTCTGGCCATATCGTGTTGCAAGTTCTGTATTTGTTGAAAGTCCCATCATTAGTTTGCTGTAGAAGAAACGCTCTTCCAGCTTTAGGTTTTTTCTTTCGTCAAACTCAACATCCGGTGTAAATATTCCCTTTGCAATATCTTTCTCGTTTACCAGAGCACCTGCTATCATCCCAAGCTCAACTTTATTTCCAGAAGAATCTGTTCCTTCCGCACCCCACAGAGCTGTTTTAAAGTGTTCAAATGCACTTTTTCCTGTTTGTTCCTTAAGTTCTTTTTCCGGAAATACCTGATCAAGATCTATTTTAAATGTGGCAATTTTGTCGGTATCTACAAGAATACTCCACAAAGCTGTTATTGCCTTTAAAAAGGAATAATGCCGGCCGTATTCACCATCCACACCAAATACTGACTGTAATAATTCTCTTTTCGATTTATCCTCCGAATTTTTTAAAAGAACCTCATTGATAAGTTTTTTTGAATCTTCTTCTGTAAAAATGTAGATATCCAGGTGTTTGAAATTCCCATGGAGAGCCAGCTCTTCTTTAATATACTGTTTGGCAACACTCTGGAGCCCCCTGTGAGTAACTGATGCAGAGAGAATAACTGTAAGCTTTTGGTGCTCATCCATGTTTCTGTGTTCTTTTTCCCATGCTGCAGTATTATCCAGCCCTTTAAGCCCATAGATGATTTCATTGGCTTCCGGAGGTGTACCAATCTGTATGGGATGATCGTAGAAGTAGATCTGTGCCTCCTTTGAGGCCAGTTGAATATCGCGGATTAACGATTCTGAATAACCAAGTGAAGCTAAGTCAGTTTTAGGATCCGGGATTGTAAGCAGAATATTCGAGGTAAAGATCATCTGTTTGCCTGGATTAGTCAGAGGGGAGGGATTAAGGTTTGTAATATTTACAATTCTTTTTTTTCTTAAATTTTCTGATCTCTGTTCCCTTTCTTTAAAAACTCCCTCTGCTTCGGGGAAAAAAACTGACCACATTTGATCTATAGCCACTTCTGAAGCTGTATTTTTTGTATTCTTTAAATAATTATTCAAATTCTGCAGTTTTTTTTCAAATTCAGAATCTTTTTTACAACGGTTTATAATCTCTCTTCTAATTTTTTCTACTCCATCTGTATAGAACATTACAAGACCGGAATATTCCCCTTTTTCCTTAAATGAGGAAAGATATCTGCCTGCATTATTATAGTATCTGTGGTTTTCTCCGCAGATCCGGATAATAAATGCAGCATTTAATGATCTGCATATTTC
>JAJRQE010000227.1 GCA_024280415.1 Spirochaetota bacterium | reverse complement strand
ATTACTCCGATAAGTTCTTTGTCCTTAACCGGATCAAGTCCGCAAAGATCTGTAAGAGTTTTTTCAATACCCAGCTTATCAACACCATCCAGAAATTGAATATCCCCAGCATAAAGCTGCATATCCTGCCCCAAAGCTCTAAACCCAAGAGCCGAATAAAAAACATTAACTATTGCCGTATTTGGAAGATTATGTTTGAGACATAGAGCAGCGGCACCCAAAATTCTATCATCCCTGCCAAGCTTTCTTTTAAGGTCACGTCCAACACGAAAAACAGTATCACCTAAAGCTTTATTCTGAAATCTAAAAATTAAATCATTGATGTGTTCATCAAGACTCTTTCTGGTAAAATCCTCTGGATACTCCGCTAGAAGAGCTTTTGATGACTGTGACATTACGCCCTTAACCTGAAGTTTTATAGAATCATCTTCCAGAACTTCTGCTATAAGTTCTCTATCAGGGTATTTTTCAAAACCCAGATATGCTGCAGCCGCATGCCCAAGATTATGTATGAACAGTTTCCTGTCTACCCAGGCTGCAATATTATCCACTGCCTTAATTTCGGAAAACTCCGGAACCTTATTTTTAAACCCTTTCCTATCTAGGATAAGTGTATTGTATTCTTCGGCATTTAAAACTAGAGAGTCTTCGGATAAGTCTGCTGCAGTCATAATGGGAACCATCTTACCAATACTTGTTTCTATAAGTCCTGTTTCATCTCCCGACAGACCATTTTCTTTTAATAGCTTTCTAAAAAAATCAGCCCCATTTCTTATGTTCTCTGCAATTATAATATCCAGTGGAAGTAGAGATCTACTCTTCCTAAGTTTAATACCATCTGCTATTACAGGAATAACAAATGGCAATGCTCCCTGCCCGACGGAGGTCGCGCAAATATCGCATACAGCAAGAGCCTTCACAATTCTGTCCGTTTCACTGCTGTGTATTGCTTTTATATTTTGAACCAGGAGTTCTTTATCTGTTTTGTTGTTTCTCTTTATAACAATTCGATACTCTTTTTTTAAATTGAGTTTATTAACAAGTTCCTTATTTGCATCAATAAAAGTAACTTCCATTCCATTGGATGAAAAAATATTCCCTATAAAGGAACGTCCAATATTTCCCGCTCCAAAAATTACTGCTTTATTCAAAATCTACTCCTGTGGTTGCTGAGATCGTTCCTCAGGACTTCGTCCTTCCGGTACGACTCATTGGCGAGCAGCTAACTTGTTAGCGACCAGCCTATTTGCTGTCTATACTCGTTAAAAAGTACTTTTAGTTTTTCCAGTTTCTCACCCTGGCTTTCTTCATAATAAACACCCCCCCTATACAAGCCTGCAAACCCGCCGGAAACAACTCCCCATGCAGCAGCCTGTTTTAGTGAAGGCTTATTATTACTATTTTTTTGCAGCTGCAGAGCTGAAGATGCATAAACTCCACCGGCAAAATTATCACCGCATCCGGTTGTATCGGCAGGAGTTCCTGCAGAAAGGTTTCGCATCTGCTCCCCTGCACTAATCGAAACAGGCAGAGTAAAAGTCCCTTTTTCAATAAAAAAGGAACCATCAGAATAACAAAGAACATCTTCTGCACCATGGGTAATAATTACAGAGTGAACACCTTTCTCTGAAAAAAATTCAAGCGTCTCTTTCTTTAACTCCATACCGGAAATTCTTAAGGCCTCTTCGTTATCCGCAATAAGAAGATCAATAAGCTTAAAGTCATTAACTGAACTCACAAGAGGCCAGGGCTTGGCCGGATTTAAGTTCTGATTTCTAAAATCATATACAGTATTTATAAAATTTCTACACCCCGATTCCTTCCCTTTCCTTAAAAGATAGCTTAAGTCATCGTGCACTCCAGGGGTAAGAGCTGTACCACCATAAGTTAATATATCAGCATCAAAAAAAGAAGAAGGAATATCATGTCCTGAAATCTCTCCTGCTGCTCCAATATAATTAATAAAACTACGTTCTCCATTATTATTATGGTATGAAGGATCAGAGAGAACATCTGTAAATGGTGTTTGACCATTCACTACTGCATATCCACTTAAATCAATATCAAAAAAATTTAATTTCTCTGAAATATACTGACCATTTTCATCATTTGACCTTGCCCCATAAAAACCTATACTAAAATCTTCATCCAATATCTGAGTTATATGGATCAGTGAGACAATTGCCGGGCCGCCTACATTTTTATCCGGTAGTAATGTTTCTCCTGTTATTTCTCTAAGTATATCCTTATATTTTCTACCTGCCGACCTTTCCAGATCCTCACCAAAAACAAGGCCACCGGTAATAATAGCTGCACCATTTTTATTTTCTTCTGACCATTTTTTATATGCATCCGATTCAAAATCTACCGGTGAATACAAATTGTCTACCAGGGAACACCCAAGTCCATTTATTCTCATTCAGTCAGCTCCTAAAAATCTATAATAATGTCCTACAAGCAACCCGAAAGCTTCTTAGTCTTTAACAACTTTATTTATTATTTAAACAACTGAGAATGGGTTCCAATTCGAACAAGTATAAGCTCATCATTTTGCAGCATATATATTAAAAGCAAATCTCCACCTAAATGGAATTCCCTAAATCCTTTCCACTCACCTGAAAGAATATGATCCTTTGATTCAGGAGGAAGCATTTTTTCATTTAAAAGGATAGCAATATAGCGAATAAATTTTGCGTATTGCACATCCGGAATCTTCAATTTTGAAATATCTTTTTTAAACTGCTTATGCCGTTTAAGCTTTTTGCGCTGTCTCACATATTCTACTTTGAAGAAAGCTCTTCTCTAAAATAACACTGTTTCATTGGTGCAAAAAGCCAAAAACAGTTCAATTCAATATACATCGCAAATTCCTCGTTTAAGCTTAAGTAGCATATCTATCCGATTCTAATAAATCAATCGTTATCTCTTCACAGTTTACCCCGGCTAAAACATCGTTCATTGAAGCCATTGTTAGTTCATTTGGGATTCGTGCTTCAAAAGGCATTCCCTGGTTAAGTACAACCATACGATTAAACATATTTACAGCCTGAGAATAACTCATTCCGATAAATTTCAAAATTTCTTTTGCCTGCAGATAATCCTTTTCCTCTACTCTAATAGTCGTTTGCGTTTTGGCCATATAAAACCTCTTCCATTAAAAATATCCCATTCGGGATACAAAGTCAATAATTTTATATAAACCTGCCGTAATCTCCCACAAGAAGTCTGTAAGGCTCTTCATCTTCAACAATATCCGGAAACCTTCCAGGGGCATCGTGGAATCTATTATCTTTTGCATCATCATTTTTCATACTGACCTCCCCGGCAATAACTATACCGCTTCCCGCTTCTGCATAAAACCTGTGGTATATTCCTGTTTTTAGAGTAATACTCTCTCCCGGATTAAGAACAACTTTTCCGCCAGCGGCTACCTCTCTCTTTATTCCATCAGTAAGAAATACAACAGGTTTGTCTGTAAAGTCCTCATCCTTATCAGAATTATATAATTCAATAACAAGATTTCCTCCACCACGGTTTATTATATCCTCTGTTTTACTCCAGTGAAAATGAAAGGGAGTTTCCTGGTTTTCCTTTACAAGCATAATTTTTTCTGCATAGGGTTTTTTATCAAGATAATTGTTTCCATTTCGTATGGTTACAAGAAGGAGTCCTGTAGAAAGATAATCTCCACTTCCAAAATCGGTAAGATCCCACCCAAGAGAGCTTTCAAAGATATTTTTACAAACTCCTCTGTTTTTTTTCCAATCTTCTTTTGACCAGAATGCCCAGGGGGGCAGAAAAAAATTATTCTTTTTTAAAAGAGCTTCAGCTTCTTTTATATAGTCATTTATTTTACTTCTTTTCATTATTTTCTCCGGATTATTTTTAAAGATTATATTTTTCGATCTTTCTTGCCAGTGTTTTTCGTGTAATTTCCAATTCATTTGCAGTTTTGGATCTATTATGTTTATTCCCCGAAAGAACTTTAGAAATCAGCTGTTTCTCATAATAGGAAACAATCTCTTCAATTGAAGATTTTAATGGTTTAACCTTCCCTGTTAAATTCATTATATCAAATCGTTCAGGGGTTATACTGTCCTGAAAATTACATGATGAAATCTCATTCCCTTCACATAAAAGAACAGCCTGATTTATCATATTCTGAAGTTCTCTTACATTCCCGGGCCAGTTATAGCGAACCAGTCTTTCCAGTAATTCAGAATGAATACCAAGAATATTCTTGTTATAGCGCTGATTATACTGTTTCAAAAAATGGTTTAAAAGCAATGGAATATCTTCCATTCTTTTTCGAAGAGGAGGCAGATGACATGAAATAACGTTAAGTCTGTAATATAAGTCCTGACGAAACTGACCAGATTTTATTAATTCTTTCATATTTCTATTTGTAGCAGCAATAACCCTTACATCTACCTGTATTTTTTTAATACCCCCAACCCTCTCAAAGCTTCTCTCTTCTAAAACTCTAAGTAGTTTTGACTGTACATCAGGAGACATATCGCCTATTTCATCCATGAATAGCGTTCCCAGATCCGCCAGTTCAAATTTCCCTATTTTCTGTTCTATTGCCCCTGTAAAAGAACCTTTTTCATGACCAAATAATTCACTTAAAAGAAGAGAATCAGAAAGAGCAGCACAATTGATACCAACAAAAGTCCCTCCCCCGCGATTACTCGTAAAATGGATATACCGCGCAAGAACTTCTTTTCCTGTACCGCTTTCTCCTGTTATAAAAACAGAAGCCGAAGTATTTTTTATTTTATCTGCTACTTTAAGAACATCTTTAACTTCAGAATTGTCTGTTATAAATTTATATGTAAAAACACTGTCAAGAAGCGTTTTCTTTAAATAACTATTTTCATTCCTTAGACTTTTAATCTCAACTTTTTTATTCACAACATCCAGCAATTTGGCGTTGTCAATTGGTTTCAAAATATAATCAGCCGCTCCCTCCTTCATAGCCCGAACACTACTGTCAATACTGCCATATCCAGTTATTATTAAAATAATAATTTCGGGTTCTGCATCCTTCAGCTCACGAAGAAGACTTATGCCATCGTCTTTTCCTTTGAGTCGTATATCAATAAGTGCAACATCAATTTTATTTTTCTTAGTAATCGCTATTGCGCCTTCATATTCACCGGACGAATAAACTCTATACCCTTCTCGTATGAATAATTTCTCTAGACCATATCTGATCCCCTCTTCATCATCTATAATAAGTATACTTCTGCTGTCTCTGAAGGGACTATTCATTATGTTTCCCAATTATCATTTCCATATTCTGGAATAACAAGAACAATTGTAGTTCCAGATCTTTTTTTACTCTTTACATCTATTGTACCATTATACTTATTTATTATGCCATAAACAATCGATAAACCAAGACCTGTTCCTTTCCCATCTATTTTTGTAGTATAAAAAGGATCAAACATATGAAGAAGAGATTCATTGTCCATCCCGATTCCGGAATCCCGTATACAAATACTGATATCCCGTTTTTCCGCATTATAACTTGTTTCAATATAGATCTTACCGGAACCTGTTATTGCATGAATCGAATTCTGAACAAGGTTTATTATTATTTGTTTCAATTCACTGCTGCTGATAACAGCCTGGGGCAGAAGTGAACTAAAATCAGTAATTATCTCAATTCGCTTTTCCCGATCCAGACCATAATTAATCAATCTCAGAACATCAGAAATACAGGCATTAATATCAACACCTCCAAGATTCTCCGTTTCTGAAGCAGAGAAATCCAACAGCTCACTGACTATTTTTGCTATCCTCCTGGTCTCCTGTTCTATCCAGTTTAAAGCTATACCTGTTTCTTCATCAAATTCACCTGCAAGTAGATTCTGTACATTGGTAAGTATAGAACTCAATGGATTATTAATTTCATGAGACACTCCTGCAGATAAAATACTTAAGGAAGCAAGCTTTTCGGCCTGAAAGATCTTTCCTTCCAGTTCATACTTTCTACTTACATCGTCAATCTCAAGAACACATCTACGATCCTCTCTATTCGAAATATCAAATTCAAATAAAGGGTAAAGCTTAATCTCATATACCAGAGATTCAGTCCTCTTTATTTCAGACCATGAACTTATTTCCTCTGTCAGTACTTTAATAATATTTTTAATTACAGTTTTATCGATCACCTCTATAGAGATATCTTCAATATTTTTTCCTAATATATTACTTTCATCTTTTTTAAAACAGTCCAGAAAAATACTGTTTACTTTTTCAACGCTCAAATTACTGCTCAACACAACAATACCAGCCTGAAGGGAATGAATAATTTTCTCATTATAATCTTTTAGAAATGTAATTTCATGAATAAACTCTTCCATTGTTGTTTTATTCTGATTAAGCTGCATAGCCATGTCATTAAAACCCTGAAAAAGCTTCCCTACCTCATTCCCCGATTTATAATCGATTTTTACATTATAAAACCCTTCCCGAATGCCCTCCATTGCTTTTATAAGCATACTTATGGGTTTTGTTATCTTCCCTGAAAAATAAAAACTTAGAATAATGGTGAAAAGTGCAACTATAAGAGAAACCGACAGTAGTGTTTTACTTATTATTGAGAGCATACTCAGATGGGGCTCGTTTGAAATTAAGAGAATAAGAAAAAAATCCTCTTCGCTGTTTCCTCTCTGCAGTTTTCCTAAATTCTGGAAAGCAGCATTAAAACTACCCTCTTCAAGCTCAAGATTGTATACTTCTTTATACGGAACATCCAAAAAGGCAGGGGTAAGATATTTATTAAAATTATTATCTCCTAAAAACAGACCCGATCCAAGATCACTGTAACTTGCAAGAAATACTACAGAACGTTCCTGAAGAGGCAGGTTTCGGTAAAATTTTTCATCAATCCGTTTAAAAATAAAAAATTCAAAAGATTCTGTATTCCCATATTTAAAAGTTCCAATCAGGTACACATCGCCGTCGATCTCTCTGAGTTCGATATAGGGATGATCCTTACGGGCTTCCAAACCATCTAGATTTTTATCAGCAAAAGATATATTTCCTGACAGAATAAATTCATTTTTATCATTTGTCTGCTTTTTTAAAACAATCAGATCTACACCGGATAACAGGAGGATTTCCTCAAACCAATCCCCAAGAATATTTTCGGAATAGAATAGCTGGGTATCATCAACAAGAGCCTTGTATTTTTCATCTTTGTTGATTCTAATTAAGGTTCTCCACAGAATCCTGACCCACAAATTATAATTCTCATAGACTGCATTGGCTTCTATCTCAATCTCACCCCTTGCAGCTACCTCATTATTATTTGTTACAACACCTTTAACCAAAAAAAATGTGAGAGTGGATTGAAAAAAGACAACTCCTATAAAAAAAAACAGTGTACTAAGAAAAAGCTTCATACCTTACTATATCAGCTGACCATCTCAGAACCAACTATCAAATTAACAACTTCTTCAGTGCTTGTTTCTTTTTTGATAAGATCCCCCACTTTCATCCCCCTGCGCATCACTATTATTCTGTCTGCAACCGCAAAGACATCACGCATCTGGTGGCTGATAAGAATAATGGCAATGCCATGATCCTTTAGAGAGTTTACAAGATCCAGTACCTGTTTCTGCTGTGCAACACCAAGGGCTGCTGTGGGTTCATCCATTATAAGAACCTTTGCATTCCAGTAAATAGATCTTGAGATGGCAACAGCCTGCCGCTGCCCACCGGAAAGAGTTCTGACATTATTTTTTAATGATGGTATCTTGACATCAAGTTTATTAAGAATTTTTGTTGATTCATCATACATAAATTCATGATCCAGCACCGGAAAAATCCCGAATTTCTTTTTTGTTTTTTCCCGGCCAAGAAAAATATTTGAATATACATTTAGATTTTCTGCAAGAGCAAGATCCTGATATATTGTTTCTATACCCATAGCAAGTGCATCCATAGGAGTATGTATTATTGCTTCTGAACCATTATAAAAAACACTCCCGCCATCAGCGGTATAAACTCCGGATATCATCTTTATAAGTGTAGATTTACCAGCTCCATTATCACCTAACACAGCGACCACTTCACCCTCTTTCACTCCAAAGCTCATTTTATCTACAGCAACAAGTCCTCCAAATCTCTTCGTTATATTTTTTGTTTCAATTAAATAGCTCATTAAATTACTCCTTATAGGTGGGTTCAGGAAAAAATTGATCAATAAGAACTGCAGAAATAAGAATAACACCTACAATAATATACTTATCAAAAGTAGGGATTCCCAATATGCGTAAACCTGTCTCAAGGACAGCTATTATTAAGGCACCAAGTATAGTTCTCCAGACTGTACCCTTTCCTCCATAGAGACTTGCACCGCCTATAACCACTGCAGCTATAGAATCCAGAAGAGAAGAGGCTCCTGCATCTCCCTTACCTGTTACATATTTAAGCACATAGATAATACCTGCCAGGGATGCAAGAAAAGAGGATAGCATATATATTTTTATAAGATGTCTGTCAACATCAATTCCCGACCTTATTGCTGCATCCTTATTCCCCCCAATTGCATAGGTATGCTGTCCAAATTTTGTTTTACCAAGAACAAAAGCAAAAATTGCAATAAAAACAAATGCAATTACAACCGCATTGGGAAGGAACTCGAAAACCTTAACCCCTCTTGCAACTTCGGGTCTTAAAAACAAAGAGATTCCCCGACCCTTTACATAGTAAAGAAAGTGTCCGTTTCCAATTACATTAGCAAGATAAGGTAAATTTTTAGCAGCCTTTCCGAAATCAGTAATTCTGAAATACCATGACATATACCAAGCATCGAAAAGGTAGCAATAAATGGAGGAACCTTCAGACGTGCAACTAAAAATCCATTTATTATTCCCGGAATAAGACCAATTATAAGAGTGATTATAATACCCAGAATTATACTTAAAAGAGAATTCATACCGGAATTTGTAAAAGCAACAATTAGTTTAGCAGATACAATTGTAGCAAGACCCATAACATAACCAACAGAAAGGTCAATTCCTCCTGTAATTATTACAAATAACTCTGCTGTAGCCAATAAAAATACAGCTGTTCCATAAAAAAATATTATCTGGAAAGCATTTAATGTCAAAAAACCTCTGGCCATAAGACTAAAAAATACAAGTTCTGTAAAAAGAAATATAACAGCCCACTGCCTGCCTAATTTAAGAAAAAGATCTGTTTTGCTCCGAATTTCTAGATTCTGCATTATGGAAAAACCCCCTTGTTAAAAAAGATCCGGAAATAATTTATCAATGACTATTGCAAGAATAAGAAGCAATCCAACAGCAATAAATCTGTAAAAAGGTTCAACACCAGAAATAAGAAGCCCATTTTCAAGAACAGCAATAAGAAAAACTCCAGTAACAGAAGCGAAGATTCTCCCCTTTCCTCCCATCAGACTAGCCCCACCAATAACAACTGCTGCTACGGCAAATAATTCATACATAGCACCAAAGGTGGTAAAATTCCCAATTCCCGTCTGAAATACATTAAAAACTCCAGCAATACCAGCAATAAAAGAGGATAATACATAAATTTTAATTATATGTTTCTGTACGTCTATTCCCGATCTTACTGCGGCATCCTCATTCCCACCAATAGCATATGTGTGCTGTCCAAATTTAGTATTTTTAAGCAGATGCCACAGGACGACAAGAATTATCAATAAAAATATAAACGAATTAGGTATTAATCTAAGATATGACCTTATCTGATCATTTCCCACACCGTCAGGCAAACCAAAAAAACTTATACCCTTACCGGATTTGAGATAAAGAGTATATCCATTACCAATTTCAGTTAGATTATCCGGAAGCATAGCAACAGGAAACCCTTTACAAATCTTTAATGCAATTCCGTTTGTTATGCCCCACATCCCAAGAGTTGCAATAAACGGGGGAACTTTATACTTTGCAATCATTATCCCGCTTAACAAACCCGGAAAAAGGGATAAGGCCAAAGCAATTACTGCACCTGTCAAAATACTTACTGCAGGTGAATAATTCCCACTATTAAACATAATCTGAATTATTTTTCCGGCTGTTACTGAAGAAAGACCCATAACAAAGCCAATTGAAAGATCAATACCACCACTTATTATTACAAAAGTCTCTGCAGTAGCCATTAGTACAGCTATTACAGAAAGATGAATAATATTCTGAAAATTTACAATACTTAAAAAACCTTTTCCAGTAAAACTGAATAAAATTATAAAGGAAAGAAGAAAACAAAAAGCCCAGTTCCTGGCAACTGTTTTAAGAAGTTTTGATTCCTCTATTAGAGAATTTATACTTTTAGTCAAAACATATCCCCCTGTCCTCCTTCATTAAGAAACTAAACCTACTAGTCCAATGATAGAGTTTAAAAAACGGGGAGCCTTTAAAAGACTCCCCTTCAATAAATAGGTATCTACCTCTTATTTATAAATAAATTCGTCCATGGCAGGATCATTTGCATTATCGGGAGTAAAATATTTAAATCCGGGAATAACTGCTTTTGGTATTTCCGTACCATCTTTTAGAAATTTATAACCCCATTCTACGGCAAGATAACCAATTTCATAAGGCTTCTGGGCAAGTACAAGATCAACCTGTCCCTTTTTAAGAGCATTAATCATATCTACAGTGGCATCCCATGTGGCGAGCTTAACAGCACCAACGAGACCAGCGTTAACAACTGCCTGATATGCACCCTGAGAGGAGAAAACATTTGTTGCAAAGATACCGACAATATCGGGATCCTTCTGAAGTGCTGCAAGAGTCTGGTCAGTAGCTTTCTGCTGAACATCCATATTGTAATCAACACCTACAAGTTCGATGTTTGGATATTCTTTAATTCCTTCCTTGAATCCTTTTACTCTTCCATTTACGGAAGAAACATCAGGATTAGTCGAATTAACATAAACCTTACCTTTTTCCCCAATCATCCTTGCAAGATTTTCAGCAATCTCTCTTCCACCCTTTTCATTATCAGAGCCGATATAGCTCAATGGAAATGAGAAATCACTTTCTACAGAGTAATCACCATTTCCAAGAAATGTGTCCACGGTTATAATTTCTATACCCTGGTCATAGAACTTCTTAAGAGGTGTAACAAGAGCATCTATGGCTGTTGGAGCAATAAGAATCATATCTACTCCACCCTGAGCAACAGTAGCTTCAAGAATAGGCACCTGAGCTTCAGGGCCCCAGGATTTTGGGAATTCAGCTGATATTATCTTTATTCCAAGTTCCTCACCTTTTGCCTTAATTCCTTTTCCATCATATAGTAAAACGGATCTGCAATACCAGGCATAAAGAGCATGGTAATCTCATCATCTCCTGCGTCCTTCTGTCCTGCTGCGAACAGAGGAGTACCCATGCTTACAACCAGAAGCATGATCATGGTAATCAATAAACCTTTTTTCATCTGTCTCTCCTTATAATTTTATAGCTACTTTCATAGCAATCTCTATGCCATGTTCCAATTTTCAGGAATAAATACACTAAAAATCCCTTTTATCTCTTTAGCTGACTCAAATCAAAGAAGAAAAAAGCAAAACTACAATCTACCATTTTCTTCCAGAACGGAAACCACAGCAATTGGATACCCAGGTACCCATAAAGTGAATACCTGGGTATCCAATTTTTCCATCAACATACCTATTTATGTTATCGGTTTCACGAGTGTTGTAGCTTTTAGATTGACATAAACATCTCCATAAGCATAGAATGTATGTATTAATGTACCCGGTTACATTTTATTAATAAGACCTAACGTGGAGAAATAATGAACAGTATAAAAAAAATGACTTCAGGTTTATCAGGTACTTCCATTGCTGTTATTGGCGACCTATGCCTGGATATTTATTATATTCTTGATGACCGAAAGAGTGAAATATCCGTGGAAACAGGAATACGGACACAACCTGTTTCTGGGTTAAAATTTGAAGCCGGAGGTGCCGGAAATGTTGCTATAAACCTAAAGGTGCTGGGAGCCGCCAATATAGACATTTATGGTATTATAGGAAATGACTATCATGGAACTATTCTAAGGGATATACTTAATAATTCGGAGGTGGGATGTAAATACATTCAGACTCAGGAATCTGAATGGAATACACATGTTTATCACAAGGTTTATGAAAATAAAAATGAGAAACCAAGATATGATATCGGTAATTTTAATAAGGCAGATACTGAGGCAAGTAAATCTCTTCTGAAGAATCTTCAAAACAATATTAGTAATTATCAGACAGTAATTATCAATGAGCAGATTACAGATGGTTATCACACTGAGTTTTTCCAAAAGAATCTTGTCAGATTAATAGAAAAATATGAAGATAAATGTTTCTGGATAAGTGATTGTCGTCATTTAAATCATATTTATAACGGAAGTATAAGAAAACTAAATATACATGAAGCCCAGAATCTATTCAAAAAAGTTCATAAGAACACAAAAGTAGTTCCCTCAAAAGAAAAACTTGTTAAGTGGCTCCACCAATACTGGAAAAAATCGGTAATAATAACTCTTGGAGAGGATGGGGCTATAGCTGCGGATCACGATGGAAGTATAAAAACAGTACCAGGTATAAATATTGTAAGTCAGACAGATCCAGTCGGAGCGGGGGATGCTTTTCTCTCAGCAGCAGCTTTGGCTATCACTACCGGGGAGACATTACAGGAAGCGCTTAATCTTGGAAACCTAAGTGCGGCGGTCTCTGTGACAAGACTTAGGGAAACTGGTCATCCTTCGATAGGGGATATATTAAAAATGGGAGAATCACCTGATTACAGATATAACCCGGAATTGGCTAAAGATAGCAGAAAAGCCAGGTTTATTAGAGACAGTTCCGTTGAACTGATCAACCTTAAGAAAACAGGACTTCCTAAGGTTGTAATATTTGATCATGACGGAACTATCTCCACACTCCGGCAAGGATGGGAACCAATAATGAGAGCCACAGCCATAGAAGCTGTTCTTGGAAATTGCAAAGAATCTGCCCTTCCTCAGGAGATACTTAGAATCGAAAAGGCTGTAGAGGAGATGATCGAAAAAACAACAGGTATCCAGACAATTATCCAGATGCACCATCTTCAGAATATGGTCAGATCTTTTGGATTTGTCCCGGAAAGTAAAATTCAAAGTCCTGTTGAATATAAGAACAGATACAATGAGAAACTGCTTAAAATGGTTTCCACCCGTATTGAGTTATTTGAACGGGACCTGCTTAATCTAGATGATGTAACCATGAAGGGAGCAATTCAGTTCCTTGAGATATTAAGAGAGAAGGGAATATCTATCTACCTTGCCAGCGGAACAGATCAGAACGATGTAGGTCAGGAAGCAGCTATTCTTGGTTATGATGATTATTTTGATGGGGGTATTTTCGGTTCTGTGGGAAATGTTAATGACGATCCTAAAAAAATGGTCATTGAAACAATAATTAACAGCCTTCCTGATAATATCAAACCCGAAGAATGTTATGTTTTCGGCGACGGTCCTGTAGAGATGAGAGAAGCCGCAAAACGCGGGTTTACGAGGATCGGACTGGTGAGTGACGAAAAACAGAGATTCGGAATAAATCCGGAAAAAAGGTCCCGCCTTATTCTTGGGGGTGCACAGGCCCTTATTCCCGACTTCTCATGGATTCCAGCATTATCTGAATATCTTGGCTGGAGGATGTAAGCCATGAAATATTTTGATCGATACGAAATGGATTTCTACCCCCTTAATACAAGAATTAGCAAAGTAAAAATTGATGAAGCAAGTATAGATCCCGATGCAGTTTCTGCAAATATTGAAAATAGAATTATTGATAGAATTAAGATTATCGCAAATGAGATCATATCCGCAAGGAGAAATAACAAATCTGTAATTCTGGCATTTGGTGCCCATACAATAAAGAATGGATTGGGCAGAATTATATCTGCTCTGATCAAAGAGGGTTGGATAACCCATCTGGCTACAAATGGAGCAGGCGTAATTCATGACTGGGAATTTGCTTACCAGGGGGAAAGTTCAGAAGATGTCAGAGAAAATGTTCAGGACGGCAAATTTGGTATTTGGGAAGAAACAGGCTTATATATAAACCTTGCACTAATGGCAGGGGCATACTCAGGTTTGGGATATGGAGAAGCAATAGGCTCTATGATATGTCGGGAAGGACTCGAAATCCCTGAAAAAAATAAACTGTTCGGTATAATTCGGGGGGAAACGGGTGCTCCACTTTGGAAACAGGCAGCTGCAGCTGATTTTCTTGAACTCATTGAAACAGAAAAATTACTCCCAGGCTGGATGGAAATAAAACACCCCTATTCCAAATACAGCATACAGGCGAGTGCCTTTACATGCAAAATCCCCTTTACCAGCCACCCAATGTTCGGTCATGATATTATTTATACCCACAGAGCAAACAGAGGTGCGGCATTGGGTCGGTGTGCAGAAAGAGATTTTCTCTCATTTGTAAATTCAGTATCAGGTCTGGAAGGAGGAGTCTACCTCTCTATCGGCTCTGCCGTCATGTCTCCCATGATTTTTGAAAAATCTCTCTCTATGGCTCGTAATATCATCAAAAAAAGGGATCCGATATAAAAAAATGCAATATACATGTTATTGATCTTCAAAAAGAAACCTGGGACTGGTCAAAAGGGGAACCTCCAATGGATAATCCTGCCTACTACCTCCGCTTCATGAAAACATTCAGCAGAATGGGATGCCCTGTAGATTATACATCAATTGACAATAGAGACTTTCTGTTGCATCTTTATCAAAGATTAAAAAAAGATAAAATGGGCGATACGAAGTATCCGGGACCCCTTTTAGTCGAGAAGAACCAGGAATAAATTAGATGAAAGAGATTAAGACTATGGATAATTTTATTGATAACCTGATAATACGTTACCCTGTGCTTGCAGAAAGTAAGAAAGAAATTAAAGACGGTTCAGAGCTATTGATCAGGTCAGTAGAAGATGGGGGTAAATTCCTTATTTGCGGGAATGGAGGAAGTTCCGCAGATGCAGACCATATTGTAGGAGAGTTGATGAAGGGATTTATCCATCTCCGTCCCCTTTCACAAAAACAGAAAAAAAAATTGGAAAGCACAGGTGGTAAGACCGGGAGACATATAGGAAATCTTTTACAACAGGGTATCCCCGCCATATCATTAAGTGCCCATTCAGCCCTGAACACAGCTTTCCTGAATGACGTGGATCCTTCTCTTATTTTTGCCCAGCAGGTTATGGGGATAGGAAAACCTGAAGATCTCCTCTGGGGAATTTCAACATCAGGAAATGCAAAAAATGTGGTCGCTGCAGCAATTACAGCAAAAGCCATGGGGTTAAAAACTTTTGCCATGACAGGAACAAAAGAGAGCCGGCTATCAGAAATTTGCGATGTGTGTATTAAAGTCAGTGAGAATTAAACTTATAAAATTCAGGAGTTACATCTTCCCGTATATCATACCCTGTGTATGATCATTGAAGATTACTTTTTCGGATGAAGAAAAAAAGAATGACTATTTCAGATATTGCAGAAGAAGCAGGTGTGTCAAAAGCAACTGTTTCGCGAGTTCTCTCCGACTCTCTAAAGGTAAAACCTGAATCCAAAGAGAAAATCCTGCAGATTATAGAAAAATACTCCTTTGTACCAAACAATCTAGCACAGAGTCTGGCCGGTTCCCCTAGAAAAACAGTAGGGATTGTTATAGCAGAACTCGCCAACTTTTTTTTTATTGAGGTGGCCGATGGTTTTGATCAAATAATTAGTCAGGTAGGTTATTCCATGCAAATATCAAGCTCCAAGTGGAATAAAGAAAAAGAGTTGCAACTTGTACAGCAGCTTATCAGCAGTCGTGTCGATGGAATTATTCTTGCCCCTGTATCTGATGGTTCTAAATCAATAGAAATGCTACAGGCTTCAGATATACCCTTCCTTCTAATAAATATTATTCCAAAAGAGAAAGGAATTGCTTACATCGCCTGTGATAATTACCAGGGAGGGAAACTGGCAGCAGACTTCTTTAATAGAAGAAACAGACCTTCCAATATTATAATTACTGGTTTTAAACATCAGACAATTGATCAACGGGTCCAGGGTTTTAAAAATAATTTTTCTAAATGGGATAAAATTATTCATTATGAAAATATTAATACCTATGAGCAGGGATATGAAATAGCCTCTGTCCTGGCAGTAAGAAATACTCTTTCAGAGATAGAGACAGCTATATTTGTGACAAATGATAATGTTGCAATCGGATTAATAACAAAACTGCTTGAGATGGGAATATCTATACCAGAGCAGGTTTCTGTTATTGGCTATGACGATATCAAACTATCCTCTTTTTGCAGAGTACCGTTAACTACTATTTCCCAAAATATTAAAGATATTGGCAGGATTGCTGCGCTGGAACTCCTTGAGATGATACAGAATCCGGAAAAACCAAAACCGGAGCATATAATTATTCCGAAGATGATTGTAAGAGAGTCAGCTGTTATCTAAAGCATTAAGCGCAACACCAAGACTGGCAAAATCCCCTATTGATTTACCTAAAGCCGCAGGAACAACAGAACACACTTTCCGGGCAGCTCCAAGAGCTTCTTTCTGTATAACAGCCTGTGCTGCAGGTTCCAGATAATCCCTGCACCGGGCAAAAACAGAACCAATTACAATGCGTTCGGGATTGAGTATATCTATTAACATAGAGAGTCCCATACCCAAACGTTTACCGCTCTCTTTAAGAATATCCAGAGCAACAGAATCCCCTTTCGAGGCAAACTCACAAACATCCCTGGCTGTTACCATTTTATCCTCTGAAAATTTTATAAAAAAAGCTGAAGATTTATTATTACAGATTTGTAGTTTTTCCTTTGCCAGAAGGGCAATTCCACCTCCGCTGCAGAACCCCTCAAAAGATCCCCTTTTCCCGTAACCCACAGGACCGTCCTTCTCCAGGCGAACATGGCCGACTTCACCTGCCATATCGTTAGTTCCGGAATATAACCTGCCATCCAGAATAAGCCCGGCACCAAGGCCGGTTCCAAAGGTTAGAAAAATCATATTACTGGTGCCCCTGCCTGCTCCCCACTTCCATTCGGCCAGGGCACATGCATTGGCATCATTCTGGAGTGCAACAGGAATTCCAAACTTTTTTTCAAGAATACTTACAATTGGGATATTATCCCATCCCGGAAGATTAGGCGGAGAGAGAATAACACCCTTCTTGCTATCCAGAGGACCGCCGCAGCTTATACCAATTGCCCCTATTTTTTCGTCACCAATCTGGTCAAGAAAATCTTTCACAGCAATTTCAATCTTCTCTATTGCCTGGTCAGAACCAGAGCCTGAATCTGTGGGAAACTCAATCCTATCCAGTATCTCCGGCACAGTATTACCAAAAACAACTGCACATTTTGTACCTCCGATATCTATTCCTATTATTAATTTACTCATACAATTTATAAATACTGTATATAGGCATATATCGTATCCCTTCTGTCTCAGTAAATTTACTTCGTGTAAAACAGTAACTTACTTCTGTTTTTTTCTCTTTAATAAATATTCTCAAACTTTTAATAGTTCCCTTTAAACCTGACTTAACCTCGATAGGAACAATTTTACCAGCAGACTCGATAACATAATCAAGTTCAGCATTACTGGATTTATTTTCCCTGTGCCAATAATACAGATGTCCTTTTTCACGGCAGAAAGAATAAGCCAGCAATTCCTGACCTACGAACTGTTCAGCAAGCCCACCCTCATTAATAAGGCTGATATCATCATTTAAAAGCAATTCTTTTGCAGAAATACGAAGAATTCGGAGTGCCAGCCCTATATCAAAAAAGATGGCTTTAAATTTTTTATAATTTTTTTCAGATTCTAAAGGAATACCGTTAGCACTTGTGTGATAAACTGGAATTATCAACCCCGCTTTTTCCAACAACTCAAAGGCAGCACCCAGTTCTCTTGCTTTATACAGATTAGAAATATTTGTGTACTTAAGTTTTCTACCTAACTGCAAGGGAACAGCATTAAAAACTGTCGACAGATATTTTATACTGTTTTTTTTAGCATACTTTGGAAAATCTGCCTTAAAGGTCTCAATAATAGAAGACTGTATATTTTGACATTCAACAAAATTTCCGCTTACAATGTACTCCTTTACAACCTGAGGCATACCACCTACAACAGTATAATCTCTTAACAACAATAACAATTTCTTATGAATAGCCTCGGGATACTGAATAGATTGAGCACCATACTGCAAAAGACTTTCTTTTCCCAAAGCATAAAGAAATTCAACAAAATTAAGTGGATACAGATAATAAAAGTCAACACGCCCTACAGGGAATGATAACGATTCAAGTATAAAATCTATCAGTGAACCTGCAGCAAGAACATGAAGTTCCGGTCTTTTTTCAAAGAAATATCTTAAGGATAATAAAGCTCTTGGACAATCCTGAATCTCATCAAAAAATAATAGAGTTTTGCCATCTTCAATTCTTACACCCAGATAATTCTGCAGGTTAAGAATAATTTCATAAGGGTTTAAGCTGCCATCAAAAAAAGTGACCATCTCAGGAGATTCTTCAAAATTTATTTCTACAAAATTATCAAAATATGCTCCCATTTGTCTGGCCACTGTGGTTTTACCAACCTGCCTTGCTCCTCGCAATACTACAGGTTTTCTATTTATTTTATACTGCCATCTTTTTAATTCTTCAATAATTTGTCTGTACATACTGCAATAGTATAATACTTTTGCAGTTAATACAAACTTATTTTTTATATTTTTGTACTTTTTACAAGGTTGTTAGAAATATGTTTTATATTTTAAGAATGTTGTTATTATTATCCATAAGCGTAATATAATGGATCCATTATAAATACAGCTGCTCCAGCTGCCTTTACAATAGGATCTAATATTACTTTTCCTCAAGCACACCCCTTTCGAAGGCAAACCTCATAGGGCAAACATGGAACCACTTACATTCATTTTTCATTATTTTACCAACTCTGTTTCTTTCTAATATCTTCCGCTGCAAGAACAACTATATTTGCTGCAGGATAGAAAGACTGATGAGGCTGGGATGCATAACTTAGTGCAGAAAGATCTTCTACAGTACTTTCCTTCTGAATTGCAAAGGTAAGCAGATCTATCCTGCTAACTACAGGCTCCTCACTAACTATCTGCGCACCTAGAACCCTATGCGTGGCCTTATCTACTATAAGCTTCATCCTCTTCTTTTTTGCACCAGGCATAATAGGAAACTTTGTAGTAACTTCACTATAACCGCAAACAACATCATACCCGAAAGCTGTTGCAGCTGCCTCAGAAAGACCAGTTCCACCTATAAAGTACTTACCAACCTTAGTGGCAGCGCCATTATAGAAACCAGGGTAGGTTCTGTTTTGCCCCTTTAAATTAAAGCCAAGAATTTTTGCCATAGGTACAGCATTTGTAGCAAGCTTACCAGACTGAACCTTTCCGGTAATTCCACTATTAAACTGTACACAATCACCAACAGCATAAATATCTTTCAGATTTGTTTCCATCCTGTCATTTACTACAATACCATCCCTGTCAGTAACAATAGAACTATCCTTAACTAATGATATTTCAGGTTTCATTCCTGCAGCAAATATTACTATGCCTGAACAGTTTTCCCCTTCATAGGATTCAAAATCGATTGTTTTACCACTACCAAGAACAACAGATTCGACATGATCCTTACCCTTAAGTTCAACTAATTTGGACTGAAGATGTAATTTAATCCATTCCCGTTCAAGTTCAGTACTTAATACCCCGGACATATCAGAATCAACCAGGTTGGGGAGCACTGAATCACCCATATCTACTAAATCTACTGCAACTTTTCTGTAACTAAAAGCCTGAGCAAGCTCAATACCTATAGCACCAGCACCTACTACAACAGCTTTTTTCAATCCATGGGATACCATCTGTTCAATCCAGACAAGATAATCCTGAGTTTTAAATGCTCCAACACCCTTAAGACTGCTCCCTGGTATTGGAGGTATAAAAGGTACAGCACCAGTTGCAAAAATCAGTTTATTAAAAGCTATTTCTGAATTATCTGTAAAAACCAGGGTTTTATTATCAAAATTTACTTTTTTAACGGTATTCCTAATAAGCTCAGCCCCTGCATCTGTAACTAAACTGTCACTTTTAAAAGTTTTCTCGTTATCAATTAATCCTTCGATGGCATAAGGAAGAGCACAGTAGATCATACTGTAATCCTCTGGTCGTATTATTGCCATTTTATTTGTTTTACCCAGTAATTTCGCAAGAGTTACACCCGCAGGGCCTCCGCCGATAACCGCAATATCATATTTTTCCATTAATTTGTAAATCCTCTAAATTCCTATAAAATTTCGTGTTTTACCTTTGAGAATATTTTCCTTATGCCTTTTTCAAAGAGCCGGCTTTATAAGCATCATAGGCTTCTATTACATTCATATCCCCTGCTCCAACAAAAACTTCAGTCCCCATTGTTTTCAATACTGTAGCAGCATTTCCACCAGGACCATTTCCTGTAATAAGAACCTCAGCTCCCAATTCACCCAGCTTCTGTGCTGTTTTTGAGCCAGCTCCATGGGCTTCTCCTTCAATGGCTCTATTGTCAAATGATTCAACACTCTTTGAATCTTCATCAAATATAACAAAATACTCTGTTCTTCCAAACCTCGGATCCATAGCTGCATCCATATCTGTACCTTTTGATGTAAACACTATTTTCATATCGTTTTCTCCTTAACTAAGACCGGGTTCCAGTGATGCATGGATACGAATCCAGACAAAATCAGTCACCCGCTTTCTCTTTTTAAATTTCTACTATATGCTTTATTTTATCCCAGCTTTCGCTGATTATTTTTCCTAAATCTTTATCATACTCTACAATAGTTTTCCCATTTGTCATGGCTTTAGTAAAATTTTCGTTATATGGAATCTCAGAAAGAAGAACAATTCCCTCTTCTTTAAGAAAGATTTTAATATCACCTGCCATATTTTTGTTAAGATCTGCTTTATTTATAATACAACCGGCTTTTATTCCAAACTTTTTTACAAGTTCATAAACTCTCTTAAGATCGTGCAATCCTGAAACTGTTGGTTCAGTTACTAATACAGTAAAACTGGCACCTGACAGGGAAGACACCACGGGACATCCCACTCCAGGAGAACCATCTACCAATACAGCAATTTTATTCTCTTTTTCTGCAAGAGTTTTTGCCTCATTTTTTACCTGAGCTACAAGCTTTCCGGAATTATCAGCACCAATACTTAACCTGGCATGTATCATGGTTGTACCTGTTCTTATATCAGAAACAAAAACCTTACCAACATTAGGCTTTGAATTTGTAATTGCATTTACCAGACAGACCCTGGAACAGTACCCGCACCCCTCACATCCAAGAGAATCAACAATATACTGACTGTCAATAATGGGAATAGCATCGAATCTGCATACATCCCTGCACTTCCCACATTTAATACATGAACCCTGATCAATTAGACTGAGCTCGCCACTAAAAAAATCCTCGACCTTTCCAAAATCAGGAGCCATAAGAAGATGCATATCTGCAGCATCAACATCACAATCTGCAATAATCAGATCTGTGCCTCCAAGAAAAGCAAGTGAAGCAGTTATAGAAGTCTTACCTGTTCCGCCTTTACCGGAAATTACTACTATCTCTTTCACTTTATCTGCACCTCTATGTAGCTATTGAAATTATCAATATAATTACTTATTAATTTAACAGCTTCTTTTACAGAAGGAATAGTTGGATACAACAATTCTCCCCGGGAGTAAGTTTCTGCTATTATTCTATCGTTAGGAATAGTTGCAATTATGTCTATATTATTTTTTCTGCAATATGCTTCAACACCATTATTTCCAATTCCATACCGGTTAATAACTATACCGAAAGGTTTCCCCATCTGCTTAACTATTTCTACTGCCAGTTTTAAATCATGGAGACCAAATGGCGTTGGTTCAGTTACAAGAATAACAAGATCTGCATCTCTGGTGGCTTCTATAACGGGACAGGAAGTTCCTGGAGGAGAATCAAAAATTTTTATTACTTCTTTTCCAAATTTTTCATCTACATAATCAATAGTCTGCTTTATTAAAGGAACAGCCTGCTCCTCTCCTATAATCAGCTTACTTTCGATAAAATTTAAATTCCCGGCTTTAAAAGCCTTAAGTTCTCCCATTTTTTTCTGTTTCATGGGAAGAGAACCTGTAGGACATAACTCTGAACAGGCGTAGCAGCCGTGACAAAGTTCAGGAAAAACCATTATCATTTTACCCATTTTTAGAACTGCATTAAAATTGCATACTGTCTGACAATTTCCACAGAGTTCACAATTACTTTTTTCCCATTCAGGGATCATTTTAAACTTATCCTCTTTATGAATAAGTTCTGCTTTAATAAAAAGACCGGAATTGGGTTCTTCAACATCCAGGTCTGAAAGAACACATAGCCTGCTTTCTGCTATAAAAGAAGCCAAATTTGTAGAAAGAGTAGTTTTTCCTGTACCACCCTTTCCACTGGCAATCGCTAT